>NZ_JBNNTL010000001.1:203551-515411 GCF_050278745.1 Lysinibacillus sp. NPDC094403 | reverse complement strand
CACAGACAAAACGTTGTTGCTGTCGCTTCGCTTTCGCACAGAAAACATTGTTGCTGTCGCTTCGCTTTCGCACAGAAAACATTGTTGCTGTCGCTTCGCTTTCGCACAGACAAAACATCGTTGCTGTCGCTTCGCTTTCGCACAGAAAACATTGTTGCTGTCGCTTTGCTTTCGCAAGATAAAAGTATTTTTGCAGCGAAAGACGAACCTCCGCTGCAAAAAATTTATTCTTGTTCTTGTGTTAAGGTCTTGATATTGATACGACCATCACTTTTTTGTAATTCTACTAAAAATAATCGTTGTAGCCAAGCTTCTTCAACATAATAATGATTGGCAATTTTAATAATCGGTTCTGAGATAGTAGAATATCTACGTTGATTAAATACATAAAATCCTGATTCTTTCGGGAATCTGAACGTGCGGTTATCATTATTGATATAATATCCATTTTTACCTTCACCAGCAGTATAGCCTAGATATGGCAACAATGTATCAGCATTATATAGTACTTGTCCTTCATGAAGAATGACATGAACATTATCTCTCAAAACATCATTAACGTAAACGCTTCGTTCATCCTCAAATAATAGTGGGTATGTGCCTTTTTCTTGGGCAGCATTCAACTTAAAATAAGAAGTTTTTGCATTTAACACCTTGGATAAAAGATCATCCATTGATGCAGGAGAAATCGGCTCTTCCCCCAGTTTTTTCAAAGCTTCCTGCCAAGCAGACTCTTGATTAGCTGTCATATATTCATTTAACGTCTTCACGATGGCCTTTGCTTTATCTGAACCAATCGTATCTTTCACTAAATAGGATGCCACTACTTCCGGCAACCATGTTGGTGAATCTTCAAATTTATATTGTGACTTTATTTGTGATAGTATTACTTCCTGCTCAACAGCTTGCTTAGTTAGCTCTGGCAAAAATAAAAGTCGATTATCATGTTCTTTAACTGGATTCTTTTCTTGAATAATAGCAATGTGCTGATCATTTAAAAACTGTAAATTTTCCAATGATTTTAAGAAATCCTTCGAAATAGCCCCCGGGGCATAAATAGATAATACAGGGGTTTCCTCTTGTACTTTTAAATTACCCGTTTGCCAATAAATATCACGAACTGTACCATTTCCACTAAACATTGTATAGTTAACAAGCGATAGTTTTTGCTGACCTACTAAAGGCAAGCCAGTTATCCACTGACCATCAATTTTACTATCAGTTGAAATATGTACAACAGAATAAGATGCTTCACCATTCGTTAATGTGGCAAAAACATTTTGGATGAGCATTTTATCTTTTAAGCCACCCTCAATTGGAATTATGTATGAAACAGATTGTGATTTAGTCTCTCCTTTTTTAAAATATGAGACTTCTTTTGATAAGCGATCACAGCTTTTCTCGTTATCGATAAAGCAACTAGGATTTACCGCATTTTTTGGCCACTGTATTTTTACTTTTTGGTTGGGTAAATTTTTAAAATATTGACGAATATCCAAGCTATTTTCTCGATAGACAATTTCTATCTCTTGTGAATAATGGAAATCGCCATTGCCTGTTTCTAAGTCAGACGAATAAGCATGGTACTGGAAAAATAATGTTCCTGTAATGATTAGTCCTAGAATGGAAAAAAAACTCATTGCAAATTTCATGTGCTTGACCTCCCGCAGCATGATACTATGTGTATTGGAAAGGATGTGCTTTTTTATGCCACAACAATTTATAGAATTAGGTGAGGGCTATGGTGATGTTTATGAGCTACTTGAAATAGTGAGAACCAATCAAGATCGCTTCCACCAAGCCTTCATACTAACATCCACTAAAGAAGAAAAAAAGGTTGCCTCTTTAGCAGTCGCTTTAAAACCAGTCGGTGAAAGTAAATTCATGCCGATTTATATTTGTCGAGAAGGCATCCCTTACAATGAAGAGCAGCCTTCACAACGACAAAAAATGTTTGAAGAAAGTATTAAACGACTAGATAGAAAAGCGGTTGTTGTAGAAATAAAGCACTCTTCTATATTTTCGGAATCAAAACTATTTTATCAATACCTAATCGGAATAATGCGACTTCATCACTATATCCCGGCATTGACTTAATACTAAAGACCCGCTTTATAGTCGTATTCTTTCGCTTTATCTGGTTTTGCATTTTCATACTCAGTTTTAACGAATGGACGATAAGATTTTACAACGTCTTTCACAAATGGAAGGCGTTGTAGTTTTGTTGTCATTGCTTCAATTTCCTCTTGCTCGCAATAAAGCACTACATATTTTTGCCTTCGAGAAATATAAAGAACATGACCATATTTTCGAAGAGATTTCGCATGTTTTAATTGATGGACGTAAACGATTAGCCCTTGTCGTTCGTTCATAGTATTCCCCTCACTTCTTACATAAAAGAATACCATAGACCGGAAAATGATAGCAACAGAGTTTAGCTGACAGAACGCTCAATTTTCCGTTATAATGGAAAAGCATACAACGTTGACTAAAAGTTTTACATTCACTTGTGCAAGTTAATAGAATACTAAACTTCACTGATTTTGTTTGCTCACAAAAAATTCAAAAGTGAAATTACCAGTACTATTTATATCATTTTAATTGTTAAGGAGGACGAATATGGGTAAGAAAACAAAGATTGCACTTGCAATCGCAGCGGCAAGTGCAGCTGCTTGGGCAGGTAGTAAAGCTATTTCTAAACCTCAACAACGAGAAGGTAAACAAGCATTACAATTTAATCACCCAATTATTCTCGCACATCGTGGCGGTGCTCATTTAGCACCTGAGCATACAATGCCTGCTTTTGAAAAAGCTTCACAGTTAGGTGTTGACGGATTTGAAATAGACATTCGCTTAACCAAAGATGAGGAAATTATCGTTTTCCATGATGATACTGTTGACCGTACGACAGATGGCTATGGACTTGTTTCAGACATGACTTTAGCAGAAATAAATGCATTAAACCATGGTTATCAATTTGAAGATTTGGATGGGGAATTTCCATATCGAGATAAAAAAATAGACGTTGTAACATTACGTGAACTACTAGAAACTTATCCAAACATGTTGATAAATATCGATATTAGAGATGCACCAGATACGTATGAAGGAAGTTTAATGCCTTCTAAACTTTGGCGTTTAATTGAAGAGCTTGGTGCAGAGAATCGAGTGGTTGTCACAAGCTTTTACGGTGAACAGATAGATCGCTTTAATCTATATGCACAAAATCAAGTAGCACTCGGTGCAGGTGAATCAGATGTTCGTAAAGCATTTGCTTCTTTCTCAAGCCAATTCGGACATTTATATCATCCAAAGGTAGATGTATTCCAGATACCACCTAAATCAGGAGTAATTACACTGGATTCTCCGAAGTTCGTCCAGTTTTTAAACAATTTAAACATCCCTGTTCATTATTGGACTATCAATGATGTGGCAACAATGAATAAATTAATTCACAACGGTGCAAAAGGTATCATTACAGATCGACCTGATATTGCTGTAGAATTACTACAAAAATAAGAACATAGAATGGAGCCTTCTCTCCATTTTATAATAGTTAACACATTGATTGGTGAGGGCTTTCTACTAACAGCCCTTACCTTTCGTTTTTATATTTTAAAATTTCTCTACCAATAAAATTAGCAGGTACCGGGGATAAACCTAATTCTCTTGCCCACACAGATAGTTGCCCAATATGATGAATTTCATGTGCAATAACATGATGTAAAATTTCATTTTTTGTATAAACATTTGTATCCCAGGAGACCTTTACAATCTCATCGCTAAAATTCTCATTATGCTTCAAAAATTCAATAGTTTCCCCGCGTAATTCAATTGAAAGATTTTTTACCTTTTCAAGCGTTTCATATTCAAGGAAATTGAATATTCTGTCATTCTCACCCTTAATACCACGAATCCAACTATATTCAACATCAATAATACGAAAAAGAGTATATAGAAAACTACCTACTCCACCACTTCTTTTCTGCAACAATTCCTCTATACTTAGCTGATTACACCACTCCAACCATTCGTCTCTTTACTTGCCAGTTATATTCAAAAAATTTGATCATGTGGCCTTCACCCCATTCATTTTTCCCCGCATTAACGCCCGTTTTGTAAAAACTAATAAATAGTAGGGCTGAAGATAACCCCACTGTTTAAAGTTAGATTCACAGGACGTGGCGTTCATAGACTGAGTTCCTCTATTTCAGCGGATGTTTGGACACCCGCTGAGAGAAGTTAAAATTTAATATTATTGCAAATGACGTAATACCGCATCCGTTACATCACGTAATGTCGCTTTTCCTCCCAAATCGGCTGTTTTAATACCTTCTGCTAATGTTGCTTCCATCGCATTTAGCACTTTTGCACCAAGCTCATGATAGCCTAAAAAATCAAGCATCATTTTACCTGTCCAAATTTGTCCAAGCGGATTTGCTATCCCTTGTCCTGCAATGCCAGGTGCAGAGCCATGGACTGGTTCAAACATGGATGGATATTGTCGCTCTATATTTAAATTTGCAGCTGGAGCAATTCCGATACTTCCCATAATCGCACCACCTAAGTCGGTTAAAATATCCCCAAATAAATTTGATGCAACAATGACATCAAAGTTTTCTGGTTTCATCACTAAAAAGGCAGCTAATGCATCAATATGATTAGATACTTGTCCTATGTTTTCGTAATCTTTACCTACTTCTCCAAATACTTCATCCCAAAAAGGCATACTGTATGTAATTCCATTAGATTTTGTGGCACTTGTAACATGCTGGCGTCGAGTTTTCGCCATTTCAAATGCATATCGCATTGCACGTTCTGTTCCCTTTCTTGTAAAAATAGCATTTTGGATAGCAACTTCATCCTGTCCACTATGTATTCTGCCACCAATCTCAGCATACTCACCTTCTGAGTTTTCACGTACAACAACAAAATCAAAGCCATTTGGATTTCGTAAAGGAGAAGGCAATCCTTGAAGTAGCTTTGCTGGACGCACATTTATAGATTGCTTCATCTCACGGCGGATTTTAATAAGTAGCCCCCATAGTGAAATATGATCTGGTACTAAATCTGGCATGCCTACAGCACCTAAAAAGATTTGATCGTAACCTTTCAAAATTTCAATACCATTATCAGGCATCATTTTACCTGTCTCTAAATAATAGTCACAGCCCCAAGGGAATGTTGTCCATTCAAACTGAAAGCTACCATCTAATTGAGCTGCTTTAGTAAGAACTTCTATCGCCGCTGGTACAACCTCTTTACCAATCCCATCTCCTGGTATAACGGCAATTCTATAAGTCTTCATCTGCTGATCCTCCTTTAATTTCTATATTGTCTATTCAATTACTATACAATTTTTCCGTAATAATTACATCCTGATGTTCATGGCTTTCGCTACAATGGCATAGTAAAAAAGACTGTATACAAACTCATGCGACGAGTTTGTATACAGTCTAAGAAGAAAATTTACCTTGTTTATGCAGAGCAAGAGCAAGAACCGCCTGAGCCACATCCTCCACCACATGAAGAATCTGATGTAAAGAACGGATTACTTACAGGAACTTTTACCGCTTCTGAAACAGTTTTCCCTATAAGTAGGCTTACTTGGTCAAGTAAGTCTTGAAAATCGTTCTCAGCAATTTTTAAGGCTGCAACCTTTTCATTTAAATCGAGTGCGCGCTTTTGCTGACGAATCGATTTCATAATTGTATGATAATCCGGATGATATTTTCCGAAACGTTGTACATCTTCGTACTGCTCTTTCATGCGATTAAATGCGTAAATAGCTTCAACTAATTGGACATCGCTATACACAGCATCATACGCTTGTTGTAGCGTTTTCACAGTCTCAGAGGAAAGAATCATCTCACAAAGCGCATCGGCCTCATCCAAAATGATTGCCCAGTCAGAGGTCATCATCATATTTAATTCCCCCAATCTCTTTCCCATCATAACAGATTTTATGATAATTTTACATTAATGATAATTTTAAATGAAGGAGTTTTTAAATTGGTACCATCATCTAAAGAACAAATAGAACAATTACTAGCAAAGATTTTACAACATAGTACAGCTGAAGATGAGGAGGTTTTACTACATTTATTGTCTGGTCTTCGCGATAAACAGCAAGGTATCCATCGACGTTATATTAATGCTGCCTTACACATGGTGGGCAAATTTGAGCCTGAAGTTAGTGAGGTTCGTATTCCCATTACACCCGTTATCCATAATACCATTAAGGTACCACACGGTGGGATCATTGCAACAATTGCAGATGCAGCAATGGGGGGACTTGCTTCGCGTTCGGTACCAGAAGGTTTTAATGTTGTCACAACAAATATTAATATCTCTTATATTGCTACAACAACCAACAAAGAACTAATCGCTCGCGGACGTTTCGTGCATAAAGGGCGTCAGACACTTGTGATGGAATGTGATATCGAGGATGAGACTGGACGAAAACTTGCTATTGCAACTGCTTCTTTCTTTGTCATTCAACGCCGTCCTTAGACATAAGATTTACAAAGTAATCTCGAATACATTGTTGATCGGAAAAAGGGAATTTTTGATTTTTTATTTGTTGGGTCTGTTCATGCCCTTTTCCGGCAACAAGTACAATATCACCTTTTTCCGCCTTTGCTAATGCTTGATGAATAGCAACTTTTCGATCTAGATAGATTTCATAATATTGTTGTTCAGTAAATCCAGCAATAATACTTTCATTGATTAAAATCGGATCTTCATCACGTGGATTATCAGTTGTTAAAAAAATAACATCCGCATACTTACTAGCTACTGCCCCCATCGCAAAACGTTTCGCCTTATCTCGATTTCCTCCACAGCTAAATACAAGGTAAAGGGTTTTCGAGCGATCAAAGGTTTGCAGAACAGCCTGTAATGCCTCTGCAGTATGTGCGTAATCTACGTACACATCAATCCCAAATGGATTGTCTATTTTCTCAAGTCTTCCTTCTGGTAGCCTTAACAACCACATATGCTCTGCTATCTCTTCAATTGAGAAACCTAGGCGCCATAAAGTCATCAACGCAGCTACAGCATTTTGCACATGATATTTACCAACAAAAGGGATTTCTACAATATGCTCACTCGATGACGTTTGTAAACAAATTACTGTTTTCCCCAATGATTCACTGACAATTTGGATATGTAAATCATTATGATTATCAAAGCCAAATGAGCAGGATTTTTTCTTATCATATATACCAACGGAACGGCAAAAGTTATCATCTCCATTTAGCACTAGCTTTTTCGACAAATCTGCCAATCTTTTTTTTGCACGCTTATATGCCTCAAGTCCTCCGTGATCTTCTAAATGGTCCTCCGATAAATTTAAAAAAACGCCACAATCGATATCACAATGATCAAGTCTATGTTGCTGTAATCCCATTGATGAAGCTTCTAAAACAACATGTGTAACACCATTTCGTACACATTGTTTTAAAATCGGGTGTAACTCTTTTGCCTGTAATGTAGTTAATTGCTCATACACTGATTGTTGTTTCTGCTCATTGATGAAAAATCCTACAGTTCCAATAACTGCAACATTTTTATGTAGGGCTCTTAATAATTGGCTCACAAAATGACTCACTGTTGTTTTACCATTTGTACCTGTAATCGCAATGACTGTTAATGCTTCTGCGGGAAAGGCTGAAAGCTTTGCACTCGCATACGATAAAAATAGAGATGTATTTGGAACCCAAACAAAAGGAATATTTTGATCGATATTAGGCAGTGAAATACTTTCCTCTGATACTATAGCGGCAGCACCCCGAGCTAATGCTTCTTTTACAAAACGACTTCCCGATGTTTTCTTCCCCTTACGTACAACAAAAATATTCCCAGGTTTTACTGCCTGAGCATAATCCTCAACGCCTGTAATAATTGTGCGAATAGATCCTCCAGTTATGCTACACGGCCAGTCTTTCAATAGTTCAGCTAATTGCAAGCTTCATTCCCCCTTTCGGTTCTCTATCATATGACGGCGTATGTAACGGTGTGACGAAAAATGTAGGTAGTCATTGTGCTTATCTATTTCGTCTAAAAAATGAAAAAACCGAAGATAAACTTGATTTCGCCAAGTTTATCTTCGGTTTCAGATTTCTATTTCTATTGTAATGATTCATCAATATTTACTTCTGATTCCTCAGAGTCGCTATCCAACTTCTGAGAAGGAGATTCTAAAAATATTTGCGTATAATAGTTTAAAAATACTCCCGATCCAACTGTAGTATATTTATCATTTAAAATGACTTTTCGATGCTCAGGTGAATTAAGCCAGCCATGCATTACTTCGATAGCATCAAAATAATCTGTCGCAAGATTTTCATTCGCCTCACTATATTCGATTCCCTGTGTTTCTAATCTCTTTTTTAAATCTCCATTTGTTGGTGATTCATGCCCAATAAAATTTTGAATCTTCATATCTTCACTATGTATTTTTGCAACTTTTTCTAATGATTCATCAATATTTAATGGAGCTAAATCATGTTGAACTCTTGTTACATTTATCAAATCGTCAAGCTGTACAGCACTTGCTTCATTAATATCCTGTTGTAAAAAAGAAGAAGGTGGTGTTGGTATAACAAGCTCACCTTGATAAGTCATTTCATAAGGTTGATGAAGAACAAGCGTTTCACTATTAGTAAAGCGTATTCCTTGTAGCTCACCCGTTTCTCTATCTATATAGAGTTGTGCAAAAAGTCCATCGAATTTTACAAGCAATCGTGTCTGCATATCTTCTTCACTCATTGAGAAAACGAAAATATTTTTACCTACATTCGCAGTTACTTCATAATCAATGATTGTCATTCGGTATATATCATCGCGCTTCTGACCAACCTTAAAAGGAGAAGCATCTAAATCTTTACCAGCTACGTAAACTTGTGCCACAACATTTTTTTGAACGCCTACCATAAAAAATGTGGAAGAACTTGCATTATAGATCCACCAATCATATCCAAAAGATGAAGGTTCCTTTCGAACTGGTTCACCATATCTCTCCAAAACTACCTTAGCTTTTTGACCGATTAATGTCGACATCCCACTTTTTGGACGTGTCGTTGCCCCCATTTCAGGCTGCTTTAACTCGGTTTTGGGAATAATATTTGAATTGGCGTTCGGGCCTTTTAGTGGCTCGTTTTCACGTGGTGTATTAAAAAACATAAAGCCGATCAACGCAATTGCAGCACATGCCATAAAAATGCGAAATAAAGCTTTCATACATGACTCCTTCTTATCACGATTATTCTAAATTATTATATCAATTGTAGTTGGGTTGACACAATGTTGTCATTGCAACAATGTCGAATATGCTCTATTATAAAAATGAGCGTATACTTTGTACGAGAACCTAAAGGAGGATTACAGATGTATTTTGAAAATACTAACCTTGAAAATTTAACAGCTGATCAAGAACTTATTGTAAGCGTCATGAAAAATAATGGTTTAGAATGTGACGGCGGCTGGGATTACGAACGTATGACATTTGATAAGCGTTTCGATACTCGTGAAGGACGTTATTACCTACGTGTATTCGCATATGCAAAATCAGGAGATGTTGGTGCACACGATGCAATCCTAACATTAATGAAACCAGCACTTGGTAAGTACTACTATCCACACGGCGTTGAGTATGGTGATGATGAAGTTTTCCCAGCTCATCTTGTGAAAAAATGTGAAGATATCTTAAAAAAGGTTAAATTAGACCTAGAAGCTTTTAAAATTCACGCATAATTTTAGATAGTTATTTCTCGGTGCATGCATGTCGATTAAACATCGAAATTATTTTATTTTTTATCAGGGTTAACAGTAAGTCGACAACAGCATGCAGTGCAATAGCTAAATCTGAAAAGACTGGTGGTCCAGTCTTTTTTATTTTGAGTAAAAATTTTATTTCTTCTCATACTAACTATATCTTTTACATGATGTAGGTGAGATAAATGTTACAATTTTTCAAACACCCCTTTTTTCGCCATCCGATCATCGTTATAGCTAGCGGAATTGCTATTCTCTGGTTTATATCCCTGTCATTACCCATACTGCTTGCCTACGTAACTGCATTATTATTGGAACCTGTCATCTTACGAATCAGTAAACGGTTCCGAAAAAAACGCAAAATAGTCGCATCGATTTTTTTTATGTTCTTTTCAAGTATGACATTACTATTATGTATTCTCATTATATTTATAAGCTGGAAACAATTTTCAACATTTATCATTCATATTCCAGAGTATCTTAATCAGCTATCAGCATTATGGATTCAAACACAATCCAAGCTTTCCAACTATACTTATCACTTGCCCTTAGATCTTGTTATACAAATTCAACTTATGATAGCACGGGCTCTATCTTCAATCGAGAAATATGCTCTTTCTTTAACAAATGTAAACGTTTGGTCATCTTCACTTACGTATATAACTTCTCGTTTGTTTGATATTTTTGTTTATTGGATTGTACTATATATGTTTCTTTTAGAACTACCGAATATTAACCGTAAAATGTTAGCGCCTATTCCGTTTCACTATCATCAAAAAATACTATTTATTGGACAGCGCGTAAAACTTGCTTTGTTTGGTTTTATGAAAGCACAATTTTTAGTTGGCATTTGCATTTTTGCTATAGCTTTTGGAACCTTTTATTTTCTAAAAACACCATTCCCACTTATTTTAGCGCTCTTACTAGTCATTTTAGATTTCGTTCCTTTTTTAGATTCATTCATTTTGCTTCTTCCTTGGGCAATATACAAAGCCTTTACAGGAGATTATATCTTTGCTGTCGTGCTAGTCGTACTTACGATCGTACAGTTTTTAGTTCGACGTATGATTGAACCTAGAGTTATTGGAAATAAAGTTGGACTCTCCTCACTAACAACCTTTATTGCAATGTATATCGGTTTTGAAATATTTGGATTTCCTGGTATTTTAATAGGTCCATTACTCTTTGTTGTTGTTCTTTCCCTATTTAATCAAACATCCATAAAAAATCTCCCTCCTTCTCAAAAATAAGGAGGGAGATTTTTTTTAAAAGCCTAAAATAGCTTTAATAACAGATGTTGTTTCACCTGGTTCAAACATAACATATAGTAAAATGTATACTAAAACTCCGGTAATAGCTACGAAGAACCAAATAATACTTGTAATTGGTCCAATACGACGGTGAAGCTTGAGATTAGTTTTCAAACCAGAAATGATACTAACAATACCAAATACTGCTCCAGTTGTTGCCAGAGTAATATGGAAAATTAAGAAGAAAGTATAATATGGTTTTAAATCTTCTCCGCCACCAAACGCTGTGTTACCAATAAAGACTGTTCGTGAAGCATAAATAATAAAGAAGATAAGTGCAGCAACTCCTGCTGCAAGCATTACTTTTTTATGTGCCTCTACTTTTCCTTTTATAATTAAGCCCCAACCAATAGCTACAAGTACTGCACTAATAACGATGAATGATGTACTTATAGTAGGCAAAATTTGCAATTCCATTTACAAAACCCCTTATACAGATTAAAGTTTCTATTTTACAACTGATGTTGCTGTTCCTGTTGACTTTCCCATTTCTTTTGATGTTCTTTTAACGCATCTGCCGTAATTTTATCTGGATCCTTTTGTTCTGAACGATACCAATTAATAAAGATTGATCCAAGTAATACCCCAAAAATAAGCTCTTGTAAAATCTTCATTAAAACGCCGCCTAGTTGCTGATCGGCAACAGGTGACATATTTGTAAAGAGCTCTGGTCCTGAAAGTGACAAACTAGATAATGTAGAAGCTGGTACACAAAGTTCCATTGCCTTTAGCCATGCATCACCATTTGTATACGTTTCATACATAGCGTTTGGTGCAAAAATAATTAACGCACACGCAGGTGTAATTAATACCGCATTAGCAATGATATAGGCTAATTTATACAAAGGCTTCATATGTGGACTATTAGGCATCTTTTGTATCAAAGGCCAGTACATTAAAACAGCAGAAACAAATAATACAAACGTATATGTACCATGTAAAGTTTCGTTTAATTTAATGTAGTCTAATACTGCAGGTAAATGGTAGAAAGAAAATAAACCAATAAACATAATCACCGCGACGACAGGTAATGTAAATGTTTTAAATAAAGTTCTAACAACTGGTGCCTCAATTGCAACTTTCCATACCCACCAAGGAATCCCCTTAATTAAGAAAATCGGTACAAGTAACAATAAAATAGCCATTTGCACCATATGCATCGTAAACATAATGTGCGCCATTAAATCTATTGGTGATCCTTTAATAATATAAATCGTTACCATTGCTAGTACAAAATAAATAGCTTCTCCCTTTTTCAAAGGCTCACTTACTTTAAAATCCTTGCGCCACTTTGTTGTGACTAAAAAATAGATGACTGTTATGAAAACAAGAACCCCTATTAAGTATGGGCTCCATAAAGCTTGGAAACCAAATATACTAAGTGGCATACAAAACGCACTCCTTTAACTTCAGTACTCCTATTATAGAACGCTTACACTTATTCTGCAATGAACGAAAGGTGAACAAATAACTATCTATAGTTTACCTTTCTTACAGGATTATCGTATCTATAAAAAAAATATTCAAAGTATATAAACCCAACATGAATTATATTATTTCTTGCACGTGGAGTTGATTTCCGTTCCGGCTGGGTGCTTTCCTGGGGGCGTCCGATGAGCCGCTTCACTCGCGCTGCTCGCTCCAGGGTCTCATCTGTGACGCTAATCCCCAAGGAGTCACCCAGCCTCCACTCCAATCAACTGATTCACATAGCATGTATCCTCTGCCATGTCGCTTTTATTTAAGTGATAACGCAACTTTAGCAAAAGGGTTTTGTCTGTTCGAAAGCGAAGCGGCGCGGCAACATAGCGGAGGAAGCAGCTGACACTCGCTCACAGGAAAGCAAGTAGCCTGGAACGGAAAGCACTTTCACATGAATTATTTTAATTCTTACATGCTCATCACTATATCCGTGAATAGAACCCAAAAAGAAAAGCACGTTCCTACGCTAGGTAGAGAACGTGCTTTTTTGGTGATTACCACCAGATAATTGTTAAAAATGCTAAGAAGAATGTAAATGCGATTAATATTCCCATCCACATGAAGAAACCAATTACACCACCGAAGTGTGTTTTTTTGTCTTCTAAGTGCATGAAAGCGTAAAGTTGAAGAACAACTTGAACACTAGCAAGCAATAAAATAAGTGGTAATATTAAGTATTTAGAGAAATCAGCTGCAACTACTGCGAATGCGATAAACGTAAAGAAAATCATAATCGCAAAGTTGATAACTTGTTTACGCATATGAACGGCATTATGATGACGGTCATACTCGTATTGCGCCTGAGACTTAGCAACTATAGGTGTATCGTGTGAAGACATATTATCCGATCACTCCCATCAAGTATACTACTGTAAAGATGAATACCCAAACTACGTCGATAAAGTGCCAGTATAAAGCAGCCACGAAGAATTTAGGTGCATTGTATAAGTTAAGGCCACGCTTAGCATTACGGAGCATTAACGTAGAAATCCACACAAGACCTAATGTTACGTGGAAACCATGTGTACCCACTAATGAATAAAACGCAGTTGAAAATGCAGATTGGTTAAATGTAAAACCAAGACCTACATAGTGATTGAATTCATAGATTTCAAGACCTAAGAATCCAAGACCTAAAAGAATTGTAATACCAAACCAAGTTTGCATAGCTTTAAAGTTAAAGTTACGCATATGGTAAATTGCGTAAACAGACGTTAGTGAAGATGTTAATAATAACATCGTCATAGCGAAAGCTAGAGGTAATTCAAATAAACCTTGTGTTGTGAACTCCATGCCAGCTGGCCCTTTGTTCTTAAGCGCTAGGTAAGTAGCGAATAAACTTGCGAAAAGTACAACTTCACAGGCAAGGAAAATCCAGAAACCAACAACTTTATTTTTCCCTTCCATCGTAGCTTGTTCAGGATGATCTGGCCAAGTATGAGGAGTAAATTTAGTATTGAAATCCATTATTTATTTCCTCCTTTGCCGTAAAGATGTTCTTCAATTTCAAGAATTTCTTCTTTGTGTAAATGGAATCCGTGATCGTCCTTAACAGAACGGAAAATCATAGCACCAAATGTAATTGCAAGACCAGCAATTAAAATATAAATTGACCATGGTTTATCTGCATCTGGATTATAAAGTGCACCGAATGCCGCGATAAACATACCCATAGAAATAACAAATGGGATAGCTGAGTTATTTGGCATATGAATATCACCGATTGGCTCAGCAAATGTAATTTCTTTATTACCTTCTTGTTTTTCGATCCACCATGGATCTAAACCACGAACAAGTGGTGTTTGACGGAAGTTATAGAATGGGATTGGTTGTGGAATTGACCATTCTAATGTACGTCCATCGCCCCATGGATCGCGACCTGCTGGTTTGCCTTTGATTGACATTAAGCAGTTGATTACCATTAAGATAACCCCTACACCCATCATTAATGCACCGATTGTAGAGATATAGTTGAACTGATCCCAACCTTGACCTTCCATGTAAGTGAATACGCGACGTGGCATACCCATTAAACCTAAGAAGTGTTGAACGAAGAACGTTAAATGGAATCCGATAAAGAATACCCAGAAAGTAATTTTACCAAGCGTTTCGTTTAACATACGGTTGAAGAAAATTGGCCAGTAGAAGTGTGCTGAACCAAATAACGCTGTTACGATACCACCAACGATTACGTAGTGGAAGTGAGCAACGATAAAGTAAGAATCGTGTAATTGGTAGTCAAGAGGTGCAGATGCTTGCATTACCCCTGTAACACCACCCGCAACGAATGACGGGATGAAACCAAGTGCATAAAGCATTGGTGTTGTAACTTTAATAGATCCGCCCCAAATAGTTAAGATCCAGTTGAATACTTTCATACCTGTTGGAACGGCAATTGCCATTGTTGCAACAGCAAAGATTGCGTTGGCTGTTGGCCCAAGACCAACTGTAAACATGTGGTGAGCCCAAACCATGAACCCTAAGAAACCAATTAAAATTGTTGCGAATACCATTGAAGAGTATCCAAATAAACGTTTACGAGAGAACGCTGGAATAATCTCAGAGAATAAACCAAACGCAGGTAATACTAAGATATAAACTTCTGGGTGTCCGAAGATCCAGAATAAGTGTTCCCAAATAATTGTGTTACCACCCATAGTATGGTCAAAGAAGTTACCACCGAACATACGGTCAAATAACATCATTAATAAACCAATTGTTAGTGGAGGGAATGCGAATAGGATTAGTGCACTTGAAACTAGTGCAGTCCAAGTGAATAATGGCATACGCATGAATGTCATACCTGGAGCACGCATTGTAATAATCGTAACGATAAAGTTAAGACCTGAAATTAATGTACCTGCCCCTGATATTTGTAAACCGAGAACATAGAAATCAATACCATGTCCTGGAGAATATAAAGATAATGATGCATAAGACGTCCAGCCCGCATCAGGAGCACCACCCATAAAGAATGACAGGTGAAGGAATACTGCACCTAGGAAGAATAACCAGAACCCTAAAGAGTTAAGGAACGGGAATGCTACGTCACGCGCACCAATTTGTAATGGTACAAGCATGTTCATAAATGCGAATAGTAATGGAGTCGCAGCTAGGAATAACATTGTTGTTCCGTGCATTGTTAATAATTGATTGAAAAAACCAGCTGATACGAAATCGTTATTTGGTTTCATTAATTGAATACGCATTAATAACGCTTCAAAACCAGCGATAGCAAAGAACAATGTACCGGCTAATAAATACATTACTGCTAACTTTTTATGGTCAACAGTTGTAATGTAGTCCCAGACAGTTGCTCCAAAGCCCTTTTTCTGTGTGTATGAGCTCACAACTTTTACCTCCCTCAAAGTTTGTTACATAAAACTTAAAATTATTTCTCTACAGATAAGCCCATGATATAAGTTGCTAGAGCTTGAATTTCTTCGTCAGTTAAATCGCCATAAACTGGCGCAGTACCATCTGCATTCATCATTAAGTTACCTGGTTTGAATTGTTCAGGATTCTTAATCCAAGCTTTTAAGTTTTCTTCATTATGTTCTAAGATACCAGCAACTCGGTTACGGTCACCAAATGTAGTTAAGTTAGGACCTTTTGAACCTGGACCGCTTGTACCAGATACAGCATGACAACCCATACAGCTCTTAGCAAATGTTGCTTCCCCAAGATCAGCTGAAGTTTTATCAGGCATTTTTTTATCTGTTGCTTTCATTGAAGCTACCCATGCATCAAATGCATCTGGTGTTAATGCTTTAACTTTGAAGTCCATTAAAGCATGTGAAGGACCACATAACTCAGCACATTTACCATAGAATACGCCGTCTTTAAGGTCTTTTGATTCTTTATCGAATTCTAGATAGAACTTGTTTAAGTTATCTACGTTCGTATCCATTTTACCGCCTATAGCAGGAATCCAGAATGAGTGCTTAACATCGGCAGCTTTTAAGTTAAAGTAAACTTTTTGACCTGTTGGTACAACTAACTCTTGTGCAGTTATAATACCTTGGTTAGGGTATTCAAACTCCCACCAATATAAATGTGCAGTTACATTTACTGTAAGTGCTGTTTTGTTACCGTTTTCGTCTACTTCGTCCATCGCAGCAACATCTGCAAATTTGTAAGTAGCCGTAACAACTGGTACAGCTAAGATTAATAATAAAATAATTGGAATAACTGTCCAAATCACTTCAAGAGTGTGACTTCCTTCTACTTGCTTAGGAATAACGTTTTCGCCAACTTTTGAACGGCGGAATTTTAAGAATGCAAGTAAATAGATAACGACTACTACTACTACAACTAACGTCATAATTCCAGTAGCTAACATTAATAGGTTGTATTGTTCTTTACCTACTTGACCAGATGGTTTTAGTGCAGAAATATAATCTTCACCACAACCAGAAAGGAAAACCATCATCACTGCTAGTAGTGAAAAAAGACGCCATTTTTTAAGCCCTTTCATCATAGCTTAATTAAACCCCTCTTTCTTTGTTGTATTTTCATGTGTACCTAGGACATAAGTTCTGTCTATATGAATTCTTTAGGAAAAGAAAGAATTCCTAAATTTAGCTAAACAACGCAAAAATTATGATGGATACAAATAATATGGTCATATGATTCAGCGAATAGATAAACATTTTATTTGCCCATTTCATATCATCTTTGGTGTTAAAGCCTTTAAAAGCTAGAATCAACCAGCCCAAGTTCAATGCAGTGGCAAGAATTAAGAAGCCAACTCCAAGCTCTGGTAAAAGGAAAGGTAACGGTAATAATAAAAGAATCCAGAATAACATCGAGTACTTAGTTCGTTTAAATCCTTTTACTACAGGTAGCATTGGTATGTTAGCTGCACGATATTCCTCAGTACGTTTCATAGCAAGCGCATAAAAATGCGGTGGTTGCCATGCAAACATGATAAGGAATAAGGCAAGTGCTCCAGCACCTAATTTAGGCTCAACAGCTGCAAACCCAATAACTGGTGGAATAGCCCCTGAAATACTTCCTACAACCGTGTTACTAACATGCTTCCTCTTTGACCACATTGAGTACAGAACAACATAAGCAAATATTCCTACAAGTCCCCACATGCCGGCCGCAAACGATGCCGCAAATAACAAAATTTCACCTACAATTAAAAATGAGAGGGCAATGGTCAATACAAAATTCGGCTTAAATCTACCCGTTACTGTAGGTCTTGCCTTCGTTCTTTTCATGATTGGATCAATATCCTGATCAATAAAGTTATTCATTGCGCCCGAGCCACCTATAATGAATGCCGCACCCAGCATGGTGAACAATATGACATCAAGCTCTTGCAAGAAGTGTCTACTAGTAAATTGAAATGCCAGCCACATCCCTGTAAACGTTGTGACAAGATTCGAGTTAACGATTCCAATTTTTATTAGTGCTAAGAAATCTTTTACAACAGATGTTGATTCTGGTCCACCATTTCTAGTAGCCGTCAGTGCACGACCGTTTGACATGATACCTCTCCTTTCATTTTTGTAAGCATATTCCGCTACCAATTACTATAGCGAAATTTGCGATTGATTTCTAGACATTAAGTGAAATTTAGATGAAGTTGTAAAAATTAGCTTTGTCTAGAAATATAATTAAAAACAACATATCTATAGTAAAACATTTTCTAAAATGAATTGTGAAGGTTAAAGTACGAAATTATGAACAATTTGTGAAATGGAAGCGACATCTAATACTCCCTACTCTTTACAAGTTGTTTTTTACCTGTATTTTCGATATTATCTATTAGCAGAAACATTACTTTCATGTAATGTTCATAGATAAAGTAGGTGACTCATTTTATGCAACACAATAGGTATATGAAATGGTTTGCTGTTGCCGCTACAGTTGGAATGCTCCTTATTTTACTAGGTGGAGCACTTGTTACCAAAACAGATAGTGGCTTAGGCTGTGGCCGAAACTGGCCTGATTGTAATGGTTCTCTTATTCCAAAAGAAATTACACCAGCAGTCTTAATTGAATTTTCGCATCGTCTTGTAACTGGAGTCGTATCTATTTCAATTCTTGCGTTAACAATTTGGACATGGCGTAAACTCGGTCATATTCGCGAAGTAAAATTATTAGGTTTCTTGGCGATGTTTTTCTTAATCGCACAAGCTCTTATTGGAGCTGCTCAAGTGTTGTGGGGACAAGGTGATTTCATACTAGCACTCCACTTTGGGATTTCTCTTATTTCCTTTGCTGCTGTTCTCCTTCTTTCTATGATTGTATTTGAAGTGGATCGGAAATTTGATGCCGATAACGTTTTTATTGGTAAAAAATTGCGTTGGCATACGATTGCTGTCACAATTTATTCTTATTTAGTCGTTTATACAGGGGCACTTGTTCGCCATACAGAATCTAGCTTAATATGTCCTGACTGGCCATTTTGCTATAATGACACACCATTCGCATCTTTTAATAATATGTATGAATGGATACAAATGGGGCATCGCCTAGCTGTTCTTATCTTTTTCATTTGGATTGCATACATAACTTGGCACGCGGTAAAAGAATATAAAAAACAACGTGTTATTTACTATGGCTGGATCATTGCCTTTACTATAGTAATCTTACAAGTGATTGCTGGTATGTTAGTAGTCCTAACTAAGTTGAATCTTATAGTTGCATTACTTCATTCATTATTAATTTCAATTCTATTTGGTCTACTTTGCTACATGGTAATGCTAGTTGCACGCAGCAATTATAATGAAAAAAACAAATAATAGTAGAAAAAGATTCGCTACATTTTTCAATGGCGAATCTTTTTTTTTTTCAAATGCTTCTATTTAAATGTGTTAAAATATCGATAAGTTTATTATTGTAAAATAGTTAATTAATAGGGTTATCACCATAAGTTGGATGACATTTATCACAGATGAGAGCAGGCAGAGGAATGAAGGCTAAGAACATCACGTCCTGTGATAACGCCTTCGTGACAAACATCCTGTCGTTGCTGTCGCTTCGCTTTCGCACAAAAAACATCTGTTGCTGCCGCTTCACTTTCGCACAGAAATCATTTGTTGCTCCCGCTTCATTTTCGCATAGAAAACATTTGTTGCCCCAAGCGGCTCATCCATCCCCAGGAAAGCGCCTAGTCGAAACAGAAACCAACGTTATTGTAATGAATATATTTTTATATGAATACTTTGTAGATTTATCGGAACAAAATATCATTTTATCGGAATATGATCTCGTTTCATCGGAACATTTTCAGTTTTTATCCACGATGGGCGACTCCTTGGGGGTAAGTCACAGATGTGACCCTGCAATGTAAAAATAAAAAATGTGATTTTAAGTATATCTTTGCCGCGTTGGCAAGGATATACTTAATTTTATTTTAGGCAATACTATACTTAAAAAGTACGTCTGTAATCAAATAACTCATATAAATAACTTGTCATCTCCGATTGTAGCTTTGTAAAAAAGATTGATCGTTTATAATAAAGATTGATAATTTGTAATAAAGTTTGATAAAAATCATCTCTTTAGTTATCCTTTGAGATGATTTTTTTATTGGACATTTATGTTAAAACTGATGTTTATCTTGTGAAGAATTTCTTCCAATCCTTCCACCGTATGGTCCACTTTATCAAACGAACTTAACAATTGACCAAATGATTGCTATTCAACGCTCTCATAAAATTGGCGTCAAGAATATTAAACAAATAGAAATTACCGGTGAAGGGAGAATAATTGGGGATTTGTGGTATTATATAGTGAGCGAAGAAACAAGAATAAAATTTTCCACCGAGCTTCGCAAACAATTGAAATTACCAATAGAGGGTCCTGCCGACAAAATTCTACAGACCTAATTACTGTAAGACACTTTTTGGAAGGATAAATCAGTTCCTACTTTTATAGAATAGGCTGATATGGTATTTACTTAGGTTATAGTAACAGCTAGGTTTTAATAGCTGAGAATTAAAGGAGAGATTTCATTATTTATGTTTAAAAATCTTTTTGGAAAGTGCTTAGTAACTTTTTTTGTTTTACTTTTACTTATCCCTGTTTTTACAAATCAAAAGGCTACAGCTAATTCACTACCTCAAAATGAAATGCGTGCAGCCTGGATTGCAACAGTATCTAATATTGATATGAAGGCAGGTATGAGTAAAACCCAATATACTCAATGGGTTCAAAGTACCTTAGACAAATTAAAAGCTGATAACTTTAATACAGTTATTTTTCAAGTTAAGCCATTAAATGATGCACTGTACCCGTCTAAGCTTGCTCCATGGTCATCGTATATAACAGGCAATACACAAGGGACCAATCCGGGTTTTGATCCATTGCAAATAATGCTGGACGAAGCACATAAGCGAGGATTAGAACTTCATGCTTGGGTAAACCCATATAGGGTCACTATGCCTTCGCAATCTTTGTCTAATCTTGCTGCCGATAATGTAGCCCGTAAAAATTCTAATTGGGTAGTGAAATACGGTAAACAATACTATTTAGATCCTGGTTTGCCGGAAGTTCAAAATTACTTATTATCAACCATAGAAGAATTAGTAAGCAACTATGATATCGACGCTGTACATATGGATGATTACTTCTATCCTTATAAAATAAAAGGAGAGACTTTTCAAGATCAACAAACTTTTAAAAAGTATGGTGGCTCATTCAAAAATATTGAAGACTGGCGCAGAAATAATGTTAATCAATTAGTAAAAAAGGTTTATGCAAGCATTAAGGCAATTAAACCTCATGTTCAATATGGAATATCTCCGTTTGGAATTTGGCGAAACAAAGGGCAAGATTCTACTGGTAGTAACACGAATGGAATGAGTAACTACGATGATCTTTATGCTGATACAAGACAGTGGATTAAAGATGGAAGTATCGATTATATTGCTCCTCAAATCTATTGGTCTAGAAATCATAAAGCAGCAAATTACTCTGTTTTATTAGATTGGTGGGGAAGAGAAGTTCAAACGTACGCAAAAGTCCATCCTGTTAATCTATATATTGGCATGGCCAATCATAAAGTTGGAAATGATTCTGATTCTGCATGGAATAATAAGACGGAACTTATCAGCCAAGTAATCGCCAACAGAGCAAATAAAAATGCTCAAGGACAAATGCATTTTTCTCTAAGAAGTATTAACAATAACGCTCTTGGATATGCTTCTTATCTAAATCAGCAACTATACAATTATAAAGCTTTAACACCTACAATTTATTGGAAAGGCTCTGCAATACCTTTATGTCCAACTGATGTTAAATTGAGTAAAGAGTCTTTCGGCATGAAGCTTACTATTACAGATGAAAATAGTACTCAACCAAGGAAATATGTAATATACCGATTTGATGGAACAAAAGAAGGATCATATGAAGACGTTAAAAATATAGTAGACGTGGTTTATAACACACAAGGTAATACTATTTATGTAGATACTATTGCAAATAATAGTAAAGTATACACATATGGTATAAAGTCTATATCTGCTACAGGTGTGGAAAGTAAAACTGCTTTTGTTCTAAAAGACGGAAATCCTTACCAACAGCAATAGAGCCAACACCTGAAGGGCCAGAGCAACCAGAAAAACCTGTAGATTCAAAGCCTAATATTACATTCAACGATATCTCCACGAAAACTGTGCTAAGGACATGATTGAAGACATCGCAGCTCGTGGTATTATCACAGGCTATCCAGACTGCACGTTTCGACCGAATGCTCTAGTTGAAGATTCGCGTTCCAGAATAATCAATTTTTATTATAAAAATGAATAGTGACAAACAGATAAAGCCTCGTATTTTGATCAAAGTTTGTTCAAAATACGAGGTATAATTTAATAAGGAAACTGAGGATTGCCAGCACATTTTAATCAATCTCTTTTTTCAAAAGTGACAAATGAACTTACTAGTTGTTATTGTAAATATTTAATCATAAATCATTAATCATACATATGCCAAAAGTAAGAAAATTAATCAAAATAATGCCAAAAGCTATAGGTAAATTCAATTTAAATCAATATAACACTTTTAATTAGATTGGGTTTTAAAATCAAGTAGCTTGAAAAGGTTGATATTACTGTGTTGGCAAATATATCGCTAAGAAATTAGCAAAGATATACTTAAAATCACAAAAAAGGTTATTAGTATGCTATAAAAGCAATCTAATAACCTTCTTTACTATCAATTATTCAATTTCAATTAACAAATCACCTGTTGAAATGGCATCGCCCGCACTAGCGTATACTTCTTTCACGACGCCGTCTCTCGGTGCTTGGACGGTTGTTTCCATTTTCATCGCTTCGGTAATTAATAAGTGATCCCCACGTTTTACAGAGCTTCCTTTTGCTACAACTACCTTTAAGACCGTACCTGGCATCGTTGCTCCAATTTGATTTGGATTACTTGGATCTGCTTTTAATGCCAGGCTGCCATCTACTTCGACAGTCATATCTTGAATCACTAGTTCACGTGATTGACCGTTTAGCTCAAAGTAAATAACACGCGTACCATCATGTTGTGGTTCACCAATGGAAACAAGTTTAATAATTAGTGTTTTTCCTTTTTCGATCTCGACTTCGATTTCTTCACCTAGTTTTAATCCATAAAGGAATGTTGGCGTATCTAATACCGAAATATTGCCGAAAGAGTCCACTGTTTTTGAATACTCTTCAAACACTTTCGGATACAAAGCAAACGCTAGCACATCCTGCTTTGTAACGGAACGATTTAATTTTTCCTCTAGTACCGCCTCTAGTTGCTCAAAATTCACAGGCTCTAGTAGCTCGCCAGGTCTTACCGTAATTGCTTCACGATCCTTTAACACAACCTTTTGAAGAGCCTCTGGGAAGCCACCATGCGGTTGTCCCAAATAGCCCTGGAAGAACTCAATCACAGAATCCGGGAAGTCAATAGTTTGCCCTCTTGTCAGTACAGTGCTTTCATTTAAATCGTTTTGCACCATAAATAACGCCATATCACCGACTACTTTCGAAGATGGGGTTACTTTGACAATATCGCCAAATAGAAGGTTTACGCGGGAATACATGCGCTTCACTTCTTCCCATCTGTCCCCAAGGCCAACTGCTTTGGCTTGTTGCTGCAGGTTACTGTATTGGCCGCCTGGCATCTCATGGACATAAATTTCAGAATGTGGACTAATCATTCCGCTTTCAAAATCTTTATAATACTTACGTACATCTTCCCAGTAGTACGATAATTTTTCAAGCGCATCGATATCGGCACGAACCTCACGCTTACTACCCTTCATTGCATAATATAAGGAGTTTGCACTTGGCTGTGACGTTAAGCCCGCCATTGAACCGAGCGCCGTATCAATGATGTCCACCCCTGCCTCGATCGCCTTGGCATATAAATAAATACCATTACCACTTGTATCATGCGTATGCAGATGGATTGGCAGATTTGTCGTCTCTTTTAACTCGGAAATTAAACGATACGCTGCTTCTGGCTTTAATAAACCAGCCATATCTTTTATCGCTAAAATATGGGCACCTGCTGCCTCTAGCTCCTTTGCCATTTCCTTGTAGTATTGAACTGAATATTTTGCTCTTGTTTCATCAAAAATATCTCCTGTGTAACAGATAGCAGCTTCCGCAATTTTACCAGATTGACGTGCAGCATCAATGGCTACTTCCATTCCTTTAATCCAGTTCAAGCTATCGAAAATACGGAATACATCAATGCCTGATGCCGCTGATTCAGCGATAAATTCACGAATTAAATTGTCTGGGTAGTTTGTGTAGCCAACGGCATTCGCACCACGCAATAACATTTGGAATAGCACATTCGGTACTTGTTCACGCAGCTTTGCAAGGCGCTCCCATGGGTCTTCTTTTAAGAAACGGTACGCCACATCAAACGTCGCGCCACCCCACATTTCGAGTGAAAAGAAATCATGCATCATGCGCGCTGTTGCGTCTGCAATTTCGAACATATCCTGTGAACGTACACGTGTCGCAAGCAGTGATTGGTGTGCATCTCGGAAAGTTGTATCTGTTAATAGCACGTCTTCTTGCTCCAGAATCCATTTCACAAGCCCATCTGCTCCTTGGGCATCTAAAATTTGCTTTGTTCCCGCCGGAGGAACGATTAATTTATCAACTTTTGGGATGCTCGGCTGTACAAAAATTGGTTTCGCCTTCTTCTCTACTCCTGGGAAGCCATTTAGCGTCACATTACCAATATAGCTTAAGAGCTTTGTCCCACGGTCCTTGCGCACAGGGAAATTAAATAGTTCAGGTGTTGTATCGATTAAGCTTGTATCAAATGCACCCGTTAAAAATTTCTCGTGCGTCACGACATTATTTAAGAATGGAATATTCGTTTTTACCCCACGAATTCGGAACTCTTTTAAATTACGGTCCATTTTTGCTGCGGCTTCTTTAAACGTCATCCCTGATGTTGAAATTTTCACCAGTAGTGAATCATAGTACGGTGTTACAACAGCACCTTGGAAGCCATTACCGGCATCTAATCGTACACCAAAGCCCCCGCTTGAACGATACACCATGAGCTTCCCTGTATCTGGCATAAAGTCATTAGCTGGGTCTTCCGTTGTGACACGTGCTTGAATCGCATAGCCAATCATTGGAACTTCCGCCTGTTGTGGAATATGAATTTCCTCACTATGCAGACCGTAGCCTGCTGCCACTTTAATTTGGGCATGAACAATATCGACACCCGTAATCATTTCAGTAATCGTATGCTCTACTTGAATACGAGGGTTGACCTCGATGAAATAAAAATCCTCACCTGCAACTAAAAATTCTACTGTCCCTGCATTTATGTATGAGACATTTTTCATTAATTGAACAGCTGCATCACAAATTCGGCTTCTTAAATCTTCCGAAATTGAATTAGATGGTGCGATTTCAACAACCTTTTGATGACGACGTTGTATCGAGCAATCGCGCTCATATAAATGAATGATATTGCCCTGTTGATCACCAATAATTTGTACTTCAATATGCTTTGGCTTAATAATGGCCTTTTCTACATACACCTCATCAGAGCCAAATGCTGCCTTCGCCTCTGATTTTGCACGTTCATAGGAGGAAGCTAGCTCCTCTTCTGTATGAACAAGGCGCATACCTCGACCACCGCCGCCTAGCGCTGCCTTAATCATAACTGGATAGTCGTATGTGTTAGCAAAAGCCTCTACCTCTGCTAAATCAGCTACTGGACCATCTGTACCAGGAATAACAGGAATACCTGCAGCAATTGCTTGTTCTCGCGCCTTCACCTTGTCTCCAAACATATCTAAGTGCTTAGAAGTTGGCCCAATAAAGACAATGCCCTCTTCTTCACATCGACGCGCAAATTCCACGTTTTCAGATAAAAAGCCATAACCCGGATGAATCGCATCAACATCTGCATCTTTAGCGATTGTAATAATGCCCTCAATATCTAAATAAGCATCAATTGGTTTCTTGCCAGCTCCCACTAAATAGGCCTCATCTGCTTTAAAGCGATGGAACGCCCCACTGTCCTCCCGAGAATAAATAGCAACAGTTTGAATATTCAACTCCGTACATGCACGGAAAATACGAATTGCAATTTCTCCTCGATTGGCTACGAGAATTTTTTTGATCGATTCCATTGATATCCCCCTTTATGATTGTGTTTTTCTCCTTTCTATCTTTTCAAACATAGAAACATTGATCAATATTCCCATCGCTAAAGATAGAATAATTATAGATGTCCCGCCATAGCTAATAAAAGGTAGCGTTACACCAGTTAACGGGATTAACCCAGTTACACCCCCAAGATTGATAAACGATTGCCAGCCAATCCAGCTCGCAATACCTGCTGCAATCATACGCGCTAGTGGATCTTTCGTGCGCAACGCAATCGAAAATCCTTTATATACAATAAATCCTAAACCACCTAAAACGATAAGAACTCCCCAAATACCTAGTTCCTCCATAATAATCGCCATAATAAAATCGGTTTGTGGTTCAGGTAAATACCCCAATTTTTGAATTGACTGACCGAGACCTCTTCCTTCTAAACCGCCTCCACCAATTGCATAATAACTATTGACAACTTGGTGACCACTACCATTTTCATAATTAAAAGGGTTTATGTATGATTGAAGACGTCCCATACGGTTTGTAGTTAACATATTTCCTTTAAACAACATTAGTATACCAAAGATGATTCCACCAAAAGCTCCTAGTACTCCGAAGAACTTCCAAAATGTTTTAAATGGAATGCCACTTGCTGCTACAACAGAAACAGCAATTCCACAAAGAATAATACTTGCTCCCAAATCGGT
Source organism: Lysinibacillus sp. NPDC094403 (assembly GCF_050278745.1). Taxonomy (NCBI): domain Bacteria; kingdom Bacillati; phylum Bacillota; class Bacilli; order Caryophanales; family Bacillaceae; genus Lysinibacillus; species Lysinibacillus sp. NPDC094403. Next base: position 488,552 of record NZ_JBNNTL010000001.1, on the reverse strand, counting down.
TTCAAAGGCTACACCAGCAACAACAAGAATCCAAAGGAATATTGGATAAAATATTTCTGTTGGTTGTAGCTTTTCAAGCGTATATTTTTGTCCTTTCCGATAAAATGCAGCGGCAAAATATAAAATTATAAATAGCTTTGCATATTCAGAAGGCTGAAAGTTTCCTAAACCTGGAACGTGTATCCAACTTTTAGACCCTATTCCTACCTCATCACCATTACCAGCTACTTTTACCCAAGTAAATAGCACAACTAACACAGCTGTAAGTATCAACATAACTTTTTTATTCGCATAATGCTTATACGGGAAGAATGCTGCTGCTAAAAATCCAAGAAAAGCTACAATTAAATTGATTACTTGCTTGTGATAAAAATAATCTGCATCTTGTTTTTTTATTACAATCGCCACCATCACACTTGAGCTATAAATCATTACTAATCCAAATAAGCTTAAAAATATGAATGTAAAAAATAATGGGTAATCAAAATTTTGTGCATAACGTTTTAAATATTGTTTCATCGGAAAACCTCATTCTAGAAAAAAAACTCAAATCGCAAATTGCGTTTGAGTTTTTTCTTTTTATTTGTCTGTATACGCGTCATGTAATACAGAAAGTTCTTTCTCGAGTGAATCGAGAATTTCTTTGCCTTTTTCGCGATCAACGAGTCCAAGCTTGACAGCAAAGTCAATTTCACGTGAAAGGCCGAACATTTGTGTATCTAATACTTCTTCATATAAAGGGCATTGTGGCATTGTTAAATGATCCATTTGTACTCGAATGAGGCGAGCAATTTTGTCTGCATCAGCAACTAAAAGCTCCAAAGCCTTCTCTTGAAAAGAAGTTTGTGATTTAGTATCCATGAGGACGCCCCCATTATCTGATATTTCTTCGATTCTATCTTAATAAAGTTTAGCTTTTAGTCGTTAAAAATGCAAGTGTCTACATTGGAAAATAGAGAAATCGAATTATATTTCTTTATTATCTCTAGTCATTAGCGTTATACTATTTCATGGATATACAAGATTTGAGGAGGATTTCTATTATGGAAACAATAATTCCTATCAAGGGCGCAGTTTCATTCCAATTAACATTAGATCCCACTGTTTGGATTTTCGATGATCGTAAATTAGATTTAACAACATACTTCGATGCAAAAGAAATTGAGGAAGATTCGGATATTAAATATATGCGTGAAGTAGGTGCTCACTGGTCACGTGAGATTATGGAAGGAGCTACTTTCCCACCAACGTTAAAATCAGAACGAAAATTTGACCGCAAAGGGATGGAAACAGGTACTTTTGGGATCGAATTAAGTCACTTCTTAAAAAATGCTGAAATTAAACCTGAAGCAACAACAATCGTCATAGAATGTGAAGATGGCAAAGAATATACATTTACAATCGAAGAAGCTTATACATTCATTTTAAAATATAGCCAAGATGGTAAACCATTACTAGAAGATGGTCCTGTTCATGTGCTATTTAGAGACGGTTCAAATGTAGACAACCCTATCAAAAATGTATTAGCTATTCGTGCTGAGTAGGAGGGAATGCAATGCGAGTAAAATGCGTTATTTGCGATACAATTAACAATTTAGATGATAATTTACCGTTAGCAAAAAAATTGCGCAATCGACCAATTCATACGTATATGTGTGGTGCATGTCATGATCGTATTGAAGAAAATACCATTTCACGCATTGAAACAGGAAATTTCCGGTTTTATCGTACTTCACCACAAATGGATAAAGAGTTTTAACAGCAACTGAAGGAGGTGCCTCATTATTTGAGACACCTCCTTTGTCGTTCAACCATTATTTTTTACAATCGCCTTCTCAATCAACTCTACAATCTGATACATAATCGTCGCAAAAAAGGCGATGATGAGCAGTGACATAAGCACAAGATTAAAATTAAACACCTGGAAGCCGTAAATAATTAAATAACCAAGCCCTTTTGAGGCAACTAAAAATTCACCAACAATAACACCTACCCAAGAAAGTCCTACATTTACTTTCAAAGTAGAAATAATCGTTGGGAATGAAGCTGGTAAAATAACTTCTCTAAATATTTGCCATCTGGTTGCCCCAAAAGTTTGTAATACTTTGCTGTAGTTTGGATCAACCCCTTTAAAAGCTGTATAAACTACGATGGTTGTAATAATTATTGAAATCAACGCACCCATCGCGACAATAGAAAAATAACCAGGACCAAGAGCGACTATTAAAATTGGCCCTAAGGCAACTTTCGGCATGGCGTTTAAAATAACTAAATATGGATCTAGTACCTTCGATAGCATCGGTGACCACCACAATACGATTGCTATTAATGTACCTATTAGTGTTCCGGCAATAAAGCCAATAATCGTTTCCATTAAAGTAACACCAACGTGAAGTGTTAACGTACCATCGCTTACTTTTTCTACTAATGTGTGCCATACATGCGTTGGCGAACTGAAAATTAATCGGTCGATCCATCCAAATCTCGAAAGAAGCTCCCACCCAACGAAAAATACTAGTAAGATGATAAGCTGGTATACTCGAACATAGCGCTTTTCTTTTTTTAGCATTTGCTGATACTGTTTAAATAATGTATTATCCAAGACTCTCCAGCTCCTTCCAAATAGTTTGGAATATATCTGAATATGCTGGATGCTGTCGAACATCAAAAGGTGAAAGCTCTTGTAACTCTGATGGTATTTCAAATACTCTATGCAATGTACCTGGATTGGCAGAGAATAGAAATACCCGTTCACTCATCGCAATGGCTTCACCAATATCATGTGTCACAAGAACTGCCGTTTTTTTATAGGCCTTTAAGGTTTCAACAACCAAGTCCTCCAATTTTAATTTAGACTGATAATCAAGAGCTGAAAATGGTTCATCTAGCAATAAAATTTTAGGGTCCACTGCTAAAGTTCTTGCAAGTGCTACTCGTTGACGCATGCCACCAGATAATTCTCTCGGATAGTTGTTTCCTACATGCGGTAAACCAATTTCTTGCAAAAGTGCATTTGCAGTTACTTTATGTGTTTTATTGCTTCGTTCCATGATTTTCAAACCAATTGTGACATTTTCTTCGATGGTTTTCCAAGGAAATAAATAATCTTGCTGAAGCATGTAGCCAATGAGAGACTGATTGTGCGTTGAAATTCCCTCACCATCAATGTATACCTTGCCTTCTGTAGACGAAAATAAGCCCGCAATAATTGATAATAATGTCGTTTTCCCACATCCGCTCGGCCCTATAAAAGAAACAAACTCACCTTCACGAATATCTAAATTGATATCACGTAAAACTTCCTTTGCCTGCGTATTCGAAAAGTAGCTATGGTGAATATTTTCTAGTTTTAAAATTTCCATATTACTCAACAGCCTTTTTAGCAAAGGTTGTATTCACAAGCTTATCATAATCCACCCGTTGAGGAAGTTCACCTGCAGCCTCCATTATCGTTTGCAAATTATCCCATTCCTTATTATCCAAAATAGGATCTGTAGCATAGGAACCCTGTGATTTATAACGCTCTACTACTGTCTCAATTAATCCAATATCAACATTTTCAAAATATGGCTGAATAATTTTCGCTATTTCGGCCGGAGTCGCTTTTTGTACAAAGTCCTGTGCTCGTTTCAATGCATTTGTAAAGCCTTGAACTGTCTTCGCTTTGTCCTTTAAATAGCTGCTCTTCGCCATAAACGATGTATAAGGTAATTGTCCAGATTCAGTACCAAACGAAGCGACAATATAGCCCTTACCTTCTTTCTCAAACATGCTAGCTGTAGGTTCAAATAACTGTACATAGTCCCCAGTTCCAGAAGCAAAAGCTGTAGAAATATTAGCAAAATCAATGTTTTGAATGAGTTTTAAATCATTCGCAGGATCAATGCCATGCTTTTTCAGTACGAACTCGCCCGCCATTTGTGGCATTCCACCTTTACGTTGCCCTAAAAATGTAGAGCCTTTCAACTGATCCCACGAAAAATTATCCATCTTTTTGCGTGCAACTAAAAATGTGCCATCTGTTTGTGTTAACTGAGCAAAATTTTGAATCGGGTCATTAGAGCCTTGAAGTGTTACATAAATAGAAGTTTCCGATCCAACTAAGGCGATATCAATTCCATCAGAAAGTAACGCCGTCATTGTCTTATCGCCACCTGCAATTGTTTGTAGCTCAACAGAAAGCCCTTCATCCTTGAAGTACCCTTTTTCAAGTGCTACATACTGCGGCGCATAGAAAATCGAGCGCGTCACTTCCCCAACTTTGACTTTTTCAAGCTCTGTTTTATTACATGCTGTCAAAGAAAGGAATAATAAAGCAATAACACTAACTAGTAAACCTTTTTTAAGCCAACGCATTCCATTTCCTCCTTGATTGATGAAAATAAGCCTATCGACATTAACTTATTCATATCGGAAGATTTCGGTGCCAATCAATTTAGGTTTGAGAGACACAATCGATTGAAAATGGGTTCCGTAGCCAATCGTTTATATGTAGATGGCTTAAAACGATAAAATTTTTCACAATACCAAATAAAACAGCCTTAGCAAATTAATGCTAAGGCTGTTTTATTACTTAAAAACTCAATACAAGTTTCACGGTATAGGAGCCAAGCTACTCTCATTGATTGGCAGCTTGTTGCTCTTCTCTTTTTTCACGCCATAAACGTGTTTTATAGACGATTAGAATTAATGCCGCTACAATAAGACCTTCGACCATAGGAAGATATAACGCAAAAAATGTTAATAAAGTACATCCTAAGAACAGGAAAATATAAATAACAATATTTTGTGTTAGTTTTAATTTCTTTGCAAAGCCTAGTTTATAAACAAGTGCAGAGAGCAAAAACACTAGAGCAAACAGAACATAACCTGCCATTTCTTTGGTAGGTAAGTTTTCATATAAAAAACGCGTAATCCCTGCCATTTTTTCATAGGCATTTGCTGTTTCCTCTGCATTTGTCTGTGCAGCAACTTGAATAAAATTCAGTTGACCCAATAAAGCGGACTTAATAGCCAAGACTCCTCTTCCTTTCATGTCAGCGGAAAATTATTGTTCTGCGTTACGTAATTTTTTCGCTGCTTTCTCACGTTCGTTTTTATCTAGAATTTGTTTACGAAGGCGAATAGATTCTGGTGTGATTTCTAAGTACTCGTCATCACCTAAGTATTCAAGCGCTTCTTCTAGTGATAAAATACGTGGCTTTTTAATAACATTCGTTTGGTCTTTGTTTGCTGAACGGATGTTTGTTTTTTGTTTCATTTTTGTGATGTTTACAGTAATATCAGCGTCACGAGTATTTTCTCCAACGATCATACCTTCGTAAATATCTGTACCTGGCTCCAAGAACAGTGTACCACGGTCTTCAATTTGCATCATACCATAAGTTGTTGATTTACCAGTTTCCATTGAAACTAGTACACCTTGGTGACGGCCACCAATTTTTCCTGGTAATAATGGTTGATAGCAATCGAACGTATGGTTGATAATACCAAAACCTTTTGTCATCGACATGAATTCAGTTGTATAACCGATTAATCCACGAGCTGGTACTAAGAACGTTAAACGAACTTGACCACTGCCGTTGTTCACCATATCAAGCATTTCACCTTTACGTGTACCAATTGATTCAATAATTGAACCAACATTTTCTTCAGGCACATCGATTTGAACGCGTTCGTAAGGTTCACATTTCACGCCGTCGATTTCACGCACGATTACTTGTGGTTTTGACACTTGTAATTCGAAGCCTTCACGACGCATGTTTTCGATAAGGATAGATAAGTGAAGCTCCCCACGACCTGAAACTGTCCAAGCATCTGGAGAATCAGTATCTTCAACACGTAAAGATACGTCTGTTTGTAATTGAGCACGTAAACGCTCTTCTACTTTACGAGAAGTAACCCATTTCCCTTCACGACCTGCGAATGGAGAATTGTTTACTAAGAAAGTCATTTGTAAAGTTGGCTCATCAATACGTAATGGCGTTAGCGCTTCTGGGTGCTCAACAGGGCAAACTGTTTCACCAACGTTGATGTCTTCCATACCTGAAACGGCGATTAAGTCACCAGCTTTTGCTGTCTCAACTTCTTCACGTTTTAAGCCGAAGAAACCAAAGATTTTCGTTACACGGAAGTTTTTCACTGTTCCGTCTAACTTCATAAGAGATACTTGTTGACCTACAGAAATTGTTCCGCGGAATACGCGACCAATACCGATACGTCCAACGAAGTCATTATAGTCAAGTAAAGCAACTTGGAATTGTAATGGTTCTTCTGAGTTATCAATTGGTGCTGGAATAGCTTCGATAATTTTCTTAAATAGACATTCCATATCCGCTTCTTGCTTAGATGGATCAGCGTCTAAAGAAGCTGTACCATTTACACCTGAAGCATAGACAACAGGGAAGTCTAATTGATCTTCATCTGCACCTAGTTCAATGAATAATTCAAGTACTTCATCTACTACTTCTAGTGGACGAGCTGAATCTTTGTCTACTTTATTAACAACAACGATTGGTGTTAAACGTTGTTCTAATGCTTTTTTCAACACAAAACGTGTTTGTGGCATACAACCCTCATACGCATCGACAACTAGTACAACGCCATCTACCATTTTTAAAATACGTTCTACCTCACCACCGAAGTCAGCGTGTCCAGGCGTATCAAGGATGTTGATACGAGTTCCTTCATAGTTTACTGCTGTATTTTTAGCTAAAATCGTAATACCACGTTCGCGTTCAATATCGTTAGAGTCCATTGCACGTTCTTCAACACGTTCGTTTGAACGGAATGTACCCGATTGTTTTAATAATTGGTCGACTAAAGTAGTTTTACCATGGTCAACGTGTGCGATAATTGCGATATTGCGAAGATCTTGACGTAAGTTTGTCATTATTCCACTCCATATTCTTTTTTCGAATGTTTAACTGTGATATTATAGCACAAGAAGGGTAGAAATGTCCTTATTAGAATTTTCCTCATTCTAAAAAATATATTTGATTTGCAAATTTTTAATATAGGAGGCTCGGCTATGAATCGTGCAAAATTCGTAATGGCCGTTTACGCATTAGCGGCTGTTTTAGCAATGTGTTCTATCGGATATTCAGTGGCAGCTGGTAGTGTATTAGGTATAATAGCAGGCATTGTGGCTACTTGTGTCATCTTCATGACAGCCTTTAAAATGAAACGTAAACTGCGTGAGCAAGGATTACTTTAATAAGAAATTTATGGACTAAAGTAAGAAGGAGCCTGTCTAAAAAATAGACGGCTCCTTCATTATTTATAAGGCACAATATATTTTTCTAATAATACTTTGTGAATTGAAGGGTTAGCAATGATAAAAGTATCCTGATGCAGAAAATCAAAGCTCTCACCATGTAAATTAGTGGCGATGGCACCAACTTCCTTAGCTATAATAGTACCTCCAGCAATATCCCACGGCGATAGTCGCATAGACACATAAGCATCTAATTTACCACTGACAACAAACGCTATTTCCATTGCGGCTGAACCATATGACCGTGTACCACGTACTTTCCGAACCATTTCAATTACTTTTTCATGGTGAATATGTCGATTTGGAGCTACCCAGTGTGCGTTTATACCAATGACCGATTCTTCTATTTTGACTGACTGCAATTTACGTAATGGTGAATCATTGTACCATGCCCCTTCACCTGCAATCGCATAAAATAAATCTTCACGCATTACATCAAATATGTAACCAAGCTTCCCTACCCCATTAACAAAAATACCGATAGAAATCATAAAATGACGATGTTGTTTCACAAAATTCATCGTGCCGTCGATTGGATCAATAATCCATACGACACCTTCTAACGACTCTACTGCCTCTCCCATTCCCTCTTCCCCTAAAATTTTGTGAGTTGGATCGAAATCTCGTATTTTTTCTATAAAAAATAATTCTGTTTCACGGTCAATATTTGTGACAAGGTCATTTGCACTTGATTTAGTCTCGATAACTAGATTGTACGAAAAGGCCTCTCGAATACGGCTACCCGCTTCAAATATAATACTTTTCGCAAATTGATCAATTTGTTGTAAATCCATAAAAACCCACCCTTCGAATATAAGAAAAGGCCCTATGCACTTAGCCTACTTAAAATACTTTTCAACTTTCTCACTACTTAAGGCTTGATTTCTCATGACGTTTTGTTACTACGTAGCACATAATACTTCCTTGAAAATATAACTTCCCATTATGATATACTGTCTATTTTACCCTTTATAGCAATAAAAATCACCTGCTGTCGGAATTTTCAGCAAGTGATTTTTCAAATCGGTATAAACTTTTTATCACGCATAGGCGTGCAAGCTTTCAAGTTCCAGCTGAATTTCAGCGAGACGTTTTTTACTTTTTTCAATTTCAAGCCCATTTTTTTCATTCATTGCCGAGAATAGCGAAGCTAATTCATAATCTAATTCTAATTGTAAAATGTGTTCATATTGCTTTTCAATGTCAACTTTACGTATAATTTTTACGATTGGCTTCATAAAAATCACTTCCTTTTTTTATTTTTTCACAAAACTTATTAGATTCGATAAAGTTCTTGTTATAAGATTTTTTCCCAATTTCCTAATAAAATAAACCTTATAAATCAAAAGGAGTTAATAAAAAATGCCGAAAATAAAGTGGACTAACAAAGACTTCAATGTTTTTCAAATAGACGGTTTAGAACAAAGAATGGATGCATTAAATTCGTGTATACGACCAAAATTCCAATTGCTTGGGGAAGATTTTTCTTCCTTCTTTTCAAGTCATCTTGGAGAAGAATTTTACCCTCATGTTGCGAAGCATGCACGTAGAACAGTAAATCCCCCAAACGACAGCTGGGTTGCCTTCGCTCCGTACAAGAGAGGTTATAAATCATTACCTCACTTTCAGATTGGTCTTTGGGACACACATTTATTCATCGTCTTAGCTATTATTTATGAAGCTCCACAAAAAAATGTGATGGCTGAACGTTTAATTGCCAACAAAGCAATGCTACAGCAACTTCCTGATGATTTCATTGTCTCTGGGGACCATATGTCTCCAGCAGCAATCTCCATGCAAGATGCAAAAGAAAACAAGTTAGATGAATTACTTACTCGTTTGCGTAATGTTAAAAAAGGTGAATTTTTAGTAGGTCGACATATTCCAAAAGATCAAGCTGTCAAGCTGTCTGCTAGTCAACTTCATCAATTAACGGAAGAAACCTTTAGCCGCTTAGTCCCTATTTATAACATCATTGTTGGAAAATAAAGTTTCACGGATTGTGCTTTACCTTTTGAGACATAATAACTAAAACAATTTTCAATGACTAAAGCTTATATTTATATATTGTGGAAAATTTACTTTATTATCCCTAGCAAATGAAAATTTGTTTGAAGAATATTCTTGTGGATGATGGTTTGAGGAAATTATTTACTTTTTCTCTGCTTTTCAAAAAAATCAGGAAAATGTTGTATATGTAGTATATGAAATAAGCTTATTTTTAACACAGAGATAGTGTAATGCTATCTGATAAAAAAATAGTCAATAAAATTAGGTGTCAATTAAGTATGCCTTTCTGGCAAAACGAGGGGTTGATTTCCGTTCCGACTGAGCGCTTTCCTGGGGGCGTCCGATGAGCCGCTTCGCTCGCGTTGCTCGCTCCAGGGTCTCATCTGTGACGCTGATCCCCAAGGAGTCGCTCAGTCTCCACTCCAATCAACCACTTCACAAATTATGTATCTTCCGACATATCACTCGATTTATAGTGATAAAGCTTGATTATTTTGTTTTTTAACACTATGAAGAGGTTGGGGCATAAGTATATTTTTAAAGAAAAATTAAATTTCTCATCAGAAAAGCGCGAGAAATCAATGTTGCTAAAATTGATTTCTCGCGCTTTTTAAGGTTTTGAGCAGTTGGGTCCTAGCCTCATTTTTTTATCGACGTTGCTTCGGGACAACTTTAATAATCGTGCCATCAGCTGCTTCTTTTGTTTGTTTCACAACAGGGTAACTGACATAGCCACTTGCTTCTTCAAACTCACGAAAAATTGATTTTTCCTCAGCTTGTGAAGGAACAATTTCTTTAAAACGACGATATTTCGCCATCATTACTTCACGCTTAATGCCTTTTTCATAAGCTTGTTCAATTCCTTCAAAAAATTGGACAACATCAACAATTTCCTCAGTCGACCAATCAGTTGAAAACGGATAAGAGTATTCCATTGGACATAACCACCTTTACTGACCCCATTTTACCCGGATACTTTCTGCTTCTGCAAGCATTCGAGTGATTAGCTCCTCGACTGTTGGAATATCATGAATCATTCCTGTAACTTGTCCAGCCCAGCCAATTCCTTCATCTTTCTCGCCATCATAAATAAAACGTTTATTTGCTTTCCCGCTAATATAATCTTTTAATGCCTCATACGTAGGTGTAGTACGCTCAATTTCTAAAATCTTTTCCGTAAATTCACTGCGTAACGCTCGTGCAGGTGCACCTATTGAGCGTTTTATAACAGTCGTATCTGCCTCGTTGCTTGCGATTAAGGCTTCTTTATAAGCCTCAGAGGCATCAACGCATTCCTTTGTCGCTATAAAACGCGTACCCATTTCAATTCCCTCTGCTCCTAATGCATGAGCTGCCATCCAGCCACGGCCATCACCAATCCCACCAGAGGCAATAACTGGTATTTTTACGCTATCTACAACCTGTGGCACAAGCACCATTGTTCCAATATCATCGCGTCCAAGATGACCCCCGCCCTCTTGCCCAACTACCATAACAGCATCTGCTCCCAGCTCTTCCGCCTTTTGAGCTTGTCTACGTGCAGCAACAAGTACTAATTTTTTAATATCCGTTCCTTCTAAAATATCAAAAATAGGTGCAGGATTCCCGCCAGTCATTGTAACAACTGGTACCTTTTCTTCCACTGCAACACGTACCATATCTTCATAACCAGTACCATACATACCAATTGCAAAATTTACGCCAAACGGTTTATCCGTTAATGTTCTTAGTTTATGAATCTCTGCGCGCAATAAGTCAGGATCTCGTAAACTCATTGCTGTTATTTGACCTAGTCCCCCAGCATTCGACACTGCTGCTGCTAAATCAGCATATGCCAAATAGGCTAATCCCCCTTGAATAATTGGGTATTTAATTTTTAAAAGCTTCGTCACACGTGTATCCCATTTCATAGTATCTCCCCCTTCTATACTAATTTCTCGAAATTATCAAAAAAAACCTTTTATTTTTATTTTTTTCTGCAAACTCTATTTTTTCGTGTCATTAGGTGCTATAATTCATTTGTTTTCTTAGATATTATAAAGTGAGGTGGTACCTGCGTTGTCACAATTAGAGACTCCATTGTTCGACGTATTACTTAAACATCGGAACAGACATCCAATTCAGTTCCATATCCCAGGCCATAAGAAAGGGCAAGGTATGGATCCTGCTTTCCGAGAATTCGTCGGCGACAACGTTTTATCAATTGATTTAATTAATATTGCTCCACTAGACGATTTACATTCACCAAAAGGCGCAATTAAGGAAGCGCAAGCACTTGCTGCCGAAGCCTTTGGTGCTGATCACACATTCTTTTCCGTTCAAGGTACTAGTGGCGCCATTATGACGATGATTCTGACCGTCGTCGGTCCAGGTGATAAAATTCTAGTGCCACGGAATGTTCATAAATCAATAATGTCGGCGATTGTTTTCGCTGGAGCAATCCCGATTTTTATTCATCCTGAAGTAGATAGTGAGTATGGTATTTCTCATGGAATATCGCCTGAAGCTGTCGAAAAAGCTTTAAATGCTTATCCGGATACAAAAGCAGTTCTTGTCATTAACCCAACATATTACGGCTTTACAGCTGATTTAAAACGTATTGTTGAAATAGTCCATAGCCGTAATATCCCAGTAGTTGTTGATGAAGCCCATGGTGTACACATTAAGTTCCATGATGAACTTCCTTATTCTGCGATGGAGGCAGGTGCCGATATGGCAGCTACAAGCGTTCATAAGCTTGGTGGCTCCATGACACAAACATCGATTCTAAATGTACGTGAAGGTCTTGTCTCTGCAAAACGTGTACAAGCTGTTTTCTCAATGCTAACAACAACATCAACATCTTATCCATTACTCGCTTCGCTTGACACAGCTCGACGTCAACTAGCAATACATGGTTATGATTTAATCGATGATGCACTTCGTTTGGCTAAAGATGCCCGAAAACGCATTAACCAAATTCCGCATTTAAAATGCGCTGGTAAAGAAAAATTAAACTCATCTGCAACTTATGATATGGATCCGTTAAAACTATTGATAAGTGTTAAGGATTTAGGCATTTCTGGTCATCAAGCTGAAGAATGGCTTCGCCACAATGCTAATATCGAAGTAGAGTTGTCAGACCTATATAATATTTTATGTTTAGTGACATTAGCTGATACGAAAAAGGAAATTAACCTCCTTATCAATGCACTTAGTCGTATGTCTAAAGCATTTGATTCAGAGGCTGCTATTACTGAAGCAATCGTTAATGTCCCAGATATTCCAGCACTTGCTATGTCACCGCGCGACGCATTTTATGCAGATACTGAAGTTGTTCCTCTTGCAGAAGCGGATAATTGCATTTGTGCAGAATTCATAATGGTATATCCTCCTGGTATTCCTATTTTTATTCCCGGGGAAATAATTACCCAAGAAAATATTCGTTACATTCAAATGAATATTGAAGCCGGTTTACCAGTTCAAGGACCAGAAGATACAACATTAAAAACAATTCGTGTCATAAAAGAACGAAAACCAATTATTTAATGACAAAGCTACCTCAAAAAAGAGGTAGCTTTTTGTCGTTTAATAATAGAACCAAGTAGAGAGTATTACTAATACAAGAAAAATAATCCACCAATATCTCACAAAAAATCCCCAACAGTTTTTTGATTAGATTTATTTGAATAAGAGGCTACTGGAGTATGATATTTTTCATCACCTGTAATAAGCTGGTATACAGAAATTTCATATAAATCACTTAACTTTATTAAATTATCTATATCAAGATAGCCCTTTCCTAATTCCTATTTACACTTTATTCTAGAAGTTATTATTTACCAATTCACAACGCATAGTTGATTTCATTGAAAACTGAGCAAAAAATTCGATTCTATAGCATAATTTACTTACAATATTTAGTAAGGGGGAAAACTGAATGAATACATGGGATCAACGATTCAAAACAATCGAATATGTTTATGGTGAGCAACCAAATGCATTTATAGAAGACTATGTACACTACTTAAAAGGGCATACAAACGTGGCTGCATACGCAGAAGGTGAAGGTCGAAATGCTGTATTTTTAGCTTTACAAGGACATACAGTAACTGCCTTTGATTATGCCGAAAGCGGTCTTGATAAAACAGAACAGCTCGCAGAAAAACATAATGTTACAGTTCAAACAAAGCTTATTGACCTAATTCAAGATGAACTACCAGTAGAAATGTTTGATGCTGCAATTATGGTGTTTGGTCATTTTCCAACTGAACTGCAACAAGAAGTCTTTAAGCGAATTGTAGATTCTGTAAAGTCTGGCGGCCGTATTATGATGGAATTTTATTCAATTTATCAACTACCTTACGCCTCAGGTGGCCCAAGACAGCTTGATTTTTTATACGATCCATTGGATGTTCTAAAATGGTGTCAACCTTATAAAATTATCCATTTTTTCACAGGTGAACAAGTACGAAATGAAGGTATACTCCACACAGGCCTTGCTCATACAATTCAATTTATTATCGAAAAAAATTAAAAGACTATATACAGATTTCTGTATATAGCTTTTTTTCACAAAAATAAATAAACAAATAGCGGACATAGAAATGCGCCTATAATTGCAGTTAAGGCCATAGATAACGAGCCTACTGATAATTCTTGTTCTCCGTATTCTCTTAATTTAACAAGTCCAACGCCATGAGAAGCACTACCTACTGCAACACCTCTACTAACGGCTGAATCAATTTTGCCGTATTTAATGACTAACGGTCCAATAATAGCGCCTACAAACCCTGCTAGCATTACAAATACAGCTGTTAATGGTGGAATGCCGCCAATTGACTCACTCACCTGCATACCTACAGGTGTCGTTAATGATTTAGGCAAGGCCGTCAGCAGCCAGCTTTTATTGACGCCAATCCATTTCAGCATAGCAAATATTGTCGCTAAGCCCGTAATCATAGCGATAAAAATACCTGACAAAATAGCATACTTATATTTCATAATGATCTCACGCTGATTATATAGAGGATAAGCTAGGGCTACAACCGCTGGACCTAGCATTTTTTGAAGCCATTTCCCCCCTTCCATATAAGTAGAATATGGAATATTAAAAACTAGTAACACAACTGCACTGACGATGGTTGTCGTCACTAGCGGAATCATTAAAGGATGTGGGAAACGTTGATAAAGTTTTGTAAATAACACGAATAAGACAACGGTGCCAACGACAACAATAATTTCAATCAACAGTTAATTCCCCCTCTCCTTCTTCTACAATGGCTTCTGTTTCTTTTTTAGCCTGCTCTTTTTTCTCAACCATTTGACTAATCAATCCTGTAACATAAATAGAGATTAGAGTGCTTACTATAACGGCTAGAATAATCAATAGGCCAGTTGTTGAAAAAAGTTCCGGGTAGTCAATCACCCCTACTGTTGCAGGAATGAAATACAAGGTTAATACGCCAATTAAAAAGCCTGCTCCATCTTGAATGTATTCTACTTTAATTATTTTAAAATTGAGTGAAAGTGCTAATAATAGTAATCCAATTACACTTCCCGGAAGAGGTACATGTAGTAAAGCAACAATACCGGCGCCCATGTAGTAAAAAATATTGAGTATCCCAATCTGAACAATAATACGAACAACTCTCTTTAACATCAAAGTAATATTTTCGTTCAACATTTCGCCACATTTCACCCCCTATAACGTTTATTCTACATCTGTAGGAATTTTCTGTCTATTATAATTTTAGGAAAACAATAGAAAAAAAGGATAACTCCAAAACACTTTGAGCCATCCTTTTTCTATACATCAAATAAAGAGGTTGTCTAAAAACTGCTCTACATTCATTTTTTAAACAACGCTAAATAAGCTTTTCTTCAAAAATATTACTCTATAAAGCGTGTCCAGAACCACCATCAATATTAATAGAAGTTCCTGTCACATAACTAGCTGCATCTGATACTAAAAAAGTAATGACATTTGCCGCTTCTTGAGTATCCCCTACCCGACCAAGCGGAATCGCTTGACCTACTTTGCGAGAATAATTTTCCCACGAAAGCTCTGGCTCTTCTTCTTTCCATTTCTTCTCTATTTGATCACTACGAATAAGCCCAATACAAACAGAATTCACACGAATATTATCTTTACCTAAGTCTTTGCTCATAGCTTTCGTTAATGCAAGTCCGGCAGCACGACTTACAGTAGTAGGAAGTGAGTTTGCTGGTGGTGTTTTAGCCATTACCGCGGTCACATTAACTATTGCACCGCCACCAACCTTCCGTAAATGAGGTGCAGCATATTTTGAACAATTAACAGCACCAAATACTTTTAAATCTAAATCAGCTTGCCATAGCTCACTACTAACCGATTCAAATGGATTAGCTGAAGCTGTGCCTGCATTATTTATAAGAATATCAAGTCGACCAAAATGCTCTACTGCTTGTTCAATTAAGTACTTACAATCTTTTTCCTTTGTAATATCAGTCGGTACAATCAAAACGTCCTCGCCTGTTTCGTTTTTAATACAGCCAGCAGCCACTTGAAGCTGTTTTTCACCACGAGCACAAAGTACAACCTTTGCTCCCTCTTTGACAAGCTGCATCGCTGTATAATAACCAATTCCTTTACTTGAACCTGTAATAACTGCTACTTTCCCCTTTAAGCCTAGTTCCATTGTTATCACCTCAGTTTTTTGTTCAACTTCTCTTTTTCATAAACATCGTTATCATTTTCAGACATCCAGCAGTCAATTTCGAGACTATCTGGCACTTCGCTAGATTTATTTTAAACCTTTACTAAGTCAATCCGGCATTTAATAGATTCCTAACCGAATTATATTTTTCGAATATTCATTCGATATAATTACTTTATCAAAATTACAAGTAATATACAAAAAACGGCTACAAAGCAAATGCTTTATAGCCGTTTTCATAAACTTTATTATTTTTTAGCTACAATATGGATTGGGTTGCCAAGTAATACTTCAGCAGCTTCCATTGTAATTTCACCTAAAGTTGGGTGAGCATGGATTGTTAATGCGATATCTTCAGCAGTCATGCCGCCTTCAATTGCTAAGCCCATTTCAGCGATCATATCAGATGCACCAGCACCTACGATTTGAGCACCGATTAATAAGCCATCTTCTTTACGCGCAACAAGCTTTACGAAACCTTCTGTTTGGTTTAATGCAAGTGCACGACCATTTGCTGCGAATGGGAATTTCGCTGCAGTGTATTCGATGCCTTCAGCTTTTGCTTCGTCTTCGTTATAACCAACTGTTGCCATTTCTGGATCTGTGAAGCATACAGCAGGAATAGCTAAATAATCAACGATTGATTTTTCACCAGCGATTGCTTCAGCAGCAACTTTACCTTCGTAAGATGCTTTATGAGCAAGCTGAGGACCTGCTACAATATCACCAATTGCATAGATGTTTGGAATATTTGTACGACATTGTTTGTCAACATTGATTAGACCACGTTCACCGAATTCAACACCGATTTCAGCAAGGCCCATTTCATCTGTATTTGGACGACGACCTACAGTCACTAATACATAGTCAGCTTCAACTTTTTTCTCTTCTCCGCCAACTTCATAAGTTACTACTACGCCGTTTTCTGTTTCTTCAACGCCTTTTGCAGATGCGTTTACTTCCATTTCAACGCCTTTCTTTTTAAGGCCTTTTTTCACGATTTGTGTCATTTGTTTTTCGAAGCCAGCTAAGATATCTTTTCCACCTTCGATAATTGTTACTTGTGAGCCAAGATTAGCATAAGCTGAACCTAACTCTGTACCAATATAACCGCCACCGATAACTACTAATTTACCTGGTACTTCTTGTAAAGAAAGTGCGCCAGTAGAATTTAGTACGCGCTCAGAGAATTTAAAGGTTGGAATTTCAACTGGGCGAGAACCTGTTGCGATAATTACATTGTTAAATGTGTAAGTTTGAGCAGATTCTCCATTGATGATACGCACTGAATGAGCATCAACGAAATAAGCTTCACCTTGTACAATTTCAACTTTATTACCTTTAAGTAAGCCTTCAACACCGCCAGTTAATTTTTTAACAACGCTGTCTTTAAATGCTTGTGCTTTTGAGAAGTCTAATTTCACGTCAGAAGCGATGATACCCATGTCATCTGAATGTTTAGCATGCTCAAAACGGTGACCTACTGAAATTAATGCTTTTGATGGGATACAGCCTACGTTTAAGCACACACCACCAAGTACATTTTTTTCAACGATTGTTACTTTTTGGCCAGTTTGAGCTGCACGGATTGCTGCTACATATCCTCCAGGACCTGAACCAATGACAAGAGTATCTGTTTCGATTGGAAAATCTCCTACTACCATTTTTGTTACGCCTCCATTAATA
This sequence comes from Lysinibacillus sp. NPDC094403, assembly GCF_050278745.1. Taxonomy (NCBI): domain Bacteria; kingdom Bacillati; phylum Bacillota; class Bacilli; order Caryophanales; family Bacillaceae; genus Lysinibacillus; species Lysinibacillus sp. NPDC094403. The sequence goes on along the minus strand of NZ_JBNNTL010000001.1, from coordinate 470,903 downwards.
ATAATTCTGGTTCACTTAACAAACGCTTTAAGTGATTTAAAGCATTTTGCGCAGTGGCTCCATCAATCATACGATGATCAAAGCTCAATGATAATGCTAACACAGGTGCGGCTACAATTTCACCATTTTTTATTACAGGTTTTTCTGAAATTCGACCAATACCTAAAATCGCTACTTCAGGATGATTAATTACTGGTGTAAACCATTGTCCTCCTGCAGAGCCGATATTCGTAATTGACATCGAAGCACCCTTCATTTCATGTGGTGCAAGCTTGCCTTCACGTGCTTTAGTAGCTAATTCATTAATTTCGTTTGATACTGCAAAAACAGATTTACGATCCGCGTGCTTAATAACTGGTACTAGTAAGCCTTTTTCTGTATCCGCTGCAATACCAATATTGTAATAATGCTTCTGAATAATTTCTTGTGTTGCATCATCTAATGAGCGGTTAAATTCTGGGAACTCACGTAAAGTTGAAATAAGCGCTTTAACTACGTATGGTAAGTACGTTAATTTGACACCCTTTTCAGCAGCGATATCTTTGAATTTTTTGCGATGTGCTACCAGCGCTGTTACATCGACTTCATCCATTAGTGTAACATGTGGAGCTGTTTGTTTCGAGTGAACCATCGCTTTTGCAATCGCTTTTCGAATGCCAGACATTTTCTCACGTGTTTCTGGGAATTCACCTTCAAGGACTACTGGTGCTGCTTGTGCAGTTGTTTCTTGCTGAGCAACTTCTTCATTAGCCACTGGTGCTACTTCAGCCTCTACAGCACCTCCACCTTTTAGGAAATTCTCAATATCTTGTTTTAAAATACGACCGTTTTTGCCTGTACCTTTAACTTCACGAATATTAACATCATTGTCTCGTGCAAATTTACGAACTGAAGGCATTGCAATGATACGCTTATTATCTGTAGCTACAGCCTCAGTCTTTTCAGGAGTTTTCTCTGGAGCTTGCTCATCTTCAACAGGTGCCTTCGCTACTTCCTTACCAAACTCAGCTGTCGCTTGAACTTGAGCCTCTGTTTTCGCTTCAGCATGGTCATCACCTTTTAGCTTTAAGTCTTCATAGCCAGGTGCATCAAAGCGGATTAAGACATCTCCCACAACCGCTACTGTGCCTTCTCCTACTAAAACTTCCTCTACTGTTCCTTCAACCGGAGAAGGAATTTCTACCACTGCTTTGTCATTTTGTACTTCACAAAGAATATCGTCTTCTTTTACTGTATCCCCAGCTTTAACGAACCATTTCACGATTTCTCCTTCGTGAATGCCCTCGCCAATATCCGGTAATCTGAATTCAAATGCCATTGTACCCATCCTTCCTATTTACTGTTGCTTCAAGTATAGAAACTACATTAGAATGTTAAAACTTTTTTCGCTGTTGCCATTACATCTTTATAGTTTGGTAACCAAACACCTTCAGCTTGTGGGAATGGGTACACAGTATCTGGTGCAGCCACACGAAGTACAGGTGCTTCTAAGCTTAAAATCGCACGCTCTGTAATCTCAGCCACAACATTTGCAGCAATACCTGCTTGTTTTTGGGCTTCTTGTACAACGATTGCACGGCCTGTTTTTTCAACTGATGCAATAATTGTTTCAATATCAATTGGTTGAATTGTACGTAAATCAATAACTTCTACAGAGTGGCCTTCTTTTTCTAGCTCTTCTGCAGCCTTTAAGCTTTCGTGAACCATTAAACCATAGGCAATAATTGTTAGATCTTTACCTTCACGTTTTACATCCGCTTTACCTAGTGGAATTTCGTATGCTTCCTCAGGTACCTCTTCACGGAATGAACGATATAATTTTAAATGCTCTAAGAAAATGACTGGGTTATCATTTCGAATAGATGAAATCAATAAGCCTTTAGCATCGTATGGTGTTGATGGGACAACAACCGTTAAACCTGGCTGTGCTGTCATTAAGCTCTCTAAGCTATCAGAGTGCATTTCAGGTGTATGCACACCCCCACCAAATGGTGAACGGATTGTTACTGGTGCATTATAGACACCACCGCTACGATAGCTCATACGTGCTAATTGACCACTAATTGAATCCATTACTTCATAAACAAATCCGAAGAACTGTATTTCAGGAACTGGACGGAAACCTTGTAGAGAAAGTCCGATTGCTAAGCCACCAATACCTGATTCTGCTAATGGTGTATCAAATACGCGATCAACACCGAATTCTTTTTGTAGGCCTTCAGTTGCGCGGAATACCCCACCGTTGACACCCACATCTTCCCCGAATACAAGAACGTTTTCATCGTTCTTTAATTCTGTGCGAAGTGCATCTGTAATTGCTTGAATCATCGTCATTTGTGCCATAGGTTATTTCGACTCCTTCTCTTTGTAGATTTCATACTGTTCTTTTAAATTTGATGGCATTTCGCCTTTATACATGTTTTCCATTAACTCTGTTACTTTTTGTTTTGGAGCAGCATCTGCTTTTTTGATCGCCTCTTTAATTTCTTCTTTTGCACGCTCAATAACAGCCTCTTCTTTTTGCTCATCCCACAGACCTTTTGCCTCAAGATATTTACGGAAGCGTACAAGAGGGTCTTTTAGTGCCCATTCACTATCTGTATCAGATGTACGGTAACGCGTTGGGTCATCCCCTGCCATTGTATGAGGACCATAGCGATAGCATAGTGTTTCAATTAAAGTTGGACCTTCGCCATTAACTGCGCGCTCACGTGCATCACGTGTTGCTACGTAAACTGCTAGCGGATCCATTCCGTCCACTAAAATACTTGGTAAACCTGCAGCTACACCTTTTTGAGCAATTGTTTTCGCAGCTGTTTGTAATTCACGAGGTGTTGAAATTGCATATTGGTTATTTTGTACAATGAAGATTGCCGGTGATTTAAACGCACCTGCAAAGTTAATGCCTTCATAGAAATCCCCTTGTGAAGAACCACCATCACCTGTATATGTTACTGCCACAGCCTTTTTACCACGTTTTTGAATACCAAGCGCTACACCTGCCGCTTGAATATACTGTGCACCAATAATGATTTGAGGTGCTAATACGTTTACACCCTCAGGAATTTGGTTCCCCATAAAATGACCACGTGAGAATAAAAACGCTTTTTCTAAAGGTAAACCATGCCATACGATTTGTGGTACATCACGGTAACCTGGTAATATCCAATCTTCTTTTTCTAAAGCAAATTGTGAAGCAAGTTGTGAAGCTTCTTGCCCAGCCGTTGGTGCATAGAAGCCTAATCGACCTTGACGGTTAAGAGAGATAGAACGTTGGTCTAAAATACGTGTATAAACCATACGAGTCATTAGCTCATTTAGTTCCTCATCAGAAAGTTTTGGGTCTGCCTCATCATTTATAATTTCGCCTTCTTCATTCAAAATTTGAAACAGTTCAAACTTATCTTCGATTTCAGTTAGCGTTTGTTTAGCATCAAAAATATTATTGTTTTTCTTGCTCATTTGTCACATCTCCCTTTCAACTGTATTAAAATAAATCACCTTTCCAACTAGTACAACTTATTCTTTGCACTCAGTATACTTAATAAAATACTGTCGGTCAATCATATATTACGCGTACAAACAAAGATTTTTTCTAAAATAACGTTTGAACAACTCTGTTTTATACTGTACTACATATTAACAAGGACTGTATTATAACAACATTTTAAAAGTACACAATTATCAGGTTTCCTTACATGATTACCAATAGTAGAATGCCCCAGTTCCAAACAATCTAATAGCTTTAGAAAAATTTTTTAAATATATTCAAATAAGGTCTTTTTTCATGTGATTGTTTTAATACGTGATGTATACTTATAAGTAAGCACTACAAAGTTGAAAGGAAGATTCACATATGATTTTAATGGATGATATTATTCGCGAAGGTCATCCGACTTTACGCACAAAAGCTGAGGAGGTTAAATTCCCTTTAACTGATGAAGTAAGACAGCTTGCAGAAGACATGCTTCAATATTTAATAAACAGCCAAGATCCTGAAATTGCTGATAAATATAATTTACGCGGCGGCATTGGTTTAGCTGCCAATCAAGTAAATAGCCTACACCGAATGTTTGCTCTTCATTTAACAGATGAACATGGCGAACAATTAAGTTTTGTAGCTATCAACCCAAAAATTGTTAGCCACTCTGTAGAAAACACATACCTAGCAACGGGTGAGGGCTGTCTTTCTGTAGATCGCAATGTTCCAGGCTATGTACCACGTCATGCTCGTGTTACAGTTAAATTTAAAACTGTTGACGGTGAAGAGAAAAAAATGCGACTTAAAGGAATGCCTGCTATAGCCTTCCAACACGAATTAGACCACCTTAACGGCATTATGTTTTACGATCGCATCAATGAAAAAAATCCATTTGCGGAAATTCCAGATTCTACACCATATGATCGCGATTAGGAGCACATAAAGAAAGCCAACCCCCGCAGTTATTTTTAATTGCGGGGTCTACTTTTTTTTCGTCCTTATTGTGATTTTCTATCAACTTTCGATCAGTCTAACTTAAAAATCCCCATTATTTTTATGCCAATACTATTCCACGTTGTAAACGTTCATTATTTTTTTCCAACAGTACAGGCAGCTCTTTCATCGTTTGAATCGTATAATGTGCACCTATTTCTTTATATATTCGCTCTGTTTTCGCGACAGTAAATTGCTACTCTTCTTAAGTGGGGTATCACTGGAAAAAGGAAATTCAGATTTCAATATCGAAGAGGCTATCACACGAAAAACAAATTATAAATATTTCTCAAACTGTATATGTAGCAGCAGACTTTTCAAAATTTAACAAAGATGTCGCTATCCAAGTTTGTCCAGTAAATGAGGTAGATATGATTATCACAGATTCCACACTCTCTAAAGACACGATCAATCATTTTACCGATAAAGGTGTACAGCTGAAAATAGTAAACATCAAATACGCTGAATAAACACAAAAGCAACTAGTTGTAGTCAATTCTTACAACTAGTTGCTTTTTTAGCTTCTTAAATGATATTTAATCGGCGCATGATTTTAGCAAGACCGTCCTCATCAACATGCTCAGCAATATGGGTAGCAACAGCCTTTACTCTCTCATGCCCATTTCCCATCGCCACGCCAGTCCCAACAGCCTGTAACATTTCAATATCGTTCATACCATCTCCAAAAGCAATGGCATCTTCTAAAGTAAGTCCCATTCTTTCAAGCAACTTTTCAATGCCAGCAGCCTTTGAGCCACCCTTTGGTAAAATGTCACAAGAATAGCGATGCCAGCGTACAAATTGTACGTTTGGAAATGTTTCGCAATACAAAGGTTCATCTTTTTCTTCCATAAATATAAGTGTTTGATAGACACTGTTCTGCATATAATAAGTTGCGTCTATCTCTGGATATGGGTATTTTAATGTATTTAAACTTTCTGCCAGCCTAGCATTATTTCCACCTGATGCAATCATTCGCTCGTCATCTAAAAATACTACTTGTTCATTTCGTGCTTCAGCAAAGGCTATTATCTTAGCTAGCTCGTCTTTTTCAATACCATTTGTATAGACAACCTCACCTTTATAAACAACATATTGCCCATTAAATGTCACATACGTATTAATATCTAGCTCCTCTAGTAAGGATTGAATCATGAAAGGTGCACGTCCAGTTGCAATTGCTAGCTCATAGCCATTTCGACGAGCTTCAAAAAGTGCTTCTTTCGCAGAAGCAGGTAATATTTTCTCACTATTATAAAGTGTACCATCTACATCAAAAAATAATATTTTCTTCATCTTATAGTCCCCTTCAATATGTATAATTTGCAAAGGTCAATTACTTTACAGAGGCATAATTTTTCATTATAATGATCCTAAGGAGTGATGTGCCATGCTGAAGAAACTCAAACGGAAATTGTTGAAGCAACTTCGCGGCATACTCGGAAAAAAATCAATTGCCTAACATTTGCCCTTCATTATTTGAAGGGCTTTTCTTTATTTTAGAGTAACTGCGTGATAATATAAAGGAAATGCATTTATTTGGCTATGTGCAACCACTGTCTCATTGCTTTATTCAATTACACCTTGTTGTAATTTTCGTCTGAATTTTGATATGTGCAAATGGCCTGCACGAGGGCCGATAAGATTTTGGTCATTTCGGTAAAGCCACAGGATGTGACGTTTTTGCCGATGCAGGTCGGCTAGTCGTTATTCGTGCCACATCGCTTTCAGACTGTCACAAGGACACAGTTAGAATAACATCTATATTTATTCATCTCAAAATCGTGACATTTGCTGATTGAAGATAAGCAGTGCCATTTTGAAGCACTGAGATACAAGAACTTCAAACGTCTAATTTCGTCCTTAGCATACTAGAAATTTGCTGTTTTTTCTTGTAGTACGTGCGTGGTATTAGTCAAAGGTGCAATAAAATTGTACGCAACAAAAGGAGAGCAAACTATGATTTACAAAGTTTATTATCAAGAAAGTGCAAATGAAATTCCAGTTCGCGAAAATACTAAAAGTCTATACCTTGAAGCTGCTTCAGACCGCGAAGTACGTGAAAAGCTAAAAGACCGAAACTACAACATCGAGTTCATTCAACTGCTTGAAGGTAACTATTTAGATTACGAACAAGCAAGTCCGAACTTTGTCTTGGAGGAAATTTAACAAACATGAAGTTTGTTAAAAATGACCAAGCAGCTGTTTTCGCGCTCGGCGGACTGGGCGAAATCGGCAAAAACACTTACGGCGTTCAATTTCAAGATGAAATCATTTTAATTGATGCCGGCATTAAATTCCCTGAAGACGACTTACTCGGCATTGACTATGTTATTCCGGATTATACGTATTTAGTACGCAACGTCGACAAGATTAAAGGTCTATTTGTTACACATGGACATGAAGACCATATTGGTGGTATTCCCTACTTATTACGTCAAGTAAATGTCCCTGTCTATGGTGGTAAGCTTGCACTTGGCTTATTACGCAATAAGTTAGATGAGCACGGCTTGCTACGTACGACAAAACTAATCGAAATTAAAGAAGAGGATGTTATTAAGTTTAGAAAAACGTCTGTCAGCTTCTTTAGAACAACACATAGTATTCCAGATGCTTACGGAATTGTTGTAAAAACACCACCTGGTAACATCGTGCATACAGGTGACTTTAAATTTGACTTTACCCCTGTAGGCGAGCCAGCAAACTTAACAAAAATGGCTGAAATCGGCCGTGATGGAGTACTGTGCTTACTTTCAGATAGTACAAATGCAGAAAAACCGAACTTTACAATGTCAGAGCGTACAGTTGGAAAAAGTATCGATGAAATTTTCCGTAAGGTTGATAGTCGTATAATTTTTGCAACTTTCGCATCCAACATTCACCGTTTACAACAAGCAACAGATGCTGCAATAAAATACGGACGAAAAATTGCTGTCTTCGGCCGTTCAATGGATAATGCCATTACAATTGGTCGTGAACTAGGCTATATTAATGCACCTAAGGATACATTTATTGATGCCCAAAGCATTAATCGTCTTCCTGCCAATGAGGTAATGATATTATGTACAGGCTCTCAAGGTGAACCGATGGCGGCCCTTTCTCGTATTGCAAATGGCACACATCGTCAAATCCAAATTCAGCCTGGTGACACAGTTATCTTTTCTTCTTCACCAGTACCAGGGAATACGGTAAGTGTAAACAAGATCATCAACTTACTTTTCCGTGCAGGTGCAGAAGTTATTCATGGTGCACTTAATAATATCCATACTTCTGGTCACGGTTCACAGGAAGAACAAAAATTGATGTTGCGCTTAATGAAACCTAAATTCTTTATGCCGATTCACGGTGAATTCCGTATGTTAAAAATGCATACTCATCTAGCAGAAGATTGTGATGTTCCACTTGAAAATACATTCGTTATGGAGAATGGTGACGTGCTAGCATTAAGTGCCAATGAAGCACATGTAGCAGGTCGTATCCCTTCAGGAGACGTTTATATTGACGGCAATGGTATTGGAGATATCGGCAATATCGTACTACGTGATCGACGCATTCTTTCTGAAGAAGGTTTAGTTATTGTTGTTGTAAGTGTGGATATGGAAAATCAAAAAATTGTTTCCGGCCCAGACATTATTTCACGAGGCTTTGTTTATATGCGTGAGTCAGGTACGATGATTAATGAAGCACAAAAAATGCTAAATCGTCACCTGAACGAGTCAATTCAAAGCAAAACTCCTCAATGGACTGAGCTGAAAAATGAAATTACTGACGTGTTAGGACCATATTTATTTGAAAAAACAAAACGTCGACCTATGATTTTACCGATTATTATGGAGGTTTAACCTCGATTATAAAAAACTACGCAAAAATGCGTAGTTTTTTTATTTTCATTTTTTCGAAACCTCTTTACTCTTTTTTTCGTATAGGTAATATAACAACTTTAAAAATTACTCCAACGACTATTATTTTCGATATGAATTAGAATAACACATTCAATAAGATACCGTTTTTGGAAGAACGGCTGCTTGCATGTTCCTATTGTATCTCTATTAGAAGCACCGCAATCAATTCTAATCACCTAGACTATTACATAATTGCCACTAACACTACAATTTTTCTAACAACCATTTTTTAATCTCAATAAAATAGGATTGTCACCCTTTAGAGTGAGCAATCCTGTCCATATGCCTAAATATTAAAGTATTTAGCTATTACATAAGCAACCCAACTATAATCCGGCTTCAAGCGTATGTTTTCAATCAGACCTTTTAAAATCGGTTTGCTATAAGTTGGGCTTTCGACTTGAAATTTTAATAATTCAAGAGACTCGCGTTCTATAGACTCTTCAAAGCCATCTAAATGTTGTTCGATTAATTCTAGTATAGATTCCTGTGAAACTTCTTCATTGCATGGTTCCGCTGTTAATCGAACGAGCTCTTCGGTTATAAATGGAATCGTTGTATGCTGTGCAATAATTTCCGTCTTTTCGGCTAGAGATTTAGCCAATTGATCTAAATCGAGTGGTATATCGGAAAAAATAAAAAGTTCTGAATAACTTTTCATAAATCCTTTAATGCAATACATAACGTCGTATTTTGTCTCGTGAAGTTCATCCTGATATAACTGCTCAAGCATATAGATGATTGACTTAGACATCTCGGCATCATAGGCGATTATTTTCTGAAACAATTCTTTTTTGGTAAGAAGTACTTTCTCATTAAAAAACACACGGGCAGATGCAGCATGATTTTTAAATGCTTGAAAAATACTTTTGTAAAATTCAACCAAAATGATATCTTTACTAAGTGAACTTCTGACTACTTGGTCAACGTCAGTAACAAACTGTTGTAGATAATACTCTACCATAGAAATTAGAAGCTCGTCTTTTGTTTTGAAAGATAAATAAAATGCGCCTTTTGAAATTCCACATCGTTCTGTAATCTGCTGTACAGATGTAGCTTCGAAGCCTTGTTCCGAGAACAGCTCCAACGCTTTCTCCATAATAAGTTGCTTTTTTAACATACTTTTAATTCTCTCCTAATGTATTTCATTGACAAATGACCGATTAGTCATTATTATAAATAACGAAATCTAGTTAGTCAATAAAAGGGCAGGTGTAACGGTGAAAGGTTTAGTTAATTTCGTATTGAAAAACAAATTGGCAGTGTGGTTACTAACAATTATCATCACTGTCTCTGGTATTTATTCAGGTACAAGAATGAAAATGGAATCCATACCTGACATTTCTGTACCATATTTAATTGTAATGGGTGTCTATCCTGGTGCAACACCAGAACAGGTTATGAACGAGCTTTCCATACCATTTGAAAAGTCCATAGAAAGCTTAGAAGATGTTAAGGCAGTTTACTCATCATCCTCTTCAAACGTAGCACAAGTTCAAGTTGAATATGACTACGGAATTGATATGGATGAGAAAAAGCGCCAATTAGAGTCCGCTTTAGAAGGTATAAAATTACCTGAAGGTGCTCAAAAGCCGACAGTTATGGCAATTAGCATGAATATGATGCCTGTTGTCGCTTTATCGGTAAGTAGCTCTAAGGAAGATATTGTTGGATTAACGTCAACAGTAGAAAACATTCTACTTCCTAAAATCGAAAAAATTGATGGCGTTGCTTCAGCAACGATCAATGGTCAGCACATTAATGAAGTATCATTTAAATATGATAAAGCAAAAATGGCTGCTCTTGGCTTAACAGAGGATTCTGTCAAGCAAATGATTCAAGCAAGTGATATGTCACTTTCACTTGGTTTATATCAATTTACTGTAGGTGAACAGGCAGTTTCAGTAGATGGTAAAGTTAAATCTATCGATGAGTTAAAAGACTTATTGATCCCTGTTACACCTTCAGCTACAAATCCTTCACCATTCGTTCGCTTAGGCGATATTGCAAAAATTGAAGTAGAAGGTAAAGTACAATCCGTATCACGCACAAACGGCAAAGATGCGATTGCGATTCAAATCGTTAAAGCTCAAGATGCAAATACGGTAACAGTCGTAAATGCAGTGAAGGATTTAATGAAAGACGAAGAAAAATCATTAGACGGCCTAAAAGTGGATATCTCACTTGACCAAGGTAAACCGATTGAAGATTCAGTCTACACAATGATTGAAAAAGCAGTATTCGGTGGTGCCATTGCCGTATTAATTATTTTACTATTCTTACGTGACTTCAAATCAACAATTATTTCGATTATTTCTATCCCAGTTTCAGTATTCATGGCATTACTACTATTAAACTGGATGGATATCACCTTAAATATTATGACTCTCGGCGCGATAACCGTGGCGATTGGTCGTGTAATCGATGACTCCATTGTAGTTGTAGAAAATATTTATCGACGTATCCATTTAAAAGATGAAAAACTATCAGGTCGTGCCCTTATTCGTGAAGCGACAATTGAAATGTTCAAACCAATCCTTTCTTCTACATTAGTAACTATAGCAGTATTCGCTCCACTAATTTTTGTAGGCGGTATGGTTGGTGAATTATTCATGCCGTTTGCGCTAACAATGTCATTTGCGCTAGGTGCTTCATTAATAGTGGCAATTACAATAGTTCCAGCTTTATCTCACTTCCTATTCCGCAAAAAGATATATGGTGAGAAAAAAGAAAGTCAACATAAAGAAGTTGGTAAACTAGCTCTTTGGTATAAAGGTGTATTAGCGAAAGCATTAAATCATAAAATCATTACATCAGTTATAGCGATTGTATTGCTTGTTGGTTCTCTTGCTTTAACACCACTTATTGGCTTCAGTTTCATGGGCTCACAAGAAGAAAAGGTAATGTACTTATCGTATACTCCTGGTACAGGCGAGCTAATGAAAGATACAGAAGCAAATGTTGCAAAAGTAGAAAAAGAATTAATGAAACGTAAAGACGTTAATATTTTACAAGTTTCTATCAATGATCCTAAACATGTTGATCCTTCGGCAATGATGATGGGTGGCGGCGCTGGTGGTGCCTTGATGTACCTCATCTTCGATCCAGATATGAAGGACTTCCCTGAAGCACGTAAAGAAGTAGAAGACTATGTAACTAACATCGGTCAATCAGGAACATGGAAATCTCAAAACTTCTCATCAATGTCGGCATCTTCAAATGAAGTAAGTTATACATTATATAGTGAAGATTTAGATAAGCTTCGCACAGCAGTGAAACAAGTGGAAGGTGCATTAAAAGAAGTTGATGGTTTAGAAGAAATTAAATCTGATAATGAAGATCCATTTGTTGAACATGTCCTAAAAGTAGAGCAAAAGAATGTTCTACAATACGGATTAACTACTGCTCAAATTGTAATGGCTTTAAATGAAAATACATCACCAGAAGTTTTAACAACAGTTAAATATGATGGTGAAGATATTGATGTTATTGTACAACATGATGAAAAAGCTGCGGCTAAATCTATTGATGATGTATTAGCTACTAAAATCCATACAGCTTTAGGCACAACAATGACAATCGGCGAGTTAGTAAAAGTAGAAGATGGCACTACATTAAACAAATTATCTCGCTCAAAAGGTGAATATTTCGCAAAAGTTTCTGGTACGATTATCGGTGACGATATTTCAAAAGCAACTTCAGCTGCTGATAAAGAAATCGATAAATTAGATTTACCTAAAGGTGTAACGACTGGCGTTGGAGGCGTTGCTGCAGACATGCAAGAAACGTTCACACAGCTCGGAATTGCTATGTTAGCTGCTATCGCGATTGTTTACTTCATCCTAGTAGTAACATTCGGTGAAGGTTTAGCACCATTTGCTATTCTGTTCTCACTACCATTCGCAGTAATTGGTGCATTTGTCGGCTTGTACGTCACAAATCAAACAATCTCTGTTTCTGTTATGATGGGACTATTAATGCTGATCGGTATCGTTGTAACGAACGCCATCGTATTAGTAGACCGCATTATCCACATGGAACGTGACGGACTTGTTATGCGCGAGGCCATTTTAGAAGCTGGAGCAACTCGTTTACGTCCAATCCTAATGACTGCCATAGCGACAATCGGTGCGATGATTCCAATGGCACTTGGTAATGGTGGCAGTGGTCTAATTTCAAAAGACTTAGCAATTACCGTAATCGGTGGTTTACTATCTTCAACATTATTAACATTAGTAGTTGTACCAATCGTTTATGAAATGCTATCTAAAATGTTAAAGAAAAACCGAAAAGACATTGAAGAAAATTAATAATTACATGTAAAAAAGGGCTCTCCTTTGTAGGAGCGCCCTTTTTTCTATGTTTTGAGGAAGCATTGTCGTCATTTGTACAACTACTAAACCGGTACTTCCCCTCTCAATCTCTAATAAAAAGCTTAACGGCAATTTACAAATCTTGTTATAATTAAATACACTATATTAATTTCACAAATGAAGGGGGAGTTTTATGAGCGATAGCATTTTTAAACAAACAATACCTGTTTTAAAAACAGCAAGATTAACATTAAGGCCGATTTCATTAAATGATTTAGAGGCAATGTTTAATTATGCTTCCAGTGAAAATGTAGCACGCTATGTAACTTGGGAACCCCATAAAAGTTTAGACGATACAAAAGAGTTTGTTGAGTTAATTTTAAATGGGTATAGCCAAGGAAAACATCTATTTTGGGGTATTGAATATGAGCAAAAATTGATTGGCACTATTGACTTCGTGTCGATTAATGAGACACATAAATTTGCGGAGATTGGTTATGTTCTTTCTGAAGCTTATTGGAATAAAGGGATAACGACTGAAGCGGCAAAAAAACTAATCGACTTTGGCTTTAACGAATTAGGATTAGTGCGAATTCAAGCGCGATGCTTTGAGGAGAATATTGGATCTCAAAAAGTAATGGAGAAATCAGGGATGCTTTATGAGGGGATTTTACGAAAAAGTATGTTTGTTAAGGGAATTCATCAAAATGTGAAAATGTATGCCATTACAGATGATAATTATTTTTAATCAAACCACCACCATAGCAAAAAGCTTTCCGCCCCCCTGCTCAAAGGGTGTTTTCAAAGCAAACAAAAAATGAGCCTTACTGAAAATTCAGTAAGGTTCTACTTAATGTTACAATAATTTTGACATGTAATATTCATCCATGTATTCCCCATCAACATATAAGGAATGTCTTTTTGTCCCCTCAATTTCAAACCCCATTTTTTTATATAATGTTATGCCTGCAGTGTTATTCTCCATCACTGTTAGTTCCAAGCGATGCATGCCCTTTTTCTTTGCCCAATCGGCAAGGTGATTAAATAACGCAGTACCAATTTTCTGTCCCCTAAAATCACTATGTATGCCAACGACAATATAGGCTCGATGTGAAACTCTAGATGGCATATTATTACCTTGAACAATCAAATAACCAACTACTCTCTTTTCAATTTCAGCTATAAATAAAGCTGAGTGGCTATCATTTTGAATATTCTCGATAAATTTAGTGAATTGCTCAGTCTCTAACTTTCGTTCGCCCGGCCCAAATAACATAAAATTAGACTCTTCCGCATTTTTTATAACAGCTATGACCTGTTCAGCATCTTCACGTATTGCCTCTCTTATTAACATTTTTATTTACTCCCTTCTTTCTATTTAGTGACAAAAGTCTTGCGTGTTCATTGTTGCACTGTGACTAGGTGCGATAACCCGTAAGTCATCACCTACTGTTAGTTTATCGGAATTCGTAAACGTCCCTCCTCTAAAACTAAAATTTGAACTAAAATTTTCTCTATTATTCCAAAGCTTTAATGGAAAATCAAATATAAAATTACAATTTTTTCATTTATCTTATTTCATCGTGTAATGGAACGTTGATTTCTCACAACTCCCTGCTTTGCTTGTTGTTTATCAGCGATTCTAACACTTTTATCAGCGATGTTTGAGGTTTTATCAGCGATTTCTGCCCTTTTATCAGCGATGTTTGAGGTTTTATCAGCGATTCCAGCTCTTTAATCAGCGATATTCGATGTTTTATCAGCGATTCCGGCTCTTTTATCAGCGATATTCAAGGTTTTATCAGCGATTTCTGCCCTTTTATCAGCGATGTTTTTCGATGCTTTATCAGTGATGTCCACTGCTCTTCCTACGATAAAAATCCATCAAAAAAGATGCATCGCAAAGTAATTTTGCAATGCATCTTTTTTTGTATTGGCTGTGTGACCAATGTGTTTAATTATGCTACCTATTTTCTCTTTTTGCCAATTAATAGCGTGACTTGTGCCATTGTAAATGGCAATGAAGATTTCTTTCGATACGCTATATACTTTGGCTCCCAAAAATCAGCATATTTTAATTTAAAGTTTTTTAATCCTTTAAAATGATAGAAGTGCTGTCCATGTAAAAATATTTGTGCTGCAATTTTTTCACTCAAAAAAGAATACCTAGACTTTCCGACATTTGACAATGGCGACATCCCCATATTAAATACACGATAGCCTTCTGCTTTTGCCCATTCAAATAGCGATAGGAAAATGAAGTCCATCGTCCCAGATGGTGCCCCCGGTTTAAAACGCATGAGATCTACTGAGATTCCTTCGCCATTATCGTACATTGGCATGATACTGGCAAAGCCAATAGCTCCCTCTGTTCCGCGTAAAACGGCAATATTTGAAGTGCTTAAATAATGTTCATCAAAAAAGCCAAGAGAAAAGCCTTTTTCTGCCCTTCCCTGCAACCATTTCGTAGATACTTCTTCCAATTCATTCATTAATTCCTTTGAGAAAGGAGGGCTTACTATTTCAACTGTAAAATTTTCTCGTTCAAATTTATTTTTTACTGCTCGACGCCCCTTCATTCCCTTACCAGCAAGTGTAAACTCATCTAAATCTACAAAAGCTTCCTCGCCAAGCTTAAAAAAACTATACCCATTCTCATGTAAAGAAGGAAAAATCTTATTGTTAATTTCATAAAAGACTGGAGTATAACCATGCTTATCAGCCACTTCCAAAAACTCCTGAATAGCAGATAAAAAATCAGCTTCATCTCCTACTGGATCTCCCAGTACAACGATTTTATCAGCAAATATTTGATAAGAAAATAAAACTGTACCTTGTTTATTCCAATGCACAAATTTGTCGTGTAAAAAAATTAAATGTGAATACTCCGTCCCTTTATAGGACATCAGATGATTTTTGATTCTCTCTTCTTGCTCCCTCGATAATAGCTTTTCCATTTTCTTAGGTCCACGGATAAAATAACCTATACAAAAAATGACAATTGCTATTAGGATGCCTATTACTGCACTATAAAATAGGTCTCGGTAATCTGTAATGATATATTCCTGCAGAGAGGCTGGAATATGAATTTTGGAAGTAGGTAAGTTCACATAACCAATCAATACATACATCACTGTAATAATTGTCACTGCAGCAAGGTCAATCAAAACGATTCCCCATGTCAAAACGTTACTTTCACGGTAAAATTGTTTTTTTGAGGCAATTAACAGCCCTGCTACAATCAGTAAAAAAATAGCTTCTTCATAGTCTAAGCCTTTAAAAATTGAAAATACTGCAGAACTAGTTAGTACAATGAGACTTAACTGATATGCTCTTTTTACTTTATATTTAATCCCTCTACATAACCCTAAGAGAATAAAGCCAGCTGCAACAGTCATTTGATGAGAGACATGCATGATTGGCGAAGATAAAAATTCCTGAGCTATTTTTAGTCGACTTAAAATACCCGGGACCGACGCCGATAGTAATAATACAATACCGGAGAAAAATACCAATATCGTTAATAGCATGTGACTAAGCCTCTGAAAAATAACATTTGGCAAGTCTTCCCACGATTCATTCCAACGGTTCCAATATTCTTTTACAAATAAAAGAGCGGAAACCAAAAATGGAAGCACAAAATAGCCAACCCGGTATAAAATTAATAGAAAAAGCACTTTCTCATCAGCGATTCCTAAACTTTGAGTCCCCCATAAAAAAACAAGGTCAAATGAGCCAACTCCACCAGGTATCATACTAACAATTCCCGCACAGGCAGCAATTAAAAATATGGGAATTAAATTGGATAATTCTATTGGGATCATTAAAATAAAAGTTAATATCCAGATAACAAAAAAGACTGCAACCCATTCAGTTACGGAAGTTGTTATCAATTGAAGAGAGATCTTGGGATTTATAGAACCTGCCTTTTTATTGCGAATGATGAGCATCACAATAAATATCGGAACATATAAGCTGACAAGAATAACTGCTATCTTTAACCATCGTACTTCTTTTAGCAATGGGAAGTCCCAAAAGAATAAATACATAATCCAAGCTAACAGTGAAATCCCCGTTAAATAAAAGAGTGTTACAGAGGCTATGCTTTTTAACAAGTCTTCCTTATCCTCTTTATATTTCGAATAGAAATAATTTCGCAGAAATACACCAACTAAACCACCAAAGCCAATAAGATTTGAAAAGGTATTCACAATAAATGAATGATTCAGCAAAATACGGTTGTTTATTTTGATTCCTAATATTTTCACTAAAATAACATCATAAAAAATCATCGGTGTAATGGCACAGAAGGTGATAAAAAGAATAAATAAGAGCTCCCATATCTGCAATTCATTCACTTCTTTCCGAAGTAACTGAACATCCATCCCACTTATCGTTTGTAGAATTTCATAAATTGCTATTGCTAAAAGCGCTATTGGAAATAGAATTTTCAAAAATTTAAATAGCGACTCTTTTTGAACGTTGAACATGTGTGTTAAACCTACTCCCCATTAGCTTTCTAAAATCAATTATATCTTTAATTTCCATAATACATCCTCCGAAGAATAACATACCATTATTGTAACGGATTCTCTGCTATATGTATCGTCAAAGTAAATTTGCCACTCTGGATAAAGCATATATTATTCACTCTACTGAGTCTATTTTACTGCATAATGTATTCATCAATAAACAAATTTCATTCTCAAAATCTAATCCACATTGGTGAGAAAGCAAATGATGTTTCGAATATCCCCTTAGTTACTAAGGTTTCCATATAAAAGATGTATTAAACCGTTTTTAAGACACTCTTTCGGTTTAAATATAATATCGATGGATAGGACGTCCCACACTTCCATATTGTATATCCACCTTTAATAAACTTTGTTTTTCTAAAAAATCCAAGTAACGTCGAGCTGTTACACGAGCCGTTCCAATGTACGTGGACACTTCTTCCGCTGATACGGCTTCGTTACTCTTTTGAATATAGGCAAGTACCTTGTCTAATGTCGCTCGGTTAAAACCCTTTGGTAGCTCGTCAATTATTATTGTCTCAGTGATTGGAGGAACAACTATTTGCTCAGGGAAACGTTGTTGCATTAGTCGATCCACATCATGCTGTGTTAGATCTTGCATACCACTTATTTTCTTTCTATATGCTTGATAATTCTTTAAAGTTTGTTCAATTCGTTCAAACGTAAAAGGTTTCATAATATAATCATAGACACCTAGGTGTAATATTCTCTGCACAGTAGACATATCATTCGCAGCAGTTACGGCAATAACATCAACTGGAATATGTTCTTCACGAATTTTTCCTAGTGTAATAATGCCATCCTGCTCAGGCATAAAAATATCCATAAAGACAAGTTCAGGGTTTAATTGCTTAATCTTCTCTACCCCTTCTACCCCATTACCAGCATAGCCTATCAATGAAAATCCTTTGATTTGCTCAATAAATTGCCTGTTCACTTCTCGTACCATTGGATCATCTTCAATTAATAACACATTAATTACATCCATCTACTCTTCCCCTACCTCAAATAAGATTAAGAAACTTGTCCCTTTCATAAATTCACTCATTACCTCAATATCGCCATTACCTTTTCTTACGATTTCATGTATTAAATGCAAGCCGATACCACGATTCTCACTTGCCTTTGTAGAAAATCCATTCTCAAACATACGAGCTTGCACCTCTTCCGACATCCCAATTCCATTATCAGAAACAGCAATTGCTAGCACACCGTCATGCTCATCTACAGAAATCGCAACATATTTATCATTCTTTGAAAGAACATTTAGCGCTTCAAAGGCATTTTCAATTAAATTTCCTAACAAGACGACAAAATCGTGGTGATCTAATAATGGAGGAAAGCGTTTAAAATGACTTTTTCGATCAATTTCTACTTGTATGCCTAATTCCTTGCCATAACTAACTTTACTTAACAATAATCCTGAAATATTTTCATTATGAAAGCGTTCATTCAAAAACTTCGTTAAAGAAGCTTCATTTTCTGTAGTAGCTGTAACGTATTCAAGTGCTTGCTTTGTATGTCCCAATTGCAGAAGTCCCGCAATAGTATGAAGCTTATTTTTATGCTCATGTGTTTGTACACGCAGTGCTTGAACAAAAGCTTTAACACCTGTTACCTCTTCCGCAAGCTTTTTCACTGCTGTTAAATCTTTAAACATAGCAACTGCTCCAACTAACTCGCCATTTACAATAATTGGGACACGATTACTCAAAATACTATGATGATTGATGTAGAGCTCTTGATCGTATACTGGTGTTGCCGTTTCAACAATTTCAGGCAATCGTGTGTCAGGCAAAACATCATAAATCTTTTCTCCGATACAATCCTCTATCTTTCTAGTAACTCCTAATATATCAGCTGCTTTTTCATTAAAAATTGTAATATTCATTCCTTTATCGACCGCTATAATACCTTCATGCATAGCATTGAACGTTTCTGTTCGTTCCACATACATCTTGGCAATCTCATGAGGCTCAAGCCCAAACATCTGCTTTTTAATATGTCGACCAAGTGTATATGCCCCCCAAATACTAAAAAAGAGCGATATAAGAATAGTAATAAAAATTTCATGCTCATAATTTTGCAACATTTCTATAAAAGTTGGCAGTGAATACCCTACAACGACTATGCCTACTTGTTCTTTTTTGTCATCAATAATAGGGACGAAAGCTCGAATCATTACACCCACTTCCCCTTGTACCTTCGATACATAATAATGCTCACTAAAGGAAGCATTTAAATCCTGTGATTCACTACGTTTTCCTATTTCTTTACTGACCGGGTGAGATAGCCTAATACGATCCATATTCATTACAACAATATACTCTGCTTTATTAACAACACGAATTCCATCTACAATTTTATTGACATTTTTCGCCGCTTCTTTAATATTGTCATTTTTCAAATGCATACTGATTTCTGGCACATTTGATACAGTCCGCGCAACGAGCATGGCACGCTGACCAAACTCCTTTTCTTGCTCAGTTATGAGGTTTCCAAGAACAAAGATGCCACCAAGTAAAAAGGAGAATGCAATGATTAAAAATGTCACTAACAGGATTTTGCCGTTTACAGGCATTTTTATCATTTAAATTTCCTTCCTTTCCAAATCTGCATTTTACTATTAGAGAAGCTTAATGGACTGATTTTACTCATGCTAAGAATGTCACTTCTATCAATGATATGCTTTTAAGATTATCTTCAAAAAAATCTTTTGACAACACTTTTAGTTGACATAAGTAGGAGAAAGTCATGAACTTAATGAACAATATTACGAAAAATTGACGTAAAACAAAATTTTCTTTCATTAATTATTTTTGTATTATAACAATAGTAAATTATTCAGGTAGTATCATAACAGCTTGAGATATTGAAAACACTACGTTTTATTTAAAATATGGATGAATGTACTTAATGAACGATATGTTTCTTATTTTCTAAATCTCTTTTTTCTAAAAGGATTCGCTATGATAATTCTAGTGAAAACGATATCAAAGAGAAAATTTTAGAAAAGAGGTAGCATAAAATGAAATTACTGAAAAATCTGACCGTTCAGGTTATAGCTGCGATCATTCTAGGGGTGATTGTTGGGGCTATCTTCCCTGAGTTTGGAGCAAGCCTAAAAATTCTGGCAGACTTATTCATTAAGCTAATTAAAATGTTAATCGCCCCTATTATCTTTTTAACAGTAGTAATCGGAATCGGTAGTATGGGAGATATGAAAAAGGTTGGTAAAATCGGAGGCAAGGCGTTACTCTATTTCGAAATTGTCTCTACCGTTGCCTTAGCAATTGGTATTGCTGTTGCATTAATCGTTAGCCCTGGTACAGGTTTAGATACATCAGGTGCTGCCGAAGCCGATATCTCAAAATATACAACTGCTGCAGCAGAGTCTGAGCAAGGCTTAGGTGCTTTCATCTCTAGCATTATTCCTGAAAACGTTGTAGGTGCACTTGCAACAGGACAATTACTTCCTGTGTTATTCTCTGCAATCTTGTTCGGCTTAGCTGCTGCTTCTATTGGCGCACCTGCAAAACCTGTCATCACATTTTTTGAACAAGTGGCAGAAATTTTCTTCAAAATCGTAAGTATGGTGATGAAAATATCTCCAATAGGTGCTTTTGGTGCAATGGCCTATACAATTGGTAATTTTGGTTTGAAATCGTTAAGCAACTTAGGTCTATTAATGGCTGCAGTATACATTACAATGTTCTTATTCATAGTCTTTGTTTTAGGAACGATCGCAAAATTCTTCGGCTTCAACATTTTTAAATTTATCGCTTATATAAAAGAAGAGATTTTCTTAGTAATTGGTACTTCATCATCTGAATCTGCCTTGCCATCTATGATGCGTAAATTAGAAAACTTTGGCTGCTCCAAGCAAGTTGTTGGATTAGTAGTACCTACCGGTTATTCCTTTAATCTTGATGGAACGTCCATCTACCTATCAATGGCTGCATTATTTATTGCACAAGCATACGGAATGGATTTGACGTGGATTCAAATTATTACACTTCTTGGGATATTAATGATTACATCTAAAGGTGCCGCTGGTGTAACAGGTTCTGGCTTTATCACATTAGCAGCTACACTTGCTGCTTTCCCAATGATTCCAGTCGAAGGGATTGCACTATTAATTGGTGTTGACCGCTTCATGTCTGAAGCACGTGCCGTAACAAATTTAATTGGTAACGGTGTAGCTTGTGTAGTTGTATCGAAATCCGAAAAAGAGTTTGATATAGAAATGCAAGAACGTGCACTTCAAGGAAAAAATACTATTGTGTCCTAAGAACAAATGCGCTAAAGTGCTGGAGAGCCCGAAGCAAAAGTAAACGCTCCACCACTTTTGTCCGAGGAATCGAAGCGCCTAAAGGATGTAGCACTTTAGCCTAGACGCCTACTATGTTCTAGGGTATTCACAGGCAAAAAATCTATATTTTCCTTAACTACAAGAAAGGGTAGTGATAACAGCTAGTTTGCTGTTTCACTACCCTTTTTATTTAGCATATTGTTCAAGCAAACGTTGCGTATTTGTTGATTGCTCAAGTGCTTTTTTCTCTTTTGCCCAATAGATCGAATATTGCTGATCTCCAACATTAAAAACCATCTGCTGTAATTCTTCACTTAGCTCAGAGCTAATAGCGACCTTTAAAATATCCACCTCATATAAAGGCTTTCCTTTAATTTCGTAGACAATATGATAGAGTGGTTTTTCTTCAAATATAGATCGTTCTTTTTTACTTAGTTTCTTAACATGGCTTAGAGGATATTTTTCAATATAGGCTGTTGCATCTTGACCAGTTGCTCTAAATAAAGATTGTTCTCCTTTAAATAGCTCGATTGCATCAATTTCTGCTGTGTGATCTAAAATGTGAGAAATAGCCTCTTCCTCATTTTTTTCTCGAAACTGCAATGTAAAAGCGCCAATAAGAATAATTGCAACAAATATTACTAGTTTCCATCTTCGTTTATTCATTTTTCATTACCCATTCAATGCCTTTTTGACAAAGCGGTTAATATCTACATCAGCTCCAATAACAAGCATAATGTCTCCTAGCAAAATTTTATCACTCGCTTGCGGAGATACGATGATATCTGAACCACGCTTAAGACCTACAATATTAATCCCGTACTTTGCACGAATATCTAAATCCATAACAGAGTTACCCGCAATCGCATCATTGGCCTTAAGCTCCATAATTGAATGTTCATCTGAAAGCTCCAAATAATCAAGCACTGTATTAGACAGCATATTATTGGCAATACGTATCCCCATATCGCGCTCAGGATGCACGACAAAATCTGCACCAATTTTACGCAGAACTTTTTCATGGTAGTCATTCTGAGCCTTTACAGTAATCTGCTGAACACCAATTTCTTTTAAAATAATGGTTGTTAAAATACTAGCTTGAATATCTTCACCAATGGCTACGATAACATGCTCAAAATTACGAATACCTAATGAATTTAATACCGATTCATCTGTCGAATCTGCGATAACGGCCTGTGTGGCAATGGAAGCAAACTCGTCCACCCGCTCTGAGGAATTATCTATCGCCATAACTTGTGCACCTTGACTCATTAGTTCGCGAACAATGCTTCCTCCAAAACGTCCAAGTCCAATGACAGCAAACTCTTTTTTCATCATTAAAAATCCCTCCGAAAACTACTATACCATTATTGTAACGCATTCTCTGCTATATGTATCGTCAAAACAAGAAACTATTCGTCAATAAAAGACATCTCTTGAACAGGATCGTTCTACCTAGTAGCTTTTTTGTTCGGTTGTCGTTAGGAAATAATCGTATTAGCCTCAAAACTGCTCGGGTTGCACGAGAAAGTGATCTGGTTTGCACCAAAACTGCTCGGGTTATCCAATCAAGTGATCAGGGTAACCTCTTTTTCGTTCGGGTCACGCCTTAATTTGATCGGATTACTCCCTTTTTCGCTCGGGTCGGATTATGAACGTTCCACCCGATTTTTCTACTCAGGTAACTAGGATACTCTCCGATTCCCTCCCGAAGATTCTCCATAAAAAAAGACGAGGAATAAAATATCCTCGCCTCTTAATCTGCTATTTTATGCATTACGCATTTCATCTAAAACACGATTTACACGTTTTTCTAGCATTTTCATTCCGCTACCACCGGCTTGCATATGACGAAGCTGACCATCTTTATCGAAAACAAAATATGCTGGTACGTATTGGTTTTCAAATGCATCCGTTAGCTTTAATTCGCTATCAACAAAGATTGGTTGAACAATATCATGCTCTGCTGCTACCGCTTTGATTGTTTCTAAATCTGTATCTTCCTCAGAACGTGGCATGTGCACTGCAATAACGTTTAACTCATCTTTGTATTGATCACGGAAATTGTTCACATCCGGCATTGCTTCTTTGCATAAATGGCAACTAACTGACCAGAAGTGGATTAACGTTGGTTTTTCACCTACTAAATCCGCTTTTGTTACTTCACCATTTAACCAAGTCGTTGCGCCTACAAGTTCAGGCATTTGTTCACGAAGTTTCATAAAACATTCTCCTTTATTTATATCAAGTTTAAAAAAATCCCCACAGCAAGTTTGTGGGGACTCTTTATTTGTTAAATAATCAATTTTGCCAAGTCTTTAATTATAGAGTTGCTTGACCTGGGCGCCAGTTTGCTGGGCAAAGACCACCAGTTTGTAAAGCTTGAAGTACACGTAAAGTTTCATCTACATCACGGCCGATGTTGTTATCGAATACTGTTTGGTATTTTAATTCGCCTTCTGGGTTGATGATGAATAAGCCGCGTAGTGCGATACCTTCTTCTTCAATTAAAACACCATATTCTTTTGAAATTTGGTGATTTGTATCTGCTGCTAATGGATATTTTAACTCACCAAGACCATTTTTAGTGCGGTCAGTGTTAATCCAAGCTAAGTGAGTGTGGATTGTATCAGTAGAAACACCGACTACTTCTGCATCTAAGTCTTCAAACTCATCGTAACGATCGCTCATTGCAGTGATTTCTGTTGGACATACGAAAGTGAAGTCCATTGGATAGAAGAAAAGAACTGTCCATTTATCTTGTGCTTTAATGTCTTCTAATGATACTTTACCAAAAGATTTGTCTGGAAGTACTGCTTCCATTGTAAAGTCAGGTGCTTGTTTACCTACCATGCGTTCTGCCATAATAAATCCCTCCGATTAAATATGTAGTGTATATATTCCATTCGCACCAGCGAACTCGTCTTCTACGATAGCAGAGTAATCGTAGTTTTTCAAACAAGTAAACTTCCCAATAGTGCTCATATTAAATTATCTGACAAATTTTCGTCAAATCCCCAAATGGAATAGCTACTACAGCCTATTTATTAGCTACTTTTAACAATTTTATTCTAATTTAAACGAAATTTTTCTACGCGATATTTATGTATAATTTCTAAAAATTATATCTACTTTTTTTTCATAAAAAACGATTGCAAATTCTTTATTATTATGTATAATTGTAATGGTTTTAGTAAACTAAAAGTTTCGTTAAAGTAAACTTCATATTTCAAAAGTTTATGATTGCTAAACTTCTTCTAGGAGGGAAAAGATGCAAATAGGAGCAAAAATCAAAGCGCTTCGTTTAAAAAAGGGTCTTACCCAAGAGGAACTTGGAGAACGTACAGATTTAAGTAAAGGGTATATTTCACAATTAGAACGTGATCTAAATTCACCTTCCATTGAAACATTATTTTCACTATTAGAAGTTTTAGGGTCAACCCCTAAGGAATTTTTCGATGATGAAGCACCTGAACAAAAGGTTGTATATACAGAGGATGATCAATCCATTTATTCAGATGAAGAAAAAAAATATGAGATTCAATGGCTCATTCCTACATCAAATGAAAAAGAGATGGAGCCTATTTTCTTAACATTTGCTGCTGATGGTGAATTCAAACAATTTGAGCCCTCGCTCTCAGAAACATTTATTTATGTTGTCGAAGGGCGTATTCGTCTCGTTTTAGGAAATGAGCAGTATATAGCAAGTGAAGGCAATGCTCTCTATTTTGACGCGACAGATCATCATCAAATTTTTAATGCACATGCTGATGAAACAAAAATTTTGCTTGTCGCAACGGATTCATATTTATAGCTTAAGGAGGCACATCTATGACAACGAATTCGATTATCCGCTTTGAAAATGTTTCAAAGTCCTATAATGACGGCACGGTCGTCTTAAAAAACATTAACTTGGAGCTAGAAAAAGGGAAATTCTATACACTACTAGGTCCTTCTGGTTGTGGTAAAACAACTATTTTACGTATGATTGCTGGATTCACAGAACCGACTACAGGAGATATCTATTTTCATGATAAAAAAATCAACTCAGTACCAGCAAATGAACGTCAAGTAAACACAGTTTTTCAGGATTATGCGTTATTTCCTCATTTAAATGTCTTTGAAAACGTCGCATTTGGACTTCGCATAAAAAAACTTCCTGAAAGTGAAATTAAAAATCGTGTTGCGGAAGCATTAAAATTCGTTAACTTAGCAGGCTATAGCAATCGTGAAATTTCTGAAATGTCTGGTGGTCAACGTCAACGTGTAGCTATTGCTCGTGCGATTGTAAATGATCCTGAAGTAATTTTACTCGATGAGCCTCTTTCTGCTTTAGATTTAAAACTACGTACAGAGATGCAGTATGAGCTACGAGAGTTACAACAGCGACTTGGAAAAACATTTGTATTTGTCACACACGATCAAGAAGAAGCACTTGCCATGAGTGATGAAATATTTGTCCTAAGTGAAGGTGAAGTTCAACAATCTGGTACACCGGTAGATATTTATGATGAGCCAATTAACCGCTTCGTTGCTGATTTTATTGGTGAATCAAATATTGTTCCTGGCGTGATGATTGAAGATTTCAAAGTAGAATTTGCTGGTAAAGTTTTTGAATGTGTTGACCAAGGTATGAAGCCAAATGAAAAAATTGATATTGTCATTCGCCCAGAGGATTTAGAAATGACAACAATCGACAAAGGAAAACTTGTCGTTAAAGTTGATACTCAATTGTTCCGTGGGGTGCATTATGAATTATCCACGTATGACACAGATGGGAATGAATGGCTTGTACATTCATTGAAAAAAGCTGAGGTAGGGACAGAAATTGGCTTAGACTTTGATCCTGAAGCAATTCATGTAATGCGCTTAAATGAAACAGAAGAAGAATTCGATAAGCGTTTAGAGGCGTATGGAGACGACGAAGATGCAAACTAAGACTTCGAAATCAGCCTTATTTCCTTACGTTTTATGGATTGCATTTTTCGTTATCGCACCGATTGCACTTGTTGTTTACTATTCCCTACTAGATATACATGGCAATTTCACGCTCGATAACTATAAAGCATTCTTTACTTCTGTCTATTTAAAAATGACATTAAGTTCATTCTGGTATGCGTTTTTAATTACGTTCTTTACGTTACTTGTTTCGTATCCAACAGCCTATTTTTTAACAAAAACGAAATATAAGCAACTTTGGCTTTTACTAATTATTATTCCTTCTTGGATTAATCTTTTGTTAAAAACATATGCTTTTATCGGGATTTTCGGCTTGCACGGCCCATTAAATGCGTTTATCGAAGTATTTGGTTTTGATCCGAAGCAAATGCTATTCACTGACATTAGCTTTGTGTTCGTATCCGTTTATATTTTTATTCCATTTATGATTTTACCGATTTTCAACTCCTTGGATCGTTTAAATCCGGCTCTTATTTATGCAGCACGTGATTTAGGGGCATCTGCCTTTACTACATTCCGTCGCGTTATATTGCCTTTAACAATGGACGGTGTTAAATCAGGTATTCAAGTTGTATTTATTCCTGCATTATCACTTTTCATGATTACTCGTTTAATTGCAGGAAACCGTGTTATTACACTTGGTACAGCTATTGAACAACAATTCCTTGTAACCCAAAACTGGGGAATGGGTTCAACAATTGCTGTTTTCTTAATTTTATTTATGGTCATCGTTATGCTAATTACAGGACAGAAAAAGGATAAAGGAGGTCGCGTACGATGAAAAAACTATCTGCTACAGCAAGAGTGTATTTAGCGATTGTTTTTATCGTTTTGTATGCACCTATCTTCTATTTAATCTTCTATTCATTCAATAGTGGCGGATCGATGAATAATTTTGAGTCCTTTACGTTAGAACATTATAAAGCGGTGTTTGAGGATTCACGTTTACTCGTTATTTTAATTAATACAGTCATCGTGGCTTTACTCTCTGCATTGATTTCTACAATCATTGGGACACTAGGAGCTATTGGCATTGTCACTATAAAAGATTCCAAAATGCGCAATACCCTACTTTCTTTAAACAATGTGTTAATTGTTAGCCCGGATGTCATTATTGGTGCAAGCTTTTTAATTTTATTCACAATGATCGGTATTAAATTAGGCTTTACTTCTGTGTTATTAGCACATGTAGCGTTTAGTGTACCAATTGTTGTACTAATGGTCCTACCGAAACTATTAGAAATGAATAAATCATTAATCGATGCTGCATTGGATTTAGGTGCAACGAAAAAAGATGTCATGATGCGTGTTATTTTACCGTATATTCAACCTGGTATTTTTGCAGGGTTCTTCCTTGCCCTAACGTATTCTCTAGATGATTTTGCGGTAACGTTTTTCGTGACAGGTAACGGCTTTAGTACTTTATCTGTTGAAATTTACTCTATGGCCCGTGCCGGTATTTCCTTAACGGTTAACGCTATTTCTGGTTTAGTATTCTTTGTTACGGTTATCATCGTAGTTGGCTATTACTTCATTACAAGCCGAGCTAGTAAAAGAACGGGGGGAACTCAATGAAGCAATTAATTCAAGCAACAATCGCTATTCTTGTCGTTTCCGCCCTTTTGTTCTATGCTGCTGACGCTCTAAGTGCTGGCGGTGGGAAAAGTGGTAAAGATACGTTAACAATCTTTAACTGGGGAGAATATATTGACCCTGATTTGCTGAAGCAATTTGAAAAAGAAACAGGCATTCACGTCATTTATGAAACGTTTGATTCCAATGAAGCGATGATGACAAAAATTCAACAAGGTGGTACAGCTTACGATATTGCAGTACCCTCTGAATATACGATTGAAAAAATGAAGGAAGAAAACTTACTTATTCCTTTAGATAAATCTAAAATCCCTAATTTAAAAAATATCGATCCTTATTTTTTAGACCTACCATTTGATGATGACAATAAATATTCTGTTCCATATTTCTGGGGAACAGTCGGCATTGTCTATAATCCAAAGCTCGTTGGAAAGCTTGACTTCTCATCTTGGGAGGACTTATGGGACCCATCGTTAAAACGTAAAGTCTTTTTAGTAGACGGCGCACGTGAGGTAATTGGTATGGGCTTAAACAGTCTTGGCTACTCACTCAACTCTTTAAATAAACAGGAGCTACGTAAAGCTACTGATAAACTAATCACACTAGCACCAAATGTTAAAGCCATTATCGGGGATGAAATTACACCTCTGATGATTAACAACGAGGCAGCTGTGGCACTCACTTGGTCTGGTCAAGCAGCAGATATGTTGTCAGAAAATGAAGATTTAGACTTTGCTGTACCAAAGGAAGGCTCAAACTTATGGTTTGACAATATGGTCATCCCAAAAACTTCAAAAAATATTGATGGTGCACATGCCTTCATCAATTTTATGCTTAAAGCTGAATCCGGTGCTAAAAATGCTAATTATCTAGGCTACTCTACCCCAAATATTGCAGCGATGAAATTAATGGATAAGAAAGTTGTATCTGATGAACGCTTCTATCCTTCTAAAAAACAACGCGAAACATTAGAGGTATATAAAAATCTAGGCCCTGATTATTTAGGCAAATACAATGAGCTGTTTTTAAAATTTAAAATGAGTATTCGATAGATTAAAAAAAGTGATGAAAAACAAAATTGTTTTTCATCACTTTTTTTGTTGAAAAGAAGCATTTTTTATCGAGGAAGCCATGTCGATGATTTTTGGATTACATCTGATTTATCAGTATTCTGTACTACCTCTTGGATAATATTTAGCTCAGAAGCTGAAAGATCATTTGCTATCTGTAATTGTTGTAAATTAATTTCATCTTTATTAGAATTTGTGAGTAATGTATGAACCGTAATCATTATCATAGTATTCCCTTCCTCTCAATTTGTTTACAGTTATGATAACACACGTGTTGATTAACCATTTTTATCCACCTTGATTAATTTGAAGGCTCTGATTTCCGCTGCGGGCGAGCGTCGAGCCGCTTCCTCCGCTGGTGTCGTTGCTGTCGTTGCACTTTCGCACGGATAAAACATCGCTGCCGCTACGTTAGCACTCGCGCTTTCGCACAGAAAACATTCGCTCCTTGCAGGGTCTCGTCTGTCTCGCTTTCCCGCGGGAGTAGAGTAGCCCTACGCTACAATCAGTTAAAATGGAAATACATTAGCAAAATAGCATCGAAAAAATCCTTTTATCACTCAATAATAAACCTATTTTTTCCTAATCAACACGCTTGATACATAAGATTTCTAGTAAGAATTTTAAAATCCATACTTTAATATAAATGATATGCCACATTGCTAATAAAAACTTTAGGAATAACAATCTCCCTTGTTCAAAGACTCCGTTGTGGTCACCTATAATCTGCATGTTTAAAGCACCTTATTCTGTATGTAACATGTGTGAATACCAGAGTTGTAGCTGATTGCTCTTCAATTCTCAGAATTTGTAGAAAAACCTACAAAAAATGATTTTGAAAATTTATAGCTGATGGTTTTGTACTAACATAAGCAAAAAAAAGAAACGCAGGAGAGTAGTGATGAAAACAAAAAAATCTAAGAAAAGCCCTCTGTTAAATTGGCAGTAAAGCATCATCCCCTTTTTAATCTAATTTGAACATCACTTTAAAACATTAAGGAATGAATTAAGTCAAATTATCTGAATTATCAATTTTTGTTAATAAAATAGCAAAAGTTGATTTTAAAACTTTTATAGCAAATGGTATGGTATTCACATCACAAAAAAGAAAAGAGGCGAATTTATATGACAATCAAAAAATTGTTAACACCATTCTTAATTGCAGGTTTTGTTTTATCAGCTGGAAGTAACTCTTTTGCTGAAGCAAATGAATCGAATGATGAAGTAGATTGGGATAAGGCTTGGGAATCTTTCGAAACTGAAAACTATCCTAGTACTATTACTTTCCCTGGTGGTGAGTCTTTAACTAGGGCAAACGAAGCTCTCAGATATACAAATGGAAGTACAAAAATTTCATATGCGAAAGGAAAAGTTAAGAGCACCGGGATATCTCAAGACGGTGGTATTTTCGATATAATATCGCACAAACATCAATAAGAACTGCGGGCTTAAGTTATATTCAAGGGAATTATGCTAACTACAGTATTGAAAGTAACCCCTTCTAAAGCTACTTCTACAGTTAAGACTACTGATTTATCAGGTACTAATGTATGGGAAGGTTTAACTTATCATACAGTCAACCGATTTTCATCAAAAATAGTATTTACAGGATATACTTCTGATTCTGCGAAATACTAAAAAATTAAATATTAATTATTATTTTATCACACGTGTTGATTAACCATTTTTATCAACCTTGATTAATTTGAAGGCTCTGATTTCCGCTACGGGCTACTCGCTTTCCTGCGGGCGAGCGTCGAGCCGCTTCCTCCGCTACGTTGCTGTCGCTTCGCTTTCCCGCGGGAGTCGAGTAGCCCTACGCTACAATCAGTTAAAAATGGAAATACATTAGCAAAATAGCATCGGAAAAATCCTTTTATCACTCAATAATAAACCTATTTTTTCCTAATCAACACGCTTGTTATGATAATATAAAGGGAGTGTGTATTAACCGCAAATCTATTAGTAATAACCGCAAATTTTTTATTTGGAGAGGGTTATATGATGAGTAATAAAAAAAAATCCTATTTTTACAATTAATATTCTTCTTATCCCACTTTTTTTTAATATTTACTATGTTGAAACCATATATCGGCATAGATGTACAGTATAATAAAAATGGCCAAATCACCATATCCAATATCTATGATAACGATGGCTGGGCTCGCTATTCATATCTCGCTATCGGTGATACTATCTTAGAGGTAGATGAGATCAATGTGACTACGATCAATACTCATCTCAAACGTAATAATTGCTTTGTTCATGGTTCCACTATAAAGATTATAAGAAACAATAAAATACAGTACATACAAGCACCACCCGATTCTGTTAAATACACCTTTCAAGAAATTATCATTCCTAGCATATTTTCCTTAACAATTTTCATTCTGACTCTTTTTATCTATCAACAAAATAGTAAAGTTGCTTTTTATTTAACTGGATTTCTATTATCAGTGACTCTCAGTTTTTTTGCCTCGACAGAATCTGGAAGAGGAGATAATGTTTCCAGTATTATTATTAGTGTATTTTTCCCCTTAGGCTCTCTTTTTCTGACACAGTTCATTCGAATACTGTTGTTAGAAAAGGGTATTAAAATCAAATGGGATATTTTTTATAAAATAAATGGATTTATCTGTTTGATTATTATTATTTCAAAATTATTAACTCTTTTCTTCATAAATAATTTAGATGCTTTCAACACCATACTTGTTATCAGCTACTTCTGTTTCAATATTTGTTTTTCAATTTTGCTACTAATTTATTTTTACTTAACTACTAAAGGTTCTCATCATGAGATATTTTTAAAATGGTTAATATTAATTAATGTTTGTGCATTTGTACCTTTTATTTTTTTACATGCAGTTCCATTTATCTTTAGACTACCTTATATACAAGATGATCTAGCAGCTTTTACGATATTTATTATTCCTATTGGTTACACATATATTGTGTTGACTAATCGTTTAATAGATATTAATTTTATATCAAAACAAATTCCATATTATGTATTTTTAACATTTACCCCCACTCTTATCTTAACAATTTTCATTATCAGTGAAAGATTCTACTCAGGAAATATTATTTTGTATTTTATAATTTTATTTCTCGTAATACTTACCATCAATATTGTGACATTATTTCTAAAAGAAAAACTAGATTTTCAATTAAAAGATAGTTTACTTTATCATCAATCCTTTTTTTCTAAAAATTTAAATGAATTTTCACAAAAACTAGCTTCTGTTATCAAAGAAGATGATTTAGAAGATTTATTACTGCATCAAATCAAAGAGACATTAGATCCTCAAATTCTACTATTGATTCGAATAAATTATGAAACTACCGAGTACCAATGCTTTGATTTCATCCAAAATAATACAGAAATTATACTTGCAGATTCTATTAAACTTAAGCTTAAAAATAATCATACAGATATATTAATTGACCACCCAAATTATCTTGGCATTCAGCTTTATGAACATCATAAAATAGGTACGTATATTTGGATTAGCAGAAAAAGAAATAACACGATGATCAATTTACATGAAAAAATGTGGTTAATAAATATTGTTAAATACGTAAGATTGGTCTTTGAAAACTTAAATATAGTAAAAAATATAATTGAGACAATCGAAAATAGAGACACAACCAATCATCAATCTTCAAACACTCTTACTCGATTTTTATTGCAATTAAGTGAACAGGAACGTAAACGATTGGCGTCAGATTTACATGATTCCACTTTACAAGATCAAACAATTTGGTATCAGAAATTAGATCTGCTTATACAAAAAACAAGCTCTATACAGAAGGATGACTTAGAAACATTAAATAAAATCAAGAACGGTTTATTGGATGTTATTAAACAAATTAGAGATACCTGTAGTGAGTTACGTCCCAACTTTTTGTTAAATACAAATTTTATCGGATCGTTAGAAAATCTTTGTAAAAAGAAACAAGCGAAAGCTAGTTTTAGCCTACGATATGAATTTCAACTTTCTAACTACGCAAATAATCATAATTTAACAATTTCTATCTACCGTGTACTTCAAGAACTGCTTACCAATGCTGAAAAGCATTCTAATGCCACATTAGTATCCATAGAAATGTGGGAGGATGATCATTATATTTTCTTAGATTATAAGGATAATGGTATAGGGATGGACAATATAAGTGAGCAGTATAATGAGAATCATATTGGATTAATCGGTATAAAAGAACGTATTCATATTTTAGACGGAGAAATTGAATTTATTACGGAACTTACTCAAGGATTACAAATTTTAATAACAATTCCGAGGTGAGAACATTGATTCAGCTATTAATTGTAGACGATCATCCAATGGTTGGTCTCGGCACTAAAAATATACTAGAGGAAGTATCAGATTATAATATTACTTATCTATCAAGTTGGCAGCAGGTCATACAAGGCATCAAGAAAAAATCATTTGATCTTTACTTATTGGATATTAATATGCCTAACTGCTCTGGCATCGAATTATCAAAAAAAATCTTACTTACTCATTCGGATGCTAAAATCATACTTTATACAGGATTTGATTATTCCTGTCAGTTGAATACTCTAATCGAGTTGGGAATTTGCGGTATTATAAGCAAATCTGCATCCTATCAGGAATTAATGATAAATATACAAGCTGTACTAAAGGGTTATGTAATGATTCCAAGGGAAATGTTAATTCGTTCGTTACCATCTAACATATCTCAAGGATTTTTAGTTGCTGAGCAACAGCAAGAATTTTCACAAAAAGAGATGGATATTTTAGAAAATTTAGCTAAAGGAGCCAGCAATAAAGAAATTGCGGATGAACTTTTTATGAGTATTCGTGCCGTAGAATATAATTTAACCAAAATATATAAAAAGCTATGTGTAAATTCTCGTTCTGAGGCAGTTGCAAAAATTTTAAGTAACAATCGTACTCAATTTTAATAATGTCTTTTAGTTTAAAGAGATGGAGGGATTATATTGAAGTCATCTCAGGACATGATTTTACAGGAAGAATTAATCATAATAGCAAATCAACTGATTGAAAAGTCGTTTTCCGATGTCTATTTGCAACAGCTTGCTCAAAGCTAAGTAAATTTTAAATTTCAACAAAGTCTAAATTTTGCCCTATTAACTGAGCTTCACTATTCCATCTTTAGAGAGCAACAGAATTTAGAGGAAAAAAGAGAATTACAAGTTATTGTAGAATTCATCATATTGGCAGCAGATATATTAGATGATATACAGGACGAAGATGTATTGATTTATCCTTGGTCAAACGTTAATATAGGGGAAAATTTAAATATTATAATCGGTTTTTTACTAACAGCTCTCCATAAAGTTACCTTATTAAATTGTAGTGAGGAAGCTAAAAATTTCATCAGTCAACAAATTCAACTATTATTGCTCAAATCAATCAATGGACAACAAAAAGATATGCATAACAGTATTTCTAATGAATTTGAATATTTGGAAATGGTTAGCCTAAAATCGGGCTCTCTCATGCAGCTTGCTTGTATTTTAGGCGCAGGAAATGTTCTACCAGAAACATTGCAAATGATTAAAACATATACAAATTATTTAGGTATAGTAGCTCAAATCCGTAACGATGTACATGATGTGTTAACAGATCATACTATAAATGACCAAAGGAATGTGCAACCTGTCCGTTACGTGATGATTCCCTCTGTCAGAAGGGTTTCAAAATCAAATGTGACACGGATTTACGAAAATTCACTTATCCAGCACGTGGCTCTGAACTTTGGAAATAACTTTATAAGGAACGTACCGCTGTAGAACGTGTGAATGCTTATTTAAAACAATATTTTCAGTTAAACAACATTCGTCATAGAACAGGAAGAAAAGCCAAACTTCATTTCAACCTGGTGACGTTTA
This sequence comes from Lysinibacillus sp. NPDC094403, assembly GCF_050278745.1. Lineage (NCBI taxonomy): Bacteria > Bacillati > Bacillota > Bacilli > Caryophanales > Bacillaceae > Lysinibacillus > Lysinibacillus sp. NPDC094403. The sequence continues at coordinate 435,846 of NZ_JBNNTL010000001.1, read as the reverse complement.
TTTATAATGCCTGCAAGTTGGCAGTGGATCGTCTAAATGCTTTATTACAAGTACAAACTCAAGCAGCATAATTTTTAAAAACGTAAGTTTTCTTCAAAGGAGCAGTCTAAGCTCTTGGAACATATGATTTATGAAATTGATTCAAGTATGTATATTAAATTAATTAGTAATTAAGAGAAGATATAAATTTGAATCGGTAGGGATTTTTTACCCTACCGATTACTAGTTCATACTTTACCTTCTTCAACATGCTTCTTTTTTAAAAAAATCAAGGATAAACTAAAAAGGATCGTTAACAATAATCCACACCAAAATGCTTTTGTCATTGCCTCAACAATATATCCTTGCGCATCATTTCGGATATTGCTCTGAATAGCTTTAACTTCCTTTTCTATATTTTCAATTTCAGCATTTACCATAGCAGTTATTTTCTTTTCTATATCTGGTGAAGCATTAACCTCCACAGTCTTAGGCATTTGTTTTAATGCTTCTTCCATTTTCATCGCAACAAATTGATCAGACATTTCCTTGGAGACCTTAAAATCCTCTACCTTCTGCTCTCCTTCAAAAAAGCTATCTTTTTTTCCCTTTAAATTATCAATAGCTATCGTCTTGACAGCATCAGGTACTTCGCTATTTTCAAAGCGTGTCACACCAGCATCCACTATATCGTTTGCATATTGATTTAAAAAACTTAGAGTAATAGAAACAAATAAAGATACACCAATGGCTCCTCCAAGATTTCGTGCTGTCGCAAATATACCTGATCCCAAAGAGACATGCTTTTCTGAAACAGATACCGTACACACTGTTACACTTGTAACCATTATGATACCTAATCCAGTGCCTAATAAGGACATCATCGTAATTAGCACTGGAAATTCAGTATCCGGTGTTAATTTTAAGAGGAAAATAAAACCTACGACAGTAAAAACATAACCAAAAAGCATCGGGACTTGATAGCCAATTTTGTCAATTATTCTCCCAACGATTGGTGCTACGATTAACATTACTGCAGATAAAGGTGTAATAAGAAATGATGCATAAAGAGTCGTGAAATCTTTTACTTGTGTCAAATAAACAGGTAACAAAATTAAAGTACCCATTAACAAAATGCCACCTAAAAAATTCGAGAGAATACCACCTAAATAATGTTTATTGTTAAATATTGAAAAATCCACTAATGGCACCTTAGCCCGTTTTTCTATAAAAATAAATAATAGAGTGGCTATGATACTTATTGAAAAATAAATATATATGGTCGTTGAAGTCCATCCTAATTTTTCACCCTGTAATATCGCATAAGTTAAAAAATAGAGCGCAAAGCTAACGACTAACATACCTAGAACATCTAATTTAAATGGGGATTTGATATCTTTAAATCCTTTAAAAGCTAATAGAATGAATGGAAAGGCTAGAATAATAATTGGAACATTGATATAAAAGATCCAACGCCAATTAATAAAATCTGTTACTACACCACCAAGACTAGGACCAATGGCTACAGCTAGTGCACCAACGGCTCCCCATATCCCCATCGCAAGCCCCATTTTTTCTGCTGGTACAGCTGTCCTTACTAGCATCATACTAGTTGGGATAATCATCGCCCCACCAATTCCTTGTAAAACTCTAGCTGCAATTAAAACTTCTACGGTAGGGGCCATTCCACATAATAATGAGCTTACAGCAAATACGATAACGCCAATTAGAAAAATTTTTCTCCTGCCAAAAAAATCTGCAATTTTCCCTAAAGTGATTAGTAAAATAGCGAGCGTTAACACAAATGAATTGATAATCCAAGAAGCTACACTTAAATTAATTTCATAATCATTCATAATATTTGGGAGTGAAATATTAACTACGGTACTGTCTAAAAAAACTAAAAATAAACCAAGGCTTACCGCCAATACCTGCTTCATACCCCCGTAGATAGGCTCATTTTGATTTGTCATTGTCAACCCTCTTTCATCTGTTCTATGAATTTATAATTGAGTCGGGACATCCAATACAATTTTCCCAATCAATTCCTTAAGAACATCTGGCGTCGGCCCCATGACTGTTCCTGCCATACTATCACGAATATACCTCTCAATCGGTGTATTAGCGGAATAGGCATGCCCTCCACAAACTTTTAAGCCTAATTCTGCCACCTGTAATACTGTTTGACAGGCGATTACCTTTACCTCTAAGGTACTAACCATATCAACTTCCTTGTTCTCCATCCGTTGAACAAATACATTTAACGCAGTCTCAGCCTGATCGCATAGTACTTTTATTTCTCCGATCATCTGCTGAATACTTTGAAAATCAGAAAGATTTGTATTGATATGTGTATAAAATCGTTTCTTCACATAATTAACTGATTCATTGTATATTGCCTTGGCGATGCCAATATTGACAGCTGAAATACCAATTTGCCCCATCGGAAGCAGGGCCTCACGAGTAATTTTAAAGCCCTCACCTTCTTCACCAATAAGCATCTGTTTATTTAAATAGGTATCTATATTTAATGGTGCGCTTTGATTCCCTCTTAATCCCATACCTTCCCATTTTCCACCGACTTCAATGCCATTATATTCTCTAGCTACAGCAAAAAAATTACTTTGCATTGAATTCTTTGCGAACGTTGCTTTTGAGTTAATGACATACACATCTGCCTCTCCCGCACTAGTCACCATAATTTTATTGGTCTTTAGTCGAAGCCCTTTGTCGGTTTCATTTACCTGACTAACTGGTAAGAAAAAATAACAGCCAGAACCAGCTTCACTTAATGCAATTGTAGTAAGACATTGACCTTTACCAATATTACTTAAAATATTTTTTATATAGTCATTTTCTCTTCCATACAATAAAATAGAAACCGCTGACATATGTTGCACATAGACAAGTGCTGTAGAAGCACAAGCTTGAGCCAGCCTTATAACCGTTTCTTTATAGAGTGATAATGGAGCCTCCAATCCTCCTAACTGCTGAGGAATAATTAGACCTAGAAAGCCACCCCGTCCAAGCTCAGTAATATTTTCTCTTGGAAACTCTCGTTCTCTATCAATTCGTGCAGCATTTGGAGCAACAAAATCAACAATAATATCATCTAATTTCGTCAAAAGATCTTGCGTAAAATTCTTTTCTTGTATTGTACTCAATTTATTGCCTCCTCTTTTACTAGTATTGGTGAAAATCTCGCATCATCACATAATGAATCCACTTCAAATGGTATGCTTTCATTTAGTTTCTTCATATCCTGAACAACCATATTTCCATAAATAATAAGATTCCCCATTTTCTCTCGACCATCTCTTGAAATTTTAATGGTTGTATCCTCAAATCGATTCCATCGTTCTCTCGGCTCGATTGTGATACCTCTTTCACATAAATGCTGACATTTTTCAATTTGCTCTGCATGAAGTCGAAGTGTATGGCAAGATCTAGAGGTAGACACCAATGGGTAATTTAAAAAACCATTTACTTTAATTCCTTCATCTCTAAGCAATTGCACAGAGTTCTTCATATAAATATTCATATCTACATCTATTTCCGTTACACCATTTTCTTTCATTAAGCTAATCATAGGTGGATTAGCAATATTCAATTGTAAAAATTGTTCCTTTGTCGCTTGATCTTCATATTGCAAAATATCTTCATACCATGGGCAGTTTCCATAGCTAAAAATTAGTTGCCTGCCTAATGACAAAGTGATGTTTGGAGGTAATGGCTGTTGAGCTAAATAACGCATTGTCCCCCAATCATTCACAATTAGATTTAGCTCATAATGAAAAAAGCGTTGCATCTCAGCAATAAACTTTTTCATCGATGCCTCAAATAACATAGGAAATTCAATTTTCACTTTTTTATTGCGTTCCAATAAAAACTGTATATGCTGATCCCCGAGACCAACCATTTTATAGTGGCAGCCTGAATGCCCTAAGGAAACAATTTGATAACCGTCCAATACTTCATCCGTTAATGTATATAAATAATCATGATGAATTCTTAGCTCTTTTACTGGTGTTTTCAATTATGCATCACCTAAATGTATGTTTTTGTAATTGCAGTTGGTTTATAAGTACATCGACATTTTTCACAGAAGCGTGGCACCCATTTCATTACCCACATAAGCTGCTCCTGCTCCGTTATTTTCATCTTTTGTTCTATTGATAAGCCTGAAAGACCCATTTCTCGCCATTCATTAAACATATTCACAACCATCGCTAATGTCACTGGATTAGGCGCTTCCCTTCCGAGAAATTTTATGGCTGTAACACCAGCAGAAACCAAATCTTCTAGATTACACAAACTACAATCTGTTGCACTATCTAAAAAATGATGCTGGTTACTGTATGTGTTTAATGGAGATAAAACTCGATATAAAGTTCTAACCCCTTCTCCAATTTCAGGATTATTTGGGCTTTCCCATAAACGACAGCTCCCAGCCATACTACCAGTGCCAAAGTTTCCAGTAATCATAAGTTCCATCTCTAAATCTCGAAGTTCATGAATCTCTTCTAATGTCATTGATTGGGACAATGTTATCCTTTTGACACCTGATTCCTTTAATAGCTCGGCTCCGTATTTATTAACTGGTGCTAATTGCGAGCCTGAAATTATTTGAATTTCCTTTTCCAAATGATTAAGCAGATGGCAAGATTGTATTGAGGATATTGTAATAGCATCTACACCTTTTTCAAGTGCTCTATAAACATGCTTTTGAAAGTCTTTTTCAATGCAAGTAGGGACGTATGAGGTGTTGGCCATGAATATGACTTTAAGATTGTTCGCTTTTGCTAAAGCTATTATGCCATCTATTTCCTCCCAATCTGAAAAGTGGGCAGGATAATCTGCAACTGTTTGAAATTTATTATCAAATGATAGTTGTTTAAAAAGCGAAGTTGAAACGCCAAAATATATTTCATTTGCACCAGCCTCTATCATTTCTTCCATCATAAATTTTGATCGTACAGGTGCCACAATTTTTAAATTCTCCACCTTACTGACTCCTTTCTATCCAACTGGGAGCATACTTCGTAGACGATTAACAGATGCTTTTAGACTTTCAATAAAATAATCAATATCCTTGTAGTCCGTGTAATAACCAAAGCTAATACGAATAGACGATTTTATTCTATCTTCAGTTAGGCCGAGTGCTAATAATACATGAGATAAATTAGCTTTATCGGCACTACAGGCAGAACCAATAGATACTGCAATACCATAAGCTTGGCATAATAGAACAGCTAATGCTTCTGCTCGTATATTCAGAAAAGATATATTAATAGTATTTGGTAATAAATCCTCACCTAACACAGGACCATTAATTTCATAGTATTCAATCGAATTTTCTAATTTATCTAGGAAATAAGATCTTAATGCGATTATTTTATTAGCATTTTGCTTTAGCTCTCTTTTTGCAATTTCGCAGGCTTTACCAAAACCAATAATAGCTAAGAGATTTTCTGTACCACCACGAAGACCTTTTTCTTGCCCACCACCGTGAAGAAGCTGTTCTAATTTACGTTCACCGTTTTTCAAGTACACTGCACCTGTACCCTTAGGACCATATATTTTATGGGCAGCCATCGATAATGAGTCAACTCCTAAGTCTTGAACATCTATCTGGATTTTCCCTATCACCTGTACAGCATCAACATGAAAGATAATATTACTATTGATCTTCTTAACAACTTTCACCATCTCTTTAATTGGTTGAATTGATCCGATTTCATTGTTAGCATACATGATCGAAATAAGCGCTGTATTCTCTTGAATAGCGTTTTTTAAATCTTCAATTGCTACGAATCCATTAGTATCAACAGGTAAATAGGTAATTTCAGCACCAAGGGTAGCTAAATATCGACATAATTCTAAGGTTGCAGCATGCTCGATTTTAGAAGTGATGATATGAAGCGGGCGCATTTCATTTGTAAAGAAATATCCTTTCAATGCGGTATTAATCGACTCTGTACCGCCAGAAGTAAAAAATATATCTGTCTCTTCTGCATTGATTACTGTGGCAACATTTGAACGTGCCTCTTCCATTTTTAATTTCGCTAACTGTCCAAAGGAGTGCGTGCTAGAGGGATTACCAAATAACGTTATATTTTCTATCATAGTAGAGGCCACTTCCTCCCGAAGAGGGGTAGTGGCATTATAATCAAAATATCTTCCTATCATAAAAGCCTCCTAAGCTGCCGAACGTATTTGCTCAAATAACTCATGTAAAATATTCAAACAATGCATTTGAGGAGGCTCCAACTCCCCTAGCATTTTATCAATCTCATGTTGCGGTTGCTGCTTAATTTCTTCTATTGATTTATTCATGATATAATCTGCAAATATATCAGCCGTTGCTAAGGATGTAGCACAACCATATGCTTTATATTTTGCATCATTAACCTTTCCAGATTCTACCTTTATACTCATAAAAATTGTATCTCCACAAACGGAGTTACCAATTTTTAATTCCATATTTGCATCAGCCAGTTCACCTGAATGTCGAGGGTTACTAAAATAATCAACAATGATAGAATTGTACATGTTTAGAATCCTCTCTTATACTTCTGCCATTTCATTTTTTTCTTCAGCGGCATCCATATGCTTCTCTAAATTAATGGCACAACAACCTATTTCTGCACCAGCTACTCTAGAAAGATATACCACCTTCTGACCATTTCTTCCGCATTCACATGTATTCTCTTTCTTTAAATACACTAAATCCTCAGTTTGAATAAATCCTGGATATGACAAGGACGTAGGGTCAAATATTGCTAAAACACCCCTTTTTCCTTGTGGTACCTCTTCCGCTAAATTTTTGGGATTTCTTAATGAAAAATGAACCCAAGGTGGTACATGCTTAGACTGTTTCTCACACTCGATAGCTAAAATATTAGATTCAACTAACCCATACATATCCCTTATATTTTCTTCAGGAATACCTAAAAATTCAGCACATTCTTTATTGTATTGTTCTCTAGGTATCTCCATCCCAGAAAAGCGTTTCCACCCTCCTAGATTGATAATCATCGTCTTTTGATCTAACTTCAAATGAATATTATTTGTTTTTAAATAATTGACCAATTTATAAATTAAAAATGGAGGTCCTACGATGTGGCGTGTATGAATGTTTTGCCATTTTTCTAAAGTTTCTATTGCCTCCTTAGGCTTGAAGGATGCTCTCTTAACAAGACATCTTGTTGCATCAAACAAACCTGAGAGCATATTTAATACTTTTACCATTCCCATCTCTGGCATTTCTTCAGGAGATGGGAATAAGAAGAGACCAGCCCCACGAGAGAAGGCAAACATCTCTCTATACATTGCGTAAATACTAAATACGCAATTATTTAATGTTTCAGCATCCCTTCTCGATATACTTGGTATACCACTTGTTCCTGTACTTCGCATTTCAAATTCAATGTTCTCTAAAGATGTTGATAATAATAAATGAGAGTCAGGTCTTTTAAAACTTGTCACCGGAATAAGTGGGATTTTTTGTATATCATTTAGACCTTGTATATCGGCAGGTTTAACGCCGCTATCCTCGCATAGCATTCGATAAAAGCTATTGTTTTCATAATGATGTTTAAAATTTTGGGCGATTAAATAACCCTTTAATTCATTGACTTTTTCTTCATCCCATTGAAATAGCTGTTGGGTTGACCCAATGACTGCTGTTACTGGATTAATACCTAATTTTTCTAAATTTTCCATTGCTGCACGAATAGTTACCATTTCATTTTCTCTCCTTTTTAATATCAACTTCAATCGGATTTTCGGCTTATGATCGCTTCATTTAGATCAGTAATTAGCCGTTATTACAGGAATTATTAAAGGAATTATTAAAGGAACATCAACCATATATAAATTGCTAATCATCGCAATTTTCGTAATACAGTTGATATAAAAAGATTAACATAAGAACAAATGATGTAACCCCTAATTCACTACAAGAAAAAAAGTAAATTCCACAAAAAACTTGTGGAATTTACTAATTGAATACTTAATTATTATTGCAAAATATTTATCATTTATTAGTTTTAGAATAAACCATTGGTCCACTATTTCTTGTAATCCAAACTAATAGCAAACCATTTTTCTTTGTGATAGACTGTACTATATTTGATTAGAAAAGGGGGTATTCGATGACCCAGCAGAAGTCTAATAAGGCGGCTTTGTATATTTTAATGTTTAATATGTTTATCGCAATGGGGAGTATCGGAATTATTATTCCTGTCATGCCTGAGTATTTAAAACTATTTGGTGCTGCAGGACAAGTACTTGGCATGTTGATTGCAACGTTCGCCTTAGCACAATTCGTATTTTCTCCAATTGCTGGGAATCTTTCGGATCAATATGGTCGAAAAAATCTCATTATTTTCGGACTTATCGTAACAGGACTTGCACAAATTGGTTTCGGGCTTTCTACAGATGTGTGGATGCTCTTCTTGGCACGCTTTTTAGGTGGCCTCGGCTCTGCATTTGTGGCACCTCCTATCATGGCTTTTGTGGCAGATGTCACAACGTATGAGGAACGAGGAAAAGGTATGGGTATGCTAGGGGCAGCAATGTCCTTTGGGTTTATGATTGGACCAGGTATCGGTGGATTCCTCTCAAAAGTTAGTTTGCATTTTCCATTTTATACTGCTGGATGTGCAGCTATCTTAGCAGCTATTTTATCGTTCTTTTTACTGCCTGCTACAAAACCAAACACAACGAAAAAAGCGCAAAAGCGGGATAATCTTGCTAAGCAGATGGCCCGTTCAGTCCGAATGCCTTATTTTGTCATGCTAATTATCATGCTTGTATTCTCATTCGGAATTGCTAACTTCCAAACAACATTATCATTATTTGTGACAGACAAGTTTAATTACACACCTACTGATATCGCCATTATATTAGTTGTGGGTGGCGCTTTTGGTGTTGTTGTACAGATGTTTGTTATTACACCGCTGTTTAATCGCTTCGGCGAAATGAAAGTAGTGTTAGTCAATTTATTTATTGCAGCCGTTTCGATTTTCTTAATATTATTCGCATCTGGTTTTGCACTTATTTTAATTGTTGCGACAATCTTCTCTACAGCAACGACATTGATTCGCCCAGCTGTCAACACACTGATTTCAAAGCTTGCTGAAAATGAACAAGGCTTTGCAGCTGGTCTGAATAATGCGTATATGAGTCTTGGTAATATGATTGGTCCAGCTTTAGCAGGTATATTATTCGATTGGAACATGAACAGTCCTTATATATTCGGGTCTATTGTTTTAATGGCTTGCTTCTTCCTTGCCCTTATTTGGACAAGGAAAAAAGCACCACACCTTATGCATCCTGATACAGAATAGCCAGAAAAGTTATTGACTATTTTTGGTATTATGCTACATTATTAGGAGAAAAATTAATAAATAAATTTACTTACCACTAGGGGAGTCTTTAAAAGGCTGAGACGTATATGGTGATATACGGACCCTTTGAACCTGATCTAGTTCACACTAGCGGAGGGAAGTGGCGACACTTGCTTTTTAATATGTAAAAATGCAGGGCCGCTTCCTATTGTTTTTAGGAAGCGGCTTTTTCACGCTCTAGCGGCGGAACTCACATGTTTAGCGGCGGTTCTCTCGCTTTTTGCGGCGGAACTCCCTAGCTACCGGCGATAACCTATAAAATTCACATTTCAAAGGAGTGGAAATTATGTCAATTCGAAAATTAACAATCATGGCCTTATTAGTAGCAATTGCCGTAGCAGGTTCTACCTTCGTTTCAATACCAACGGGAATTGCGCGTGCCTACCCTGTACAACATGCCATTAATGTTATTGGCGCTATCATTCTTGGACCATTGCCTACTGTTATGGTCGCCTTTGTCACAGCAATCATTCGTATTTTAACAGGCACAGGCTCATTACTAGCTATACCCGGTAGTGTAATTGGTGCTATATGTGCATCTCTCGCCTATAAATACAGCGGCAAGCAATGGCTAGCAGGTGTCGGTGAAATGTTTGGGACTGGTATTATTGCCTCACTTATTGCAGTACCTTACGCACATTTATTAATGGGGACATCCGTTGCTGCTTTATTTTTCATGCCAGCCTTTTTAACCTCAAGTACTATTGGTGCTATCTTAGGCTTTGTCGTTGCCAGCAATTTGCGTAAAACAGTATTTGTAACTAACCTTAACACTACGCCTAAATAGCTTGATTTACAGCAATTGAAAAACGTTACTTCCTTTAATGGCAATTAATAAAGAAAGTAACGTTTTTTGTTCCAAACAAATTCACCCATACTTCAATGGTAATCCCATTTCATGCGCAATTAATAAAAAGTCTTTTTTGCTTATTTCAAAATGACCAAACCTGAATTTATAACCATACTTCGATTTATCTTCTACAAATTCTAAATAATCTAAGATCCTTTTTATTGGTACTGCCTTTGCCTCTTTATAGAAGTCTATATCTCTTCTAAAAGGAATAAAATTTTCTGCCATTTGGAACTCGTATATTCGCTCGTCTTTTATTCTTCCAATTGCGGTAAATGCTCTTACAGGCTCATTATCATCAAGACTTTTTTTAGGAGAATAATATATAATCCAGTCTCCTTTTTTCATTCGTTTCAAAGGTCTTTCTTTGCCATGGCATAGTTGGCCGAATCCACCCTCAACCCCTTTTTGCACATGAGTAAGAGATACCACGCCAATCCAATATTTTGTGTCTCTTTCAGTCATAGGAAGAGCTCTCCTTTTATTTAGGGATCATCGTAAACGATTTTATTTTTCCATTTTCAAGAATCAATTTTTCTTCCAAAATCACTGGGTTTGGCAAACCATCCCAAGTAGTCGTAATGATAGCAACACATTCTATATCATCGCCTTCAATAGTTTGGATAGTTAACTTAAATCCTTTCGGCATAGGTGACATGTAAAAGTTCTGTATTTCTTTTCTTCCTTTAAATATTTCACCTTTAAAATCTTTTAATTCTCCCTGGTCCGCATACATGTCAGATAAATCCTGACCCTCTACTTGCGCTCTTTTCAAATACTCATTCATAACCTCTACTGCTTTCATCTGTCATCACTCTTTCTTTTTTATTGATAAGACATCCGCCGGAGGCATTAACTTCTTTCAGCAACCTACTGAAAGAAGTTAAACCCTATTCACGATTTTCATATACTTTTGTCAATACGCTTTTCAACAGCTCTTTTTCTTCCAATGAAAGTACGTTTAAAACTTCATTCTCAGAAATCGCAAGAGCCTTCATTAATTCTTCTGCCAAATTTTCACCCTGTTCCGTAAGGCATATTAAATTCTCTCTTCTATTTTCTGGATTTTTCTCCCTATAAACATACTTTCTTTCTTCTAGACCATCGATAAAAAAGCGGACACTATTTTTATCCAACTTTAAAATTTGTCCTATTTGAATTTGACTAAGTTTTTTTTCTTTTACAGCCATCATGATCCCAACTTCTCTGGATTTCATTTGAAATTTTTCGCTAATATATTTCTCGAGATTTTCCTCTAAAGCCTCCGCTAATTTAAAACTTAGAAAACCAAAAGAATTCATTATATTGGTCATGTCCGATCCCCCAAACATATAGTACATAAAAATGATAGTAATAAATTATTACTATCATGAATTATTACATACATGTCCATTCATTTTCAAGCATTTCATAAAAAAATTCATATTTGAAGATCAACATTAGTTCATCATCATAACGTGTGGTTAATTTCCGATCCGACTGAGCGCTTTCCTAGGGGCGTCGGGCTAACACGATGTTAGTCACGAAGGCGTTATCACAGACGTGATGGTTTTAGCCTTCGTTCCCCTATTGCTAATCCCCTAAGGAGTCACCCAGTCGGAACGAAGATCAACTAATTATTCATGGTATATGCTTTAACAAATGTCATTCCGAGCTTTTAGTGATAGCCCTAAAATAGAATGACAAAAAAACGATGGTTCATTGCTAAAAAAGCAATGAACCATCGTTTTTAAATTACTAGGATCGTTTTTTCATGCCCTTTAATAGCTGGGCAACATTTGTGTCCTCTGCCTGTATTGGTTTTTCCTCAATAGGCTGTTCTTTTTTCTTCGGCCTAGTTATGAAGCTCCATCCAAAGCGTCTAATAGTAATATCAATGAAGAATAGTAGCATCCCTGCTAATAAAAGCCATGTTGCTATATTTTGGCGTTCAGCACCTTTTTTAGTAAATTCACGGAATACTTCGCTCGGTTCCTTCAAAACGGAGCCACCTGTTTGCTTTGTTAGTTCTTCGACTAGCTTATCATTCACTGGACGTAATTCATACTCAGCACTATAAGGTACACTTAAGCCTGCCTGGTAAATAGCCTGTTGTTCATCGGCTATGCGGAAGAAGATGAGTCCTGGTTCTGCTTGTACGACTGCTCGAACTTGAGATGCTGAAATTGTTTCAAGCTGAGTTTCAAGTTCTTCACCTGCTTCATTGACGGCAACAATATCTAAGAACGCCGCTTCATTTGTTGGGTCAGTGATGACAAATGAGCCGTCTGATTCTAGACGTACATCATAGGCAACATCGTTATAGCTTGGTAGCATTTTTGAAATAAGTGTTTGCCAAAATGTGCCCCAATTCTGCCATCTTGCCCAGTCTCCTGTCCATTTTCCTGTCGAATCAGAAGTAAAGGCGAATGTTTTGCCAAGGCCATATTGCCACTCTGCTAGTACTGGATCTTCCTTCTCACTCTCTGCGATAACAGTAGCTCCCTGCTTTGCTGTCGTACCGATATAAGCGTTCATTTTAGGTACACCATTTGTAAATAAAGTATTCCAGCCAGAAGCATTAAATATAGTTGGATAGAACGGATTATCCTCAATATATGTGCGTGAAATCATAGCAGTTTCACGAGATAAAATAGAGGGGATCGTCTGTTCATCAACAACATCGTAGAATCGCCCACTCCCCATCTCACTAAGCGCTTCAAGTAAGTTGCCATCTGCATCCTGACCAATTGCAACCGTTGAAAGAGTAATACCATTCTCTTTTCCTTGTGCAATTAAATCTTCATAGTTACCTGACTGTGACTGTCCATCAGTTAATAAAATAATATGCTTTCGCTGTAGCTTTAAATCAGCTAGATTTTCATATGCTTTAGCAAGTGATCCATATATTTCGGTACCACCACCTGGCGTTACAGATAAAATCGTATCCACCGCTTCTTCCTTCTTGCCAAGTGGTCCTGTCTCAATAATTTCCCAAGGTCGATCATCAAAGGCAATAAACCCGAGCGTATCCTCATCTCGTAGCATTTCAACTGAACGAGCGGCTGCCTCCTTAGCGAGCTCTAGCTTTGCTCCAGACATACTTCCAGAGCGGTCAAGTACGATCTCCAACCCTAGTGATGGTAATTGTTCCTTACCTTTAATCTCCATTTCAACAGGTAATAAAGTTTCGATTGGAGTTTTAAAATAGCCGCCTAAACCAAAGCTATTTTCGCCACCGACCATTGTAAAACCGACACCAAAATTTTTCACCGCCTGTTCAATGACATTCATTTTTGCCTCGCCTACTAAATGCCCTGGCACATTATCAAAAATGATTGCATTGTATTGTAAATAACTAGAAAGTTCATTTGGCAGACTTTTAGCATCTACAACATCATAGGAAATTGATTGTTTGCCAAGTGCTGCTGCGATTGGTGATGCTATATCATAGCCATTAACAATTAGTAAATGTGGTTCACTTTGTACCATCGTGACGCTTGTTAATTTATTATTTTCAAATATTGCATCCTGTTCAACCTGCACGAGTGCCTCATATTTTACAAGTCCTTCAGCAGTTGCTGAATGTTTATACGTAAACATATTTGAACCTTCTGCAAGCTCCACTGCTTCACGATGAATAAGCTTATCATTTTCGTATAATAATAGCTCCCCTCGTTCTGCTACAGTTGCATTTATTTCAGTGACTAGCTGCTGCTGTTCACCTACATAAGCAACTTGCGGTGTTACAAAGCTTTTCAGGGATACATCCTTAGCAACAGGTTGGTTAAATGGCACTACATCAACACTAATATTTGATCCTTTAAACTTTGATGCAAATTCTAAGGCATCTCCTTTTGTTTCATTGCCATCAGTTAAGAGCACAAGTCGTGTTGCTTTTTTCGGATCTACAATACCTGATGCGAGCTGTAGACTCTGTTCAATATTTGTTTGATCTGTTGCTTTTATGGCTGTAAACTTTGGCACTTCCTTTAAAGAATCTGATAAAATGGCTTCCGTTTGTAATGTCGATGAGAAAGAATAAATCCCTGCAAGCTGTTCATCTTTTTTCGACTGTAAACTTTCTGCTATAAAATTGGCCATCTCATCAGCTGTACCATTCATTGAAGCAGAACGGTCAACTAAGTATAATACTTGTTCTTCCTTTACGGGCAATAAAATATAGGGACCAGCAAGTGCAAAAACTAAACAGCATATTGCCACAATACGTATACCTAGTACAACGATATGGCTTTTTTTTAGTCGCTGTCGTTCACGCCAATAGGTCCATCCAAAATACATAAGCAATGGAAGTAAAAGCAACAATGCTAATGGCATATCAATTCGTAAATCCACGACGTCGTTGCACCTCCCACTCTAAAACAAGTAATACTAAGATCATAAGGATAAGCCAAGGTACGAAGGAGGCTTTCGATATTTCTTCCTTACCATTATCCGGAAGCTCTCCAAGCGTATAGCTTGTCCCTTTTCCAATCATACGCTCATGCGCTTGAAGCTGAACGATGAAGCGCTTTTCTTCATCTTTTGAGCGAGCTGTATAAACTCCTGGCTTCATTGGAGCTGTTAAAAGACCATTCGTAATGGACGATAAAAACTCATCTGCCTGCGAATATATACTCCAATCGCCCTGCGCTAAGGCAACTGCACGTTGCTCATTAGGTGTAAAAATACCAAGTGAACCAATTGATTCTGAAAGCTCTTGTTCAGCACTCCATAAAAATAATGGGAATGAAGGATGTAACGGCCAATCTGTATCTGCAATATCGGCTAATACAACAATATCCCCTTTAGGTGAACGCTGAATAAATGGCTGGTCTCCAACTGATGCAATCGTTTTATAGTTGTCGAATCCTGGATATATGGCGCTGACGTAAATATCTTTTAGTTCACTAAATGCAAACAATGAATCACTTGAAGTACTGACTTTCCCAGTAACTTCAACCTTCTCAACGTCATCCCGTCCAAATAATACAATTGGCTTGTCCTTCTTTTCGAGTAGCGCCGTCTGATTTGTCACAACAGTGGCGTCCTGATTGTCAGCCACCTGTGAAGATGGAACAATTTTCACACTACTATTAATCGTTTGCAAGCCTTTTTGAATGAGTTGATGCATACTTTGATCGACAACTATTTTTGAAGTAGCTGTTTGTAGCAATACCGTTTGCGAATTATCAACAGCGTAATCGTCTTTAGCATCTAACTTGGCTGTCATAGTATCTTCTAACGATAGGTCTTTAAATGTTTTTGTTACAGCTTCATTCGGAGGTAATGCGACACTCTCTGAAACTAACTCCTTACCTTCAGCATTTTCTATCGAAAGTTTTACATGTTGCTCTTGATCGATATCATTTTGTAACTGTACAAGCGCCATTGCAGACTTTCCATCTGTAGTAGCAGCAAATCGTGTAATTGCGATATTTGTTAAATTTTTAGCAGACCCTTTTACGATCCACTTCACCGTATCTTTTTCCATCGGTAATTGCTTTTTATCGAGCGAATCTGTAAAGACATAAATAGATGTTGGGGTATTACCGACAAAAGCCTGTGCCGCATCTAAAGCTTTATTCATTTGAGCTGTTTCATAGGTGACGTGCAACTGTTGAATAGCTTTTTCAATATCTTTAGTATTTGTCTCCTGCTGTAATATAGCTTTTGGCGTATTGCCTGTTGTAATGAGCGTCACAGGTCTTCCATTAAGCTCATTGACCAATGACAGCATTTCTCTTTTATGTGTGTCAAATGTTGACTGATCTTTTCCAGCTAACATTGTTGCAGATGTGTCTACAATGAAAATCGTCTGCGCACCAACGATCGTTGACTTTTTAACATACGGATTCATTAATGCCAGTACAAGTAAAAGAAGAGCTAGCAGTTGTAAATAAAGCAGTGCATTTTTTTGTAAATGTTTTAAGTATGGTGATACACGTGTTTCTTGCATAATTTCCGACCAGAAAAGTGTCGAGGATACGGTTTGATCAGTATATTTTTTTCGAAAGAAATAATATAGAAGGACAATGACCGGGATGATGGCCGTCCAGCTAAATAGTAATTGACTAAAGCCCAATACGGCTCACCTCACCTAATCCAATGTGCTTTTAATAATTGTTGGAAGATGGCCTGCTGTAATCCATCCTCTACTTTAAGCTGTAATTGTCGAACACCGAAGCGCCGACAAATTGCTTCAAATTCCTCTTCGTGTAATAAACGTCTTGCCTTATATGTGTCCAGAACCTTTGAAGACATGGTAACATTCACATCTCTGCCCGTTTCACAATCGAGTAAACGTACATCACCCGAATATTCTGGTGAAATTTCTTCTTGCGTAACTATTTGCAAAATACGTACATCCCCTGCAAAACGTGGTAGCCTTTTTAAAAGTTGCTCCCATTCCTTGATTGGCTCAAGTCCGTCTGTGACAATAAATAGTACGGTACTATCCTTAGGCAATGCTTTTAAAGCTCCTAGTGCGAAGCTATTTGTATAGGTCGCTTGCTCAATTTCTGTGACTAGCTGTAAAAAAGCACGACGATACATAGCACCTTTACGACGAAACGGTGGCTTCATCTCCTGTACACAAGAAAATGATAAGCGATCATCGCGACCGAGCACCATTAGACCAAGTGATGCGACAATTTGCCGGGCAAAAGTCCATTTTGCTTGATCGCCCATAGATTTAGTTGTATCTAGCAAAATATGTACACGCATCTCCTGTTCATCTAAAAAACGTTTAATGAAGTATTTATCAGTTCTCGCAAAGACGTTCCAATCCACCTGACGTACATCATCACCTAAATGATATTCACGAAAATCTGAGAAATCGAGCGATGCCCCGAAGCGTTGCGAACGGTGCGAGCCCTTGTGCTGCCCACGTAATTTGGAGGCCGTTGCCACTTGGAAGCGACTGATTTTCGCTAACCAATCCTCGGGCAATAATAATTTTTTTGTCACCTACTAACACCTTGCTGTACTTTTTCTAAAATGACATCAATCACATCGTCTGCTGTTTTGCCTGAAGCCTCCCCTTCATAATTCAACAGCATACGATGGCGTAAGACTGGCTTAGCCACAGATTTAATATCTGCTACAGAAACGTGGAAACGTCCATTCATAAGCGCCCTTGCCTTCGCTAATTTGATTAAACTTTGTAAACCTCGAGGGCCGCTACCATACATGGCATATTGTTTGACCTCAGCGATTGCATCCACTCTTTCAGGATGTGTAGCTACAACAAGATCCGTCGCAAATTCAAGCATTTCATCAGCAACAAGTACTTCCTTCACCATTTGCTGCGCTTCAATAAGTGCTTCTGTATTCATGATCTTTTGTAAATCAATTTCCTTAGCGCCTGTTGTCCGCTTCATAATTTCCATTAACTCACTTTTCTCAGGATACGGCACAAGAATTTTACATAAGAAACGGTCCATTTGCGCCTCTGGTAAAGGATACGTTCCCTCCATCTCAATCGGGTTTTGTGTTGCTAACACGAAGAATGGCCTTGCCATCTTCTTTGTATCTCCCAAGATGGTTACCGTTTTTTCACCCATAGCTTCAAGCAGTGCACTTTGTGTTTTTGGTGTTGCTCGGTTAATTTCATCCGCTAATACCATTTGGCTAAAAATCGGACCCGGCTGGAACGTAAACTGCTGCTTGCCATCAGCTGTGCGCTCAATCATACTTGTTCCTGTAATATCCGCCGGCATTAAATCTGGTGTAAATTGAATTCGCGAAAATGATAAATCTAATACTTCAGAAATTGTACGGATTAACATCGTTTTCCCTAAACCCGGTAGGCCCTCTAATAATGCATGCCCATCAGCAAGGACTGCGTACAATGTATAATCAATTGCTTCCTCTTGCCCGACGATAAAGCGATGAATTTCGTCCTTTACTTGCTGTAATTTCGTACTCATTTCAACATATTGTTGCTCTGTAAATGCCATTCTTTTTCCTCCTACTGAGACTCAATTGACGTGAAATAAGATTGCACGACATTTTGTAAATCCTTCGGTAATTGCAAACGCTCTGAGCTTTCTAAATAGCTGTCTTTATAGGAGCCTATAACTTCCTCATATGGGCGGATAGAACCTTTAGTAATCGGGCCATTTCCTTGTTGCTCTGATACATGTGATCCATCTCCTAATGCTCCACCATCAACTGAAGTCTGACTAGAGCCACCAATTCTATTTGATGTCGTTAATAAATCGCGGCCGCCTTGACCTTTGCCTGCACCTTTGCCATTTCCTTGTCCTTGTCCTTGTCCTTGCCCTTGCCCTTGCCCTTGCCCTTGCCCTTGTCCTTGTCCTTGTCCTTGTCCTTGCCCTTGTCCTTGCCCTTGCCCTTGTCCTTGCCCTTGTTGATTACTTTGATTCGATCCTTGTTTCTGACCATTACCACTAGCCTGTTGGGATCCATTTTGGCCTTGTTGTCCTGTTTGACCTTGCTGATTACTTTGCTGTGAATTCGCTGACGGATTAGTATTAGGATTATTTTGCTGATTGTTGTTGGCACTATTGGCACTCGCAATAGCATTTTGTAGAGTATTGCTTGCTGGTTTTCCAAGCTTGCTCATAGCTGTCTGAGTAGTATTTGCATTTTGCGTTAGCTCCTGCTGCATTTGGGCGAGCTCCTTCAATTGCTCCACTTCTTCCTTCGATAAGCCTTTGTCGTCAGAAGCGCCCTCCTTACTAGCCGTTTGCTTATCCTTTAATTGTTGTTCCTTTAAAGCAAGCTCCTTTTGCTTTTTCACGACTTCGCGTAATGCCTCTTCAGCTGTTTCTGTCTCTTTTAACGTATTTTGCAATTCTTTTAATTTCTCTTTCACTTCTTTTGTTTCTGCCTTTTTCTCTAATTTAGCAACTTCCTTCTTTACGTCCTCAATGACAGCTTTTTCTTTTTCCACTTCAATCGCTTCAATTTGTGTAGCTGCTGGGAACATATAAAGAATGGCCAGTACGACAGCTGTTCCAAATAATCCAATCAATGCTTTTGGACGAAACAAATTTTTCTTTCGTGTCTTAAAATCAGCAAATGCCTTTTCTACGTTTTCTATCGCTTTCGTTAGTAAAGATTGAACGAGTGGGTCCTTATCGTCCTCGAACGATAAGGCTGTCACAAGCTCATTGTGAGAAAAATAATCATCCAACATATGCAATGCTTCCTTTTCCTTTACACGCTTCCACCATATAAATAGCAATGTTGCTAGTATGACAACGATAAAGGTAGCAAGAGCTGTTTGACGATAATACGGCCAAACAAATAGCCTTGAAACGAGGAAGAGAGAAGCACTCGAAAGCAATGCCAAAAACAAGCCGGACTGTGCAATTGGAACGCTTCTTTCAACTGTTAAACTCGTCTTTGCACGTTGAATATATTTTCGTAATTGCCTACGGCGCTCCATAATATTTCCTCCTTATCGGTTGCTTTTCATATTGGCACGTAATTTTTTAATCGCAATTGTTAAACAAAAAATAATAATCAATGAATAAGCTATTAAATAACTAATCCATACAGGTAATTTCACTCCCGAAACTTGTACTAAAGCATCGCCCATAGCTGGTGAAGTAAGCGTGAGCATTAATGCACCCGGGTTAATAGAAGCCCAGAAGTAAGTCATATAAGAAGTAGTAGTACCTATGGCATTCCCCATTTGATGGAAGGCCATTGATAAAAAGAAGAAAAACGCTGTAATGCCACCTAAAAAGATTATCGAACCGTACGTAGAAATCATCGCAACAATTGTTCGCTTTGTAATCGTTGAAAACATAACACCAATACTACCGATTGCTACAACTGTTAATAAATAAAATAAAAATATCGAGATTAATTGAGACGGCGATACACCACCAAATAAAAATACTAAACTATACAATGGTAGCCCTGCGATAAGCATTAATACTAAAAATACTACCGAGGATAATAATTTTCCAATGATGATTTGAGTAGAGCTTTGTGTCGTTGTTAGTAAAATATTTAATGTTTGCTTTTCCC
Organism: Lysinibacillus sp. NPDC094403; assembly: GCF_050278745.1. Taxonomy (NCBI): domain Bacteria; kingdom Bacillati; phylum Bacillota; class Bacilli; order Caryophanales; family Bacillaceae; genus Lysinibacillus; species Lysinibacillus sp. NPDC094403. The sequence goes on along the minus strand of NZ_JBNNTL010000001.1, from coordinate 415,617 downwards.
TTTCGCTACTAATTGCACCGGCAGTTAAGCTAGGTGTAATGAAAAGAACAAGAGCCATTTGTAATATTGTTAAGACCGCAAACATCATAAAGCTCATATCTGGTCTAAAGAAACCCTTACCTGTGAATCCAGTTGTTATAAGCAAAAATCCTACTATAAAAATACAAATAACCGCTAAATAAAACATTAAACCTGAAAAGCTTTTAAAAGAACGGAAGCGTAACTTCAATTCTTTTACGAATACCGGATTATAAAATCGTTCCATCATTGATTATCCGCTCCTTTCGTAATAGCCATAAAGACATCTTCTAAATCTTTTTCCTCTTCACTTAACGAATAAATAGGTAAATTCGCAAGTATTGCTTTTTTCAATAGCGCTACCTGATCAGCATCTGTCCCACGGTAATTAAAGGCTATCTCTAAGCGAGTCTCCAATACATCTATAGAAGAGATCAGTGGATCCTCCTCCAAGAATGCACGTACCTCGTTTAAACAATCCGTTACTTTTACTACGATACGCTTCTCCCCCTGTAGCTGTGCTTGAATGGAAGCCACATTGCCATGAGCGATAAGCTTACCATTATCAATCACACCGATTTCATCGCACATTTCTGCAAGCTCAGGCAAAATATGTGAGGAGATTAAAATAGTTTTCCCCATAGATTTTAAATTCCGTAAAATATCTCGCATTTCTACTCGGGCACGTGGATCCAAACCTGAAGCAGGTTCATCTAAAATTAATACTTTAGGATCGTGGATAAGAGCACGTGCCAAACATAGACGTTGCTTCATCCCACGTGATAGTAAATCAACATATTCATAACGTTTATTTGTTAAATTTACGAGTTCAAGCAGCTGTGGAATAAGTACTTTTCGTTCAGCTGCCCCAATGCCATAGCTGGCACCGTAAAAGTCTAAGTATTCATCTACTTTTAGTTGATCATAGACACCAAAGAAATCTGGCATATAGCCAATTTGTTTTCGAACTTCCTTTGGTTCCTTAATAACACTTTTCCCATTAATAAGAGCATCACCAGAAGTAGGAGCCAGCAAGGTTGCTAAAATCGAAAATGTAGTCGATTTACCTGCCCCATTGGCACCTACAAAGCCAAAGACAACTCCTTCCTCCAAAGATAGATTCAAATGATCTAGTGCTGTAAAGGAGCCATATCTCTTCGTCAAATCACGAATTTCAATCATTATTTCGCCACTCCCTTCAGCTCTACATCAGGTAATTTTGTTTCCTCACCTGTTTGATCTGGTCCGAATTTAATCTCAATCAGCAATTCATCATTTTCATTGAAGTATTTTTTTATGTTATCTGTAAACACCTGTTTCGCATCTACCAATGGCTCATAATTTTTCTTCTCGTTATTCCAAATCGATAGCTGCATACGATCAGTATCCTTATTCGAAATCGTCAGTTCGTTTAATGTTTGAACTGACTTCATAAAATTATCTGGCATCGCAATGGATACTTCGTATAAACCATCAGACAAGCGCCAACTATTTAACTGTTCATCCACTTTTTCAGCATACGAATTAGGAGATTGTGGGTTTGCTGTATACATAAAGTTGTTACGTTTCATCGTAAATGGACCTGATAGCTCTACTTTGCCATCAAACGGCTGAACAAAATAGGAAATCGGTGACATATTAGCACTTGTCTCTAGCTCAACACCAGCAATGGCTTGATCTGCCCATGCTGTAATGACAGGCTTTTTATCATTTTCTACAAGCGGTAATGCAATAGATTTCATATGCTCGATACGTGAAGGATCCACTTCATCCTTCTTCGCCGGATAATTATTATAATTGTAACTAGTATAATTAGATGGTTTTTGAAGAACTGTTGCTTTTAGCTCCTTATCGACTTTAAGTGTACCGTTCGCTTCAATGTCGCCAAGTTTAACTTCTTTAATGCCAGAGATTAAAGTAACGTCCTTTAGAGCAAACGGGAATTTATTCTTAATTGTCCCAGTTAGCTTTTCATTATCTAGCGTAATATCAATGTCCATCTTGCCAATATTTTGTGCCGCTGACTTCCCTGCAAACGACTGAACAGACCAATAGCTTAAATTACGTAGTGTTAACGTTGAACCATGGGCATTTTCCTTAATATAGGATATTTCATGTAAATCCTCCCTTATCCCTGCGAAATCATTAGAATTTCGTAGCGCGAATGCACTTGTATTCTTATCTGCATTAACAACAAAATCACCACTGCGATTTGTTAAGATGGACTCTACATAATAACCATTTACACTACTATCTTCATTTACTTTATAAAATGCAGATTGTTGAATTTGCGGTTGCCCAATTCGATCTTTTGCACCAAAAATAAATAGGGCAATAGATAACACAATGGATATCGCAGGAATTATCCACCATGCATGCTCACGCTTGTCTATTTTCTTTAAAATGAAATATAAAATAGGTCCGATAATTAAAATATATAAAATAATAACGATTACCATATAGCTAACAGATACTTCAAACGAAGGGAATAATTCATTTATATTACGCAGGTCATATGAAATTTGATCCACCAGCGACTGTCCATTAACGCTCATCCCTTGTTGTGACATCTTTTGAATATTTAACAATTTTTCCACTAATGCTGGATAGCCATCCATAGACGCAAGTGGCTGATCCCCTAAAGAAAAGGCTGTTTGAATAATTTCTCCACTGCCAACCTTTTTCTTAGACGCTAAAATCTTATTGTTATCTGTTAATACAGGAATACTTCCTTGATTTTCAGTAGCTCCATAAATAGAAATAGGTTGTGTAAAAGTTCCGCCGCCTGATAATTTTGATAGACTATCTGCCGAAACAGATGTCATTTGCTTGGATAACGCTAGTGGTAAATAATCCTTGAAAATACCTGCTGTTGCATTTACTTGATCAGCAGCTCCTACTAATAAAGTTCCACCATTCTGTACCCATTTTAGTAAAGAGTCTTGTTGCTTTTGCGATAAATCAGCAATAGCAATTTCATCGATGACGATAACGTTCGCCATTGCGAATCCTTGTGTATCCTCTGGCAGAATATAATCCTTGATTTGATTTAAATTGAAAACTTCAACATTATTTTGAGGAGCTAATTGAGATAAACGCAAAAATGCTGCTAAACGATCACTTTTATCCGTTAATGTATAGATAAAAACTGATGAAGGATCTAAAAAGTTAGCTTGTAGCTGCTTTGTTCCTTCATAAGCAACCTTTTCTCCTTTTTCTATGCCTCCTTCAAAAAAGGCAAACGCATCTTCATTTGAATAATTACCATCTAGATAAATATCAAATGTTTTTTCTTCTCCTGCCGCTATATCTATTGGAATAACTTGTGCTGATGTTGCTTGATAGGAACTGGAGGCATTGATCACCATATCTCCAGAAAAATCTGTACCATTATTTTTTACTGTTACCTGAATTGGCACAACTGTTTGGTATTTAGCTTTACCCGCAATCCCTACCTTAGCCTGTACATCCAATGTTGCGGCTGCTTTTGCCTGCTCCACAGGAAGAATAAAGCTAATAACAAGCAAGAATAGTAGTATGAGTGCCGTAATATTCGCTTTTTTCAAAAACTCAACCCCTTTTTATGTAAATTGATGGTTAAATAATTATACGTTTAAAATTGCATTTTGTTCCATTTCTTATGATATCTTCATGAATATTCATAAACTCTTAAGAATTAACTAATTACCAAAGTGTGGGGTTGATATTTTATTAAAACGTATACATGTAAGTGGAGTGGAGGCTAAGAAAAAGGATTCACACACAGTTTTGTGTATGAATCCTTTTTGCTCTTTGGAGCACAAAGAACTTCTTTCAGCTGATGTTTGGACATTTGCTGAAAGAAGTTAAAAGTTGAGTGATAAAACGTGAAAGTTGGTCGATAAAATTCAAAAGTTGGGTGATAATACGTGAAAGTTAGTCGATAAAATTCAAAAGTTGGATGACATTTTTTTAAACCTATGTCATGCGAATAAGTTGATTGGAGTGGAGACTGGGCGACTCCTTAGGGATCAGCGATTAAGAGGAACGAAGGCTAAAACCATCACGTCCTGTGATAACGCCTTCGTGATCAACATCGTTGCTGTTGCTGTCGCTACGTTGCACTACGCTTTCGCACAAACAAAAACACTTTGCTGCCGCTACGTTAACACTACGCTTTCGCACAAAAAACATCTGTTGGCCCGAGACCCTTGATGAAGCTTTGCTCTGCGCGAAATCGAAGCGTCAGCAATAAAGCGCCCAGTCGGAACGGAAATCAACCACACGCCATGGTGAGATTAAGAATCGGATAAAAAAAAGCAGCCCCAAGTGAATCACTTGAGACCACCTTGATATTATTCTTATTTCGTATAATCAAACAAACATCGCGCATGGTCTTGCACTACCTCTACAAAAGCCTCTACTTGTCGTAACTCAAACGAGGATTCATAGCCAATTAGCCAAGTATCACGCGTTAAACCAAACTCTTTTTCATTATTAGTTAATGCTATTTTATTAATACCATCATGGTCATTTAAAGTAATGGAAGGTAAAATAGCATAACCAATGCCGTTCAATGCCATTTGCTTACAAATTTCAATCTGATCAACTAAAATTTGTTTTCTTGGATTTGAAGCGAAATGCTGCTGCCACCATTGTTGAATTTCCTGATAGTAATTAGAATCACTTTTAAATTGAATAAAAGGTCGATCAGTCGTCAGGACATCTTCTATAGTTTTTAGCTCTTTATCTACTAAATAAAGGGTGTCCCGAAAAAGGTGAATTTTTTCTCCTTTCCAATCAACCTGCCCACGCACAATCCCTACATGAGCCTCCCCCTCATAAAGCGCTTTTACAATTTCAGAGCTCCAGCCGGTCATAAGAGAGATTTTTGCCTCTGGATATTTCGTTACAAAATCTTTTAATATTATCGGAAGCCAGTTTTGGCCGACGATCGATGCACAGGCAATTTTCAATGTCCCGTTTACTTTCGTCGTTAATGATTGGATTGTTTCAAAAATCTCTTCTTTTTTGCTAAGCATTTCAGTTGCATAGGCAATAATAAGCTCTCCAGCAGGTGTCGCTGTAAGTCCTTTTTGAGAACGAATAAATAACTGCGCGCCCCAGTCCTTTTCAATAGTTTGCAACCGTTGAGAAAGTGCTGGTTGAGATAAAAATAGTCGTTCTGCTGCTTTACGCATATTACGTTCCTCTGCTAGTACTTTTAAAATTTCAGCCTCCGTTGCCATCAATTAGTATACCTCCGATACAAGCAAAGAGGGCCTCATGATTTTCATCTGAGTCCCCTCTTAATCTACTACTCTTTTTGATAAATATATTTTTTCAATTGCTTTAAAATAACACGTCTAGTTAAAATTCCCGCAAATGTTCCTTCTTCGTCCACAACACATAAAAAGGCGTGATTAATAACTAAGTCAAGAGCCCGTTGAAAAGTATCCGTCAACTTTAATACAGCGATATCTTTCTCCATAATTGTATTCACTTTAATATCTGGTAACTTTTCATATTCTATATGTTCTAGTCCAAGAATGGATTCAGTAATCATTTTCATACTTAGTAAACCTTGAAGCCGATATTTCAAATCTAAAACAGGGATCGACGAATACCCTGTACGTGTAAGTACTAGGAGTGCATGTTCCGCACTATTTCCAATCTGTACATGCGCAACCTTTTCAGATGAAATAATAAAATCACTAATTGGCATTGCTAAAAAGTCTTTGCTGTTAGTTGAAATCATGAACTTCTTCTCCTTTTCTGTCCTCGCTTTGCAGAACAGGATGCTTCCCTTCTATCATATCATAACTATTCCTTTTATGACCATGACAAGGCCGAGAAGAGTTTTTATAAGCAATGAATTATTTAAGCATTTTGAACAAAACTAAGTATCGAAAGTGCATATATAACGGAGGTTTTACCCGAGGACAATGGAGAAATATCTTCATTCAGCCATATTTATATAATATGAACTGAATGAAGAAAAAAATCTTTTTTAATAGCCTGCTTTACTCCAATAATAAAAAATCATTATCCCTAAAAAAAGTAAAAAAATGATATATACCCAAACAATTGGATTGAGCATAGTCGCATACTCTTCTACGGTTTCTGAAATCGGCGTATCGTTTTCTGATTTCCGTTCAGATGTCATTTTGGCAATTTTCAGCGTAGACACAAGCGAAATGACAGAAATAATCGTAATGGCAATAAGAGCCGGTATCAACCACATACCCATAGGCAAAACTCCTTTCTTTACCTTTAGTATGCGTCAACCCAGCTCTTCATTATGCAAAGATTTTTAGTTAGAACGGATATTGATTGAGCCATTGCCCGCCATCAAGTGTCACACATTCACCGTTCATATAACTCGCCTTATCAGACATCATAAATGTTGCTAAATCAGCAATTTCTTCTGGAGTACCTGTACGACCTAATGGAACAGAGTCTAGCGTACGAGCAGCTGCTGCCTCTGACTCCCAGAGCTTTTCCGCACCACCTGTACGCTCAATTGGACCAGGCGCAATTGCATTAACTCGAATGCCATATTGTTTTCCCCATTCAACAGCTAACGTTCGAGTCAATGACAATACACCCGCTTTAGCCGCTGCAGAATGAATCACACCAGCACCTGCATTCCAAGCGTAAGTTGCAACCATATTAAGCATAGATCCTTTAATATTATTTTGAATCCAGTACTTTCCGACTGCCGAAGAACAATAGAATGTCCCATTTAAAACAATATCAACAACAGCCTTCCAACCATTCGGTGATAAATCCTCTGCACGCACTATAAAATTACCAGCCGCATTATTCACAAGCCCATCAACCTGTCCAAACTTTTCAACAGCAAATGCTAGCATTGCCTCTGCATGCTCAGGCACTCGAACATCCATTTGGAATGTTTCAATCGTTTTTCCAGCCTCTAAAATAAAGGCTTTCGCCTCAGCTAAACGCTCCTCGTTACGGCCTGTAATAACAACATTTGCCCCTTCAGTAACGAATTGCGTTGCCATATAAAGCCCCATACCACTTGATCCACCAGTAATAATAATTGTTTTCCCCTTCAACATACGATTTCCCCCTCTGCAAAAATGAATGGTGATTCACATAAAATATTACTATATTTTCTCGCATATGTCATATTAATTCTGTAAAACACACATAGAATTCTTTTCTCGATAGAAGTTTAGGGAAAGGATGAAAGGTGACAACTATATATGTATACAGGGGATTTTTTGTTGCGCGGGTATTCTCCCTTTGCGCGCGGGCATTTCCTACTCTTTCGCGGGTATTCCCCTGTTACGCGCGGGTGTTTCCTTCTCTTCCGCGGGTATTTCCTTCTCTTCCGCAGGTATCCGCTTGACGCGCGGATATTTCCTTCCCTTTCGCGGGTATTCATCCTTGACGCGCGGATAAAAGATACACTACTTTTTGAATATTATTATTTAACTACCAACATAAACGTGTTAACCTTTTATTAAGTGTGGTTAACATAAAAGAGGGGGTTCTATTATGGTCAAATCATTAAAGGGTCAATTCATTCTTGCATGCTTTACATCATCGATGTTTACCATTAATATTTTTATGCTGTTCAATAGAGGACCAATTCAAATAGATAACTTTCAGGTAAATATTTGGATATTTACCGCAGTGGCAGCGGCTTTTAATTTAGGTGTACAATCACAAAGATATTTTCAATCAAAAAAAACAGCACGGTAAAATCCTAATCCAATAAAAAAGGGCAGATAATATTGTATATTCTCTGTCCTTTTAGCATGTTCTTATTACCTAATTTAATGTTTAAAAAGTATAATAAAGTCGTTTAATTATCGAAATGTGCAATAATTAATAAATCTTAGCTTGTGACTTTCAGAGTCTCGGCTAAAACCTTCCAAGCCTCTGCTTCTGTCCAAGCACGATAAATAGTAACTGCTATGTTTGAGTTCTTTTTGAACTCAAATACTGTACCTTCTTAAAGGGATGTCCCCACAGCTTGCCTGCTGACCCTCTCGCGGGTATCCACCATTTCCGCGCTAGTATCCTTTCTTTGCGCAACATTTTATCACAATCATCATTTTTAAAATCAACTAAGAACTTGTTACTTGATTACTTGCTCTAGTGGCTTCTTTTGAAATATCAACTTTCCAAAAAACTATGGTAGTGCTATCTCTGACACCATTTTTTTTGATATTCTTTAACATTGACCAAATGCTCTCTTTATCCTTAGAGTTAAAGAAGGAATTATAAATGTTAATAGGGTTAGAGTATGGTTCATGGGGACATTCAATTAAGCCATCTGTAGTTAGAAAAAGACGATTTTCGCCTTTTCTTAATTCTTTTATTCCAACACTATAGCAAGGGACGTCCTGTTCAAAAGTATTGACTTGTCCTATCCATTCGTAAAATTGCCTTTGATTTAATTGGTACTGACCTAATGCAGCCAATTCTTGGTGAAATAAAAAAAGAACACAGTCTCCAACTGAAAACCACCATACATATTTATCCTTTCTTACAACAATTAAACATGCAGTTTCTCCAGTAATATTTTTGCAAACAGATAAGAACTCTTCCGATTGAAATATCGTTAAAATCTTCTCTTCAAACCTTTTAAAGGTTTGATGGTTTGTCGGTAATGATAATAAATGTTTAATTTCATGTTTATGATAAAAAAATTGTTCGATAATTATTTGAGCACTCTCAGACGTATTATGAGCATCTAGTAAAATGGAAAATTCCCAATCTTGCTTTTCATCGAGCCATACTAAACACCCATCTTCGTTTTTATATTGTCCTGCATCAGAATTACCACCATATCGCCCAACAATAACATGCTTGATTTGATAAAGATTTGGATGATCAATGAAGTTGTCTTGGCTGCCTATCCAGCTAAAATCTTCTATAATTTCACTCATCTGCATTATTCTCTAGATATGTTTTTATTCGAGTACAAAGTTTAATAACTTCTATATCGTCACCCATCGGAGCATCTTCCCAATCATACACATCATTTGGTCCCCAATACTGTTTAGGGGTATTAGGATATCGAGGAACTAAATGCATATGCAAATGTGGCACCGAGTTACCGGAAACTAATGAATAAATATGCTCTGCCTTTTCACACTCCATTATTGCCTTACTGACTCTAGCCATAATGACACCAAATGCTTTTGCCTCTTCTATTGTCATATCTCCAAGTGTGGGAACATGCCTTTTTAAATCAATCATAATATGACCTAAATAATTGGGAGCTCCATTTTTATCAATATGTCCAACATAAACATATTCGTCTTCATAAATCCTTAACTCTGAAGCTTGGATGTTGCTAGCATGTTTATTGCAAATAAAACATTCCTCCATTAATCTCCACTCCCTTGTTCGAATTTTCAAAATTATAACACAACCATTAATTAATTGGTCTATTTTTCCTGAACAATAAAAATAGAGTTACAAATTACATATGATTTGTAACTCTATTTTAGACAGTTTCTTTTTGAAATCCTAAAACTCATAATGATAAGCAATTTTATAAAGCTCTATTAGCTCTTCATGTGTCGGCACCTTAGGATTATTTCCAGGGCTACCGCTTGCGATTGCGTCCGTTGCCATTTTTGGAATAGCTGCGTAAAATGCTTCCTCATCAATTCCCCATTGCTTTAAATTACCTACATCCATCTTCTTACACATTTCCTTAATCGAAACAATGGCTAAATCGGCAAGGTCTTTTTGAGACAAAGTGGCTTCATCCTTATTAAAGAGTTTACCGATATCTGCTAGTCGGACGATACAAGCATCTTTTGAATATTCTAATACTGCTGGTAAAAGCATGGCATTGGAAATACCATGCGGCACATGGAATAGTGCTCCTATCGGACGAGACATGCCATGTACTAAAGCGACAGAAGCATTTGAGAAGGAAAGACCTGCTTGCATTGAACCTAGAGACATTGCTTCCCGAGCATCAATATCGTTACCTTGTTTATAAACTTTTAAAATATTATTAACGATTAGCTCCATTGCTGATAATGCGAGTGCATTCGAGTAAGGATGGGCTAAACGTGATAAATAGCTTTCAACAGCATGGCTTAATGCGTCGATACCAGTCGCAGCAGTGATGGCGGGTGGAGATGTAACCGTTAAAATCGGATCTACAATCGCTATGTTCGGCATAAATGCAGGCTGCTTAATCATCATTTTCACTTCATTCTTCGTGTTAGTAATAACTGTTGCATCCGTTGCTTCTGAGCCAGTCCCTGCTGTTGTCGGAATCGCAATATGTGGAATCGGTGCTTCCTCAGCAATTTTCGCCATTTTCATATAATCGCCAATATAGCCACCATTCGTTGCAACTACTGCGATTGCTTTTCCTGTATCGATACAGCTTCCACCGCCAACAGAAATGATAATATCACAGCCCTCAGCTTGTAAAACATGTAGCCCCTCTGCTACATATGTATCCACTGGTTCAGTTGTGACACCTAAATATGAAACCGCTCCCAATCCACTAGCTCTTAATAAAGCGCTACATTGATTAACAAAGCCTAAGCTATCCATTATTGGATCACTAATAATAAGTGCCTTAGTCCCCAGTTTTTTCGCATAGACTCCCACTTCTTCAAAAGAATCTCTCCCATAAAGGATTGTTCCTGGTGAGTTTACTGTGAAGATTGTTTTTGTTTGAATCATATTTCATCCCCCTTAGCCTTTGCTATTGTGCTGTATAACCGCCATCCAAAATAATGGCTTGACCTGTTAATCCTTTTGCCATGTCACTAGCTAAATAAAGCGCAAGTCCTGTAATTTCTGATACATCCAGTAAGCGTTTTTGAGGAACGAGTGGATAAAGCACCTGCTCGAGCACTTCCTCTACTTGAATGCCTCTTGTCTTTGCCAAATCCGTAAACTGATTACGTACTAATTCTGTATCGACATACCCTGGACAAATCGCATTAACTGTTATCCCCTCAGTTGCAACCTCTAGCGCCGCCACTTTCGTTAAACCGATAAGCCCATGTTTGGCAGCATTGTATCCAGCCTTACCTGCAAACCCAATAACACCATTAATGGATGCCATATTAATAATGCGTCCAAATTTATTCTTCTTCATATGTGGTAACGCATATTTCATTGCTATAAAAGGTGCAACAAGCATCACTTTTTGCATGGATTCGAAGATTTCTGTCGCGAAATCCTCTATAAGAGAAACATGCTGAAACCCTGCGTTGTTGATTAAAATATCTATGACATTAAACTTTTTAACAGTAAAGTCAATCGCATCATGAATTGCTTGTTCATCTGTAACATCACATGTGTATGCAGTTAATTGCGGATTGTGTTTAATTACCTCCGCTAAAAGCTGTTCATTAATATCTGTTATAACTACATTCGCTCCCTGCTCAGCAAACGCTAGTGCCATGGATAAACCGATACCACGGGCTGCTCCTGTAATAAAAACTGTTTTTCCTTTCACGCAAAACCCCTCCTATATTTCTCCTGAGAATAATATGTTTCCGAGTATCGTCCTATGAGAAACAGTTGATTTTTTCAAGGAGAGTGGCGACTCCTGCGGGATGAGCCTGCAACGAGGATATTGAAGTCAAGCCCGCGGAAAGCGCCAACTCAGAGTAAAAATCAGCCTTTGTTTATTGACATACATTATTTTATATTTTTTCTTTTGTCGACAAGCTGAGAGCTGTAAAAGAATACAGCTCTTCATTTGAACTAGTCGTTATTACTTGGGAATGCAAACGTAGATGCTGTTGATGCTTGACCTGCCATCCAACGCTCTGATATTGTTTTTGTTTTTGTGAAGAAGCGTGCCTGATCGGGCCCAAACATATGCCCTTCTCCAAAACGAGAACCTTTAAATCCAGCAAAGTTATGGTAGCCTACTGGGATTGGAATTGGGACATTCACGCCAACCATACCAACATCGATTTCTGTAGTAAATTTACGAGCTGCTAAACCGTCATTCGTAAAGATTGTTACTCCATTTCCGAGCTCATGCTTATTAATAAGTTGGATGGCTTCGTCCAATGAATTCACACGTACAACATTTCGAGCAGGGCCGAATATTTCTTGTTCATAAATTTCCATGCCTGGTTTTACGTTATCTAGCAGTGTTGGTCCTACGAAGAATCCTTTTGACTCTTTGACAATATCAAGTTCACGGCCATCACAAACAATTGTTGCGCCTTCAGACTCTCCTCGATTGATCGCCGAAATAATCGCTTCCTTCGATTGCTGTGAAATGACAGGGCCAAAATCTGTTTCTGGATTTGTATATGAGCCTACCTTCAAATTAGCGATTTTCTCCTTTAAGATCTCAACAAGACGATCTGCTGTATCCTTTCCAACAGGCATGATCGTAGAGATGGCCATACAACGTTGAGAGGCTGCTCCATATGCTGCTCCGATAAATGCATTTGCTACCTGGTCAAGATCTGCATCTGGCATAACAACCATATTGTTTTTCCCTCCACCAAGGGCTGTGACACGTTTACCGTATTTCGAACCTGTTTCATAAATATATTTGGCAACAGGTGTCGATCCAACAAATGAAATTGCTTGCACACTCGGGTTTTCTAATAGTTCATTAACTGCATCTTTATCCCCATTTACTACCGTCCAAATACCATCTGGTAACCCAGCCTTTTTCCAAAGCTCACTAACATATAAGGCAGTCATAGGAACACGTTCGGAAGCTTTTAAAATAACTGCATTACCAACAGCAATTGCCATACTTGTTTGCGCTAAAGGGACCATGATTGGGAAGTTAAATGGCGAAATGGCCGCTACAACACCTAATGGATATTTAGCAGAGTAGGCATTAATGTCACCGCCAACATTGACTGAATACTCTCCCTTCATTAAATGAGGCGCACTGATAGCTAAGTCAACAGACTCCAAACCTCGTGTAATTTCACCTTTTGCATCCTCGATTGTTTTACCGCTTTCTTTACATATAATTTGTAAAAGCTCCTCCATATTTTCAGTAATAAGGTTACGGAATTTTAATACGACCTCTGCACGCTTAGCTACTGACGTATCACGCCATTGTGGAAAAGCTGCCTGTGCCTTATCAATTGCCTCCCGAGTTTCTTTTACCGTTGCAAGTGGCACCTTTGCAATGACCTCACCAGTAGTTGGATTGTATACAGAACCAAAGCGACTACTTTTTCCTTCAACAAGTTCTCCACCAATGAAATGTGTTAATGTTTTAACCTCATGTGCCGTTGTCATATTTCTTGTCCTCCTTTAAAGTTGTCATTTTTTAGATTTAAATAAGTTACAGACATATCATTCTTTCTTGAAAATCCAATGCACACTAGCCAACTCTAGTCTTTTATCGTAACATTAGTACGAGAAAATCTGAATGACCACAGTCATTGACTTCAGTCATTTAAATCATAATCAAATTAATTCCATATCGTCAATCAAAATTTTTATATTTTCAGATTTTTTCACAAGAACATCTTAATATATTTAATTCGGAGGAATATGAGAATATGAATTCATTAACGAGCCGTCAAAAAAAAGCATTAGAAACACGTGAGAAATTACTCAGAGCATCATTAGACTTATTTAATGAATATGGCTTCGAGCATGTGTCTGTTGAACAAATTACTAAAGTATGTAATGTATCGAAGGGAACGTTTTACACTCATTTTCCATCTAAGTACGATGTTATTTTAGAAAAATTTAAGGAACTTGATAGTTTTTATAGCACTGTGGAAAAAAATATAGACTCTTCTTTGCCAGCAAGCGAAAAAATTCTAACACTTTATAAAGAGCAAATGATGTATTTAACAAACATTATTGGAAAGGATTTAATGCGTACAGTCTATACTGCAGCAATGACAAGTCAAGTGGAGCAAGATCATTATTTAATAAATCCACAAAGAAAAATATTTCAAATCATTAATTCTTATATAGAGGAAGGCATTCGACTTGGAGAATTTCGTCAAGATTTGCAGGTTTCTCAAATGCAGGCTATTATTCAACGTTGTATGCGTGCAAATGTCTATGATTGGTTAATCCATAATGAAGACTTCGATTTATCCGCGGAAATGGCGCAATTTACAGCTATTGTGTTAGATGGATTGAAAGCAGAAAATAAATAGCTCATTTTAGAAGGGTTTGTTCAGGTGGAAACTGCATACGCTCGGGTGTAGTCCTTTTCTGTTCCGGTTGTAACTCCGTTCGTTCGGATTGACGGGAGAACCGCTCGGGTACAGCCACTATTCGATCGAGTAGCTAGGAGATATGATCCGGTTTGGCCCTTTTTTGATCGGCTTGAACGGTGAAGTGATCAGGTCGGCCACTTTTTGATCGGGTAGTACATAGAAGTGATCAGGTCGGCCCCTTTTTTGATCGGCTTGAACGGTGAAGTGATCAGGTTATGCCCTCATTTTGCTTAGATATCTCTCTAAATTCTAAAAAAAGTAGCACTTCATCCAATTCATGATGAAGTGCTACTTAATCAGTTTTCATTAGCTAACAAAATATTTATTAACAATGGTTTCTACGGGTAATGGCTTGTTATATAAATAGCCTTGCCCTTTTTGGCATCGATGGCGTTTTAGGAAATCAACCTGTGATGGTTCCTCGATCCCCTCAGCAATGACCTCTAATCCCAAGTTATGGGACATTGAAATAATGGCCTTAATAATTGCCTCATTTTTATCATCTTTCGTAATATCAGCTATAAATGATTGATCAATTTTTATAATGTCTATCGGGTAACGCTTTAAATAGCTTAAAGATGAATAGCCAGTTCCAAAATCATCAACTGAAACATAAACACCTAGTTGCTTCAATTCGGTTAAAATTGAAAATGTTTCATGGACATTAGTCATGGAGCTTTCGGTAATTTCCACCTCTAATAATTCTGGTGGTATATTATATTTTTTCAAGGCTGCTTTAATCTTTCGAGCAAAGTTTTCTTTTCTAAATTGTTTTGGTGAAATATTGATGGCAATTCGTACCGGTCGATAGCCCTTCATCTGCCACTCCTCTTGATAGCGACATACCTCGTCAATAATCCAATCCCCGATTTCAATTATTAAGCCTGATGCCTCTGCAATAGGTATAAACTGCGCAGGAGATACAAAGCCAAATTTTCGATTATTCCATCGTAATAACGCCTCAAAGCTATTTATGCTGTTATTCGTTAAATCCATTTGTGGCTGTAAATGAATACTGAGCTCATTAAATTCAATAGCACGGCGTAAATGGGCCTCCATTAGCGCCTCATTTGGAAAAATAGTGGTCATATCTTCACGATAGTAACGGAAGTGTGAACGCCCATGCTCTTTTACAGAAAATAATGCTTTATCTGCTTTACGTACAAGGGTTTCTAAATCCTTGCCATCTGCTGGACTAAGTGAGATACCAATAGACACGCTAATAAAATATTCCTGTCCATCAATCATGAATGGCTGTTTTAATGCGTCTAAAATAGCGTTAGCCGTATGTTCAATTTTGTTGACGGTTGCATCTTTTAGAACAAAAATAAATTCATCGCTATTATAACGATAAAGCGAGCATTTGGAGTAACAAAGCTCACGAAGTCTATGACTAAACATTCGCATAAGTTCATCTCCCTTACTTTCACCAAGGGATTCATTAAACTTTTTAAAGCGATCAATATCCACTAAAATAATAGCTGCTTGCTTATTATGCTTTTTATCATTTAAATGCTGAAGCCAATGCTCCTTAAAAGCCTTGCGATTCCAAATACCCGTTAATTCATCCATTAGTGCTAGGTAATAAAAGGCCTCATGATCATTCATAAATGAATTGGCGTCTTTCACAAATAAATGTACACCTATAATTTCACCATTAAAGTACGTTGGATGCGTTCTTAAATAAAATGGTTCTTTACTTAGCAATTGACGTTTAAACAGGCATTGGGGCATACCAAATGCTGAGCCCTCAATTGTTTTTGCAAATAATAATTTAAATTCGTTGATATACTTACTCTCTAATAATGAAAAAATATTTTGTCCTATCAAGCTTTGATGTTCTTTTGATAAAAGAGAAGTGGCAACAACGTTTTGGTGAATAATGCGACCTTGTAAATCAGTTGTTACTACCGGACTTACATGCTGTTCCACAAATTGCAAATACGGTTCTACTTCATTCTGCTTTTCACGTAGAATAACTGCTACAACTTCGTTTTCTAAGGGCTGTACACACACAACAAATGATTTTACTTTGTGCTCCGTACATTCCTTTAGACTTTGGTCTATATTTAATTCTTGTTGTAATATATTCGATAATTGTAGCCAGCATTGCTCCGTAAAAAAATGTTCTGCGTTGGTGGCTTTCACATCTTGTAGCTTAATTAATGACGGTAGCTTATCGTTAAAATTAACGATTTCAAACGCTTTTGTATCAACTTTTCTCAAACATACGACTGCATCAAATGGATTAAGTTGTATGATTTGATGATAGTCTGCAAATTGCGCTACATTCTTTTTATATTTTTTCATTATATCCCTCACTAAGTAGCGTGTTTGCTTTATTCTTCGTCTAGCGTAGGCTTTAGTGCATCCTTTAGGAATATTTCCTGACTATTAATTGGATCTTCACTACGATCAAACTCTTTGTAATGATATTTTCCATTGGAGTCTTGAATACGAGCTTTTGCTGTATCCTCAAGTTGTGTATTCATGATGTTAATAATACGAGCTTTTGCTTCGCTTGCATATACAGGGAATAAAATCTCTACACGTTTAATCATATTACGAGTCATCATATCTGCGGAAGATAAGTATACTTTATTTTCTCCATTATGATGGAACCAATAAATACGAGAATGCTCAAGGAAACGACCAACAATACTCGTTACTTTTATGTTTTCACTAATCCCAGGGATGCCTGGTCTAATGCAACAAATACCACGAATGATAAGCTCTACTTTCACACCTGCAATAGACGCTTCATACAACTTCATCATTAAATCTTTGTCCGTTAGTGAATTCATTTTAGCTCGTATAAAACCATTACCATGCTTCTTGTGACAAGCAATTTCCTCATCCATTAACCTAATAAATTCATCTCGAATATCAAACGGCGCCACGACTAAATGATTAAAAGTTGGCTTTTCTGTATAACCGCTTAAATAGTTAAAGAAGTTAGTGGCATCAATGCCAAATTCCTTATCTGACGTTATTATACCCATGTCTGTATAAATTTTGGCAGTTGCATCATTATAATTCCCGGTTCCAAGATGTACAAAACGCTCAATTTTTCCATTTCGCCGACTTACAACAAGCGTTATTTTTGAGTGTGTTTTTAAGTTATTCATACCGTAAATGACAAGACATCCAGCTTGCTCAAGTTGCTTTGCCCAATGCACATTATTTTCTTCATCAAAACGTGCTTTCAATTCAACTAAAACGGTTACCTGTTTTCCATTTTCTGCTGCAAGCTTTAACGCTTGTATAATGGGTGAATTACCACTTACACGATATAATGTTTGTTTGATTGCTAAAACGTTCGGATTAACGGCCGCTTCTGAGATAAAATCTACGATTGGCGCAAACGACTCATATGGATGATGGAAAAAAATATCTTGTTGTAGTGCTTTTTCAAAAATATTTTCATCCGATTGCAAATCTAATGGTGGTTGCGGGATAAAGCTTTCATATTCTAAATGTTCTCGGCCAACAGATATGCCTTTTACAAACGAGAACATAAAAGTTAAATCTAGCGGTCCATCTATATGAAAGACATCTGTTTCTTCAATTTCAAATTCATCTAGTAAGTATTGAAGAACTTCCTCACTCATTTCGCCCTCACGAACTTCTAAGCGACTGCCTACACCCCATTTACGTTTTTTCAGCTCTTTTTCGATTTCTACAAGTAAATCTCTTGCACCTTCCTCATGAATCGTTAAATCCGCATTACGTGTCAAACGGAAAGCCTGTGCTGATTTAACACTGTAACCATAAAAGAGCTTTTCTATATGTGCTACAATTACGTCTTCTAGTAAGACAATAACTGTCTCTCCGTCTGCTGATGGTACTTTAATATAACGATCTAAGACAGATGGAACTTGGACAATTGCTACCTTTTCACGATTTTCTAAGTCTGCGTCATCTTGCTCTAATAAAACAAGTAAATTTAATGTTTTACCAAGCAAAGTTGGGAAAGGACGATATGCATCTACAGCTACAGGTGTTAAAACAGGGAAGATGGTTTCTGCAAACATTTCATTGACAAATGCTTTTTGCGTACTATTTAAGTCTTTCATGTCTGCAATATGTACATTATGTTGTGGTAATAAATCATATATTAAATGTCTGTAAACTTCAGTTTGTCGGCGCACTAATGCCTGAGTTCGCTCTGCAATTTTCGCTAATTGCTCTTTTGGTGTTAAGCCTGACTTATTTTCAGGCTTATGGAAACCTGCTCGTACCTGATCTTGTAGACCTGCAACACGCACCATGAAAAACTCATCTAAATTCGAGCTAAATATTGCTAAAAATTTCAGTCGTTCTAGCAGAGGATTATTGACATCCTCTGCTTCCTCCAAAACTCGTTCATTAAAGGCTAGCCAGCTCAATTCACGATTATTATAGTATTGCGGCTTAGCGATTTCCTCTAGTAATCGACTTTGTGTTTCTGTTAATCCCTCTTCAAGTAACTGATTATTCGTGACTTCAGTTGTCATAATTGTCCAACCCTTCTTCAATAAAGTTAATTTTTATAGGTATCTTTAGTGCGCGTTCTAGATGTTTTTTATGTCGATCTGCTTGATATTTTTCAGCGGCCACATTGTGTTTCACATAGATGCTAAGCTGTACATAATCTTCTTTTGTATGCATCTTAATGGCATATACAATCTTTCTTTTAGATACATTTAACGAATAAACAAATTTTAAAATTGCGCCAAAGTCTCGTATTTTACGATACTCTTCACGACTCATCCATTCTGTAAACGGAGCAGCAAAGCGTTGATAATAATCTTTATTTTTATACGAAGCTAAAAGGGCTAATTTTAAGCGCTCCTTATGATTTAGCCCATCAATAGATTGGTTCGCAATTAAATAAAAGGTATGCTGACTCGCCGAACTTAACTCAATATACTCTCCTATATTAAAAACATTTGCCGCTTTCGTTAATAATTGCAAATCTTTAGGATTATGTTGTAAATACCCAAGATTACAACATTCACGGTACAATTGATCCATTAAATTCATCAAGTAGTCCACTTCTTCTTCAGTTCGACCATACTGACGAGCCAATCTTTTAACGTTTCCCTCCATCACATTGTACTTATCAAAAGCACTTTTATCTGTTTGCAAAATACGCTGTATAATGAGTCCTTCTCGCAAACCCTTCTTTGTTATTTGGAACAATTTACTGCCAACAACCTCCATTAACACATTAAAAACCTCTAATGCAGGGACGATGATATCCGCACGATCCACTGAAAGCCCATCTAATTGTTTTAATTCATTAAAGCTTAAATTATCTAAAAATACACTAAGCTCTTCTAAATTTTGCTTCGTCATTTCGTAGCCATGTACACTCGCGATTGGAAATGCATTCTTTTGTTGATGAATTTGAGCAATATTCCGAGCACTACCACCAATAGCGATAATCGGTAAACCTATATCCTGAATCCATGGAAGTGATTTGAACTGTTCTTTGATAAATGCAATGAGTTCCTTTTTTTCACTACTATTCAGAATGTCGCCCTTTACAAAGCGTTGCTTTAAAGAAACTGTACCAAAAGGAAAACTATAAGATTTCTGTAGTTCTTTATTTTTAAAAAGCGTTATTTCTGTACTACCACCGCCAATGTCGATAGTTACAGCGGATTTCGTACCCATTGAATGCGCTACAGCAACAAAGCCATAATATGCCTCTTCTTCTTCTGATAAAAGCTCTATTTGAATGCCTGTCCGTTCTTTCATTAAGGTAATAATATTTTCTCTATTTGTCGCCTGACGGATTGCAGCTGTTGCAGCAGCTTTAACATCAGTCACTTCAAAATCATCGAGCATTGCTTTAAAAGTCAATAATGTTTCTGTTAATACTTGTATACCTTCTTCAGACATTTCACCTGATGGCTGTAAATATGTACGTAAACGTGCTACCGTTTTAATATTCCCAATCTCACGAAGTCCCTCTTCTTTATCGTATTTATACAATACTAATCGAATAGTGTTTGAGCCAATATCGATGATAGCGGTTTTTAATTCATTCAAATAATCACTTCCTTAACGCGTACAGCATATTGTTATTGGTTCTGTATCATATGTTTAAGCGAGCCACAATGTGTAGATACTCAAACAATCCGGTCCCTTTTCGTCGACGGACTGCTTAGCCTGCTCGATTTGTCGTTACAAACCTGCGAGCTCTTAGCTAACCAGTTATGGATATTTATCTTCATATCAAAAATGACCCCAACAAATAGAACCTTATTATTTTGTTCCTAGCATCATTTATCTATACAAAAAAGTCGGTGCCTAACAGAAGCATCCGACTTTCTTAAAATTATTAATATACTTTCAGGATACCCATTATTAATATTGTGAAGTACCTTTTCCAACTTTATCTTTATTAAAACTGTATTTTATAAAATAAGTTGATCTATTCGTAAAATAAGCTCCGCAATTTCTGGCTTACTAATTTGATCCTCTGCACCTACTTGATCACCTTTATGACGAAGATCATCCGTAATTAAGCTTGAGAAAATAATGACAGGGAGCTTTTGAAGATCTGGATGTTCCTTAATTTTACGTGTTAAATGATGTCCATCCATTTGTGGCATTTCAATGTCCGTCACAACTAATTGAATATGTTCAGCTACATTGCTACCACTTTTGATGATGGATTCTAGGTATTCATAAGCATCACTACCGTTTTCAAAGAATTCAACATTCTCATAACCTGCTTCATTCATAGTATCGAATAAGAGTTTTCGAAGTAATGGTGAATCTTCAGCAATTAAAATTCGTTTTTCAGAGCGCTCACGTTTACCAAGCTTTTTAACAGATTCTACACTAATACCCGAATCCGGATTAATATCTACCATAATTCTTTCGAAATCAAGCAATAAAATCATTTGCTCATTTTGCTTAATAACACCTATGACTTGTGATGTTCCTCCTTGATACATATCAGAAGGTTTCTCGATTTGATTCCAAGAAATACGGTGAATCTGCGTTACATTATCTACATGGAATACTACGCGCTGTTTATTGAACTCAGCTACAATATATTTTTGCTGAGAATTACGCTCTGTATTTTGAATACCTAATACTCGGAGCATATCAACTACTGGTAAAACCTCACCTCGTAATTGAATTATCCCTTCTACATGCGGGTGAGCGTGTGGAATAAATGTTACTGGAATCGGTTGAATTATTTCCTTCACTTTAATAACGTTAATCCCAAATTTATTGTTAGCTACTTCAAATTCAACAATTTCTAGCTCATTTGTGCCACTTTCTAATAATATACCTTTATGTTCCAAAGCAACCCCGCTCCTTTCTTTCTATCTTCAATTTATAATTCAATTGTATCATAGGCAATACATTTCTCCTACTCGCTTTTCCCAATTTTTTCATTGATTTACCTCAAGCATAACTTGGGTTGATTTCCGTTCCGACTGGGTGCTTTTATCGCTGCCGCTTCGCTTTCGCGCAGCGACAGGATGTTGGTCACGAAGGTGTTTTCACAGGACGTGATGCTTTTAGCCTTCACTCCCCTATTGCTTTTCCCCAAGGAGTCACCCAGTCTCCACTCCAATCAACTTATAGACAAGGCACATTTTTAACAAATATCATCTCCAACTTTTGAGTCATTGACCTTTAAATGTACTAATAGGCCAATTACAGTCATCACAATTAATGTCGATAAGGCAAAACGACTTGCTAACGTTCCATAATCTCTCATCCATAATGTAACCGTTCCATAGACTGCTGGCCCAATAATCGAGGATACTTTACCCGAAAATGCAAATAAGCCAAAAAACTGACCCCGTTTTTCTTCTGGAGACAATTCAATAATATATGTTCTAGATGTTACCCACATTGATCCTAGTGATATGCCAAACATACTACCAGCAAGCCAGAACATCCATTGCTCTGTCGCAAAGACTGCAAATGATAAAGCAACAATCATTAAAATCGCCACCACGGTGATTGCACGCTTGGCTCCCATAGCTTTTGTAATATAGCCAAATGAAAACGAGCCAATAATAGTCGAAACAGTAGATACTAAATAAAGCACGATAAATTGACCTGAAGTAAAGCCTACAGTCGCTGTTGCATATACAGCCATCATTGCAATCGTTGTTGCAATTGCATCATTTAAAAAGAAATAAGCAATCATAAAAGTGAAAATGGCTTTATATTGCTTCATATCCTTAAAAGTTTGAACAATTTCCTTATAGCCATCTAGAAATTTAATAGACTTTCTCTGAGACGTTGGAATAGGTGTATCTTTATTTATAAAAAATAATGGCAAAGAAAATAATAAATATAAAATGGCAGTTGGAATAAATGCTCGATGGAAATCACTGTTTCCTACATACAAATAAACAAGTAGTCCTAAAATTGTTCCAAGATAACCAATCGCTACCCCATAGCCAGAAATAAGGGGCATTTCCTCTTTTGTCCCTAAATCTCCCATCATTGAATCATAGAATACTAAACTTGAATTAAAGAAAAATTTTGCGATGATAAAACTAGCTACAACTAAAAATAAACTAAGTGGCACACCTGAATAATTTGTTGATGTCTGTAGATTCGCAAAAACACCCATCATAAAGGTGAAGAAGATGGAGATAGATGCAAACCACACTATAAATCTCTTTTTATAACCCGTATTATCAATCCATACACCAAAAAGTGGTGAAAAAACAACGAGGAAAAAGCTTGCAATGGCATTAGCATAAGAAATAAACGTACTTGCCACCTGCTGCATTACCTCATTCGTCCCTAAAACCTCGTCCATATAAAACGGGAAAAATATAGTATTAATATTTGAAGAAAATATGGTATTCGCAAAATCATAAAATGCCCACGATAAAATTGGCAATGATAAATAAAGAGCTAACTGACTCCGATGCTGTGCGTCTACTACTGAATTCCGCTTCATAAAACCCTCCTCCCCATTCTCTATATTATTAAATAAATTCACTTTTGTATTAAAAAATACCCTTTATTTATAGAAAATTAATACTATTTACAATATACAATCGTTTTTATTTAACTAACACTCTAAAATGAACGAATCTTCTCTTTCTTCATAATAAAAAAGATATCCAAGCCCCCTCGCTTGGATATCCTTTGTGCTATTCTTCTAAATTCACCCACATAGAAGACCATTGTTCAATGGCTTTAAGGACCGGCGCAAGTGCATGTCCTTTTTCTGTTAGCTCATATTCAATCACTACTGGTGTTGATGGTATAACAGTGCGTTTCACAATGTTCTCGATTTCTAATTCTTTTAATCTCTCCGTCAACACACGACTGCTAATACCCACCTGATTTTTAATTGTTGAGTATCGTTGAGGACCTTCTAATAACTGATAAATAAGCAGGGTGTTCCAGCTATGATTTAAGATTTTTAGCGCCTTTTCAAATCGTGGACAAATATTTTTTTGATCCAATTTATTTGCCTCCTTAGTATTTCGTTCTTATATAACAGTATATCATTTTTTCGAAAATTAGTTTCGAAAATAAAATTTAGTTACTTGACAAAAGTTGTTTTTAAAAATAAACTAAGTTACGAAATGTAAGTAAAAACGAAAGGAGTTTATTAAACTATGCAAAATATCGGTTCAACTATTTTACGTGTGGTACTTGGCATTATTTTTGCAGCTCACGGATTTCAAAAGTTTCAAGGTGGTATTGGCTTCACAGCTGATTATTTTGATGCCATTGGTATTCCAGGCTTTATGGCTTATATTGTAGCCATTATAGAACTAGTCGGTGGTGTAGCAATTATTTTAGGCTTAGGTACAAGACTTTTTGGCGCTTTATTGACAGTGACAATGATTGTTGCCATTTTTACAGCGAAGCTTAGCGTTGGCTTTATCGGCGCAAACGGCTTAGCTGGATATGAATTAGACTTAGCTTTAGCTGCAATTGCTTTCTACTTTGCACTTGCAGGGGCATCTAGTTTTTCTTTAGATGCAAAACTTTTTGATAAAGAGTGATGCTTCGTAGCTTGCTATTTTCTGTGTGTTAGTGAGCTGCTTCTTTATCAAAAAGTTTTGGCGTAATTGCGTCCAGATATAAAATTGTGCCTGCACAATTCATTCCTTTCAAAATCTGTGACATCCGCCGGAGGCTTTATCTTCATTCAGTTGATGTTTGGACACATTAGGATTCACATCCGCATTAAACTCACAACCATCATAGGTGAGAGTCTTCTACTGAATGAAGATATATGAAAACCCGAAGTATTCATCCTTCCAAAAGATGATACTTCGGGCTTCTTAAAATTTAAAATTCTTCAGTTTTCTAGAGTATTAACTTTTATTGATAAGCCTTTAAAAGTGCCTGTGTACCGTTTTCACCATAGCCCTCTTCCATTAGCTTTTCGTACATATCATAAGCAAGTGCTAGGCCTGGTAATGTTATCCCCATTTTGTTAGATTCGTCTAATGCAATTTTCATATCCTTTACAAAATGCTTTATATAAAAACCTGGCGCGTAATCTTCTTTTATCATACGGGGTGCTAAATTACTTAACGACCAAGAGCCTGCTGCACCAGACGAAATAGATTGCAATACTGTTGGTAAATCAAGACCTGCCTTTAAACCGTAAGCCAGTGACTCACACACACCAATCATTCCAGAAGCAATAACGATCTGATTACACATTTTAGCATGCTGTCCTGCACCAGCTTCACCTTGATAAACAATATTTTCACCAAAATGTTTCATGACTGATAAAACTTTATTGAATGCAGCACGGCTTCCTCCAACCATAATTGATAATGTCCCATTTTGAGCACCGATATCTCCTCCAGAAACAGGTGCATCTAGCGCTTCTACTCCAAGCTTTTGGGCATGCTCAAAAATTCTCTTTGCCAATGTCGGTTCGGAAGTAGTCATATCAATAACGATATTGCCGGATTCAGCTGTTTGAAATAAACCATTATCTCCAAAATAAACTTCCTCTACATCCGCAGGGTATCCAACCATCGTAAAAGCCATTTCCGTATTTTTTAATGCCTCTGCTGGTGTACTTGCCCAAGCAGCACCTAAAGCTAAAAGTGGCTCCGCCTTCTCCCTTGTGCGTGTATAAACTGTTACCTCATGACCATTTTGTAATAAATGCTTGATAATACTAGCTCCCATAACACCTGTACCGATAAATGCAATTCGCTCTTTTCCCATATGTAAATACTCCTTTGTTATAAAGGCCATCGATTGATTCTCGCAACATTTTTTAGATAATCAATCATTAGCACTTATTTGTATCTTTCAGTGTAGTTGAATAAGTGCGATAATTCAAACTCCTCTTATTAATTTGTACTAAAATTCTTATGCGCTGCATATATACGAGTAAATCACTTTCAGAGGCTTTAGCTTTCGCTACATAAAAACATTTGCTAAATGAAAAAAAAAAGAGAGCAGATGATGGGGTATCACTGCTCTAAAGGGGGAAATGAGAATGTTGCTGTGTTCATAATAAGTATTTCCCCATCAAATTCCTTTTAAACATATTATTTTAAAAAGTTTATTCTCTGGATACTGGAACATTCTTTCAATCTTCTTGATATTCTTCTTCTTCAAATGCTGTTTGTCTATAATAAGTATTCATTAACTGATCTAATCTGCGACTCAGTTGAATGGTTTTCGCATTTTGTAACCCGTTCTCTACACCTGAGCGAATCATCATCTCACGAGTTTGTTCCATTTGTTTCAAGAGTAGATTGACCATTCATTAAACCCTCCACACACAAATAATCATACCATTATTATACATTTATATTTCATTTCTTACAGCATTAACTTACGACAATGTTCGACAAATTAGCTTCTTGGAATTTCCTGATAAGTATAGATTACGCGTCCATTTTGTTTGGCCTCACCTCTAAAATGTTTAAATAAAGGATGTTTTACAAGTACTTCTCGAAACTCATAAAATTGTTCCTTTTCTATCTCTATACTTTCTAATTCCCCACTTTGTAATTGTTTAATCATGTTTTCGTATTTTTCCATTTATTCTATTCCTTTCTTTTCAGAATTTTGTGTAATAAATTATGAATTATTTAAAAAAAGCTTTACGTTTCCCATTTTTTCATGCAAACTGTATATTATTAGTCGATGAAGGAGCTGACTGTCTGTGAAAATAGCTGAAGTTGGAAATATTATCGAGTTTAAAGATGGTTTACAAGGTATAGTCGAAAAAGTAAATGAAAATTCGGTGATCGTTGATTTAACATACATGGAGAATTTCGATTCTCTTGAAATTGAAGAAAAAACGGTCGTCAACCATAAACGTTACAAAATTTTATATACAAATAAAGCTTAATAGTCTGAATAGTCCCTATTTGTCTTAATAGATGATAAGGGGCTTTTTTTTTGATAATATTATAAGCATGGAGGTCGAATGATGCTTACAAATTCGAAACAAACAATAATATTACTCCTTTCTTTATTATTCGTTTACGGCATGCTTGCTTTTACCTTTGCTAACCCAGCTGTATTTTGGTACCTTTATGCTTTTACTTTGCTTGTATGTATTGCAATTGCAATTTTGGCTAGTAAAATTGAAGATCAGTTACCTACCTGGAAATTTTTACTCTTCGGTATTGGATACGGTACAATAACATACGGTATTATACGCTTTGGCTATTGGCTTGCACCATACATTAATGATTCTTTAGTACAATCAGTACAAAAATTTCTAGCAAATTATGGCCCACAAAATATTTGGCACTATATTTTCCTCGTATTCATTATTGCTATTGGTGAAGAGCTCTTTTGGCGTGGCTATGTTCAGCAACAACTAAAACGCTTTATGCGTCCTACTTTTGCTGTCATTGTAGCTGCGATTTTATGTGCAATCTCCATTGCAATAAGCGGCTTTATACTTGGTATGATTGCTGCACTTGTAACAAGTCTTATTTGGGGCTTGTTATATGAATGGCGTAAAAGTATGCCCCTTGTTATTGTAGCCCATGTAGTTTTTGTACTATTATTATTTTTAGTGTTACCTTTAACATGATAACATTAAAATTTGGAAACATTTTATCTTTACCAACGTTTAATTAGGAAAAGGAGGGCTTTTCATGCAAAAAAAATTATTTTCTATACCTGCATTATTACTAACATCGGTTTTAGTCGTAGGATGTAATACTTCTGATAAAACAGAAGATTCTGATGCTCAAAAAAATGAGCCATCAAATGCCCAGACTGAACAACAGCAACAACCATCATCTGAGGATAAAGCTGTAGATAAATCGCAAGAAACGCCTACATCAAATGAAACAAATAAAGACAATGCAACTAAAAAAGAACCAGAAGTTAAATATGTACAAAAAGGTGTAGACAAAACTGAAAAAGCTACAGAATCTAAAAGTGCTAAACAAGACTATAAAATGCAACAACTACCTGGATTTACGCTTACCCAAGAAGAACCAGGTAAAGACATGTTAGTTTCTAAAGAAAATTCTGAAGTATTTATGCGTATCGAAACTATTGATGCATCACAATCAAGCTACGAAGATGCAAAAACATCTATGCAAGATTATATGAATGCTGTTGGTGAAACATCAGCTTTATCTTCTGAAGATTTATCTGCATTTAAAGATGTAAAAAACATTGACGGCTTTGTTGTAAACTTTGATCCAGAAAAAGTAATCGGCGTTGTTTTTGAAAAAGACGGTTTAATTACAAAACTAACAATTCACGATAACAAAGAACTTGATTTAACTGATGCTATGCTTAAAATGGCAGCAACTATTTCTAAAAAATAGTTATTCAAATAGGACTGTAGACAAACTTTTTGCTCTACAGTCTTTTTTATTTTAAAGGCTTATACCATACCGTGAGGGAGATTTCCATTCTGACTGGATGGATTTGTCCGATAGAGCGGCTAGGGGCGTTCATGAGGGCGTTAAACGTGATTAAGGAAGGGGCTTTCAAGAAAGTGATACAATTAGCCTCGCCCCCACATTAGCGACAACTTGCCAAAGTAAAAAAGTTGCCTCAAATTCATTGAGACAACTCTTTTTAATAAGACAAATCCTTAATAGATAGGCCTAACTTTTTTAATAAAGTGATAGCTTGATCTTTTTCTTCAACAGATAGCACACTCATCAATTCATGTAAATGCTGTTCATGTTTTGGAAATAGTTCTCCCATAAATGCTTCACCTTTATCCGTAATTTCTGCATAAGTAACACGGCGATCTGATGGACAAGAGACACGTAATAAATAACCTCTTTTTTCAAGTTTGTCAATGACATACGTAATAGACCCACTAGCTAGCAAAATTTTATTGCCAATTTGCTGTAATGGCTGTCTTCCTTTATGATAAAGAAGCTCTAAGACAGCAAATTCAGTAGGGTTTAATCCATTCTCTTGAAAAAATTGATGAGTCGTCTCATTAATTGCTTTATGTGCACGTGATAATACAATGTATAATTTTAAAGATTGCTTTAAATCTTCTGACGTCATATCCTTTTCCTCTCAATTCGCTCTTTATACATGCCATTATAGCGATATTAGAAAAGCGTTGTCAAAAGCAATATTTAATTTGAGCCTTTCATGGTGGTTTATGTTATCATTATAACTATTTTTATGTTACTAAATAAGCAGGATCTTTCGTGGATACCTCTATTGTATCCATCTGATTAAATGTGTAAATTGGGAATTGTAAGTGGAAGCATGTCCCCTTCTGTAATTCACTATCCACACCTATTACTCCTTCATGCTCTTCAATCACCTTTTTCACGAAAGCAAGGCCTAGTCCTGTCCCTGTTGATTTCGTCGTGTAAAAAGGTTGGAATAAGTTTTGAAGGGTAGCACTGTCCATACCGACACCTTCGTCTTTAATCATTAGTTCTACAATCGCACAGTCAATAACATTCATTTCCACTGTGATAGTTCCACCATTATTCATGGATTCCATCGCATTTTTAATAAGATTCATGAATACTTGCTTTAAGCGATTCTCATTGCCACCAATGTATACTTGGGTAGAAGGAGAGATGTATTGAATCATAATATTTTTCATAAGTGCATCTGGAAGCATAAACTCAATCACTTGCTTCACAATGTTGTTTAACTCTAATAATTCCACTTTCGTACTTGTTGGCTTGGACAATACTAAAAGCTCGGATAAAATTTGTTCCATACGTTGAAGTTCACTATCAATGACAGATAAATACATGCGTGACTCTTCATCGGCATTTAGCTTTAATAATTCGGTAAAGCCCTTTAAAGAAGTTAATGGATTACGAATTTCATGGGCTATACTTGCGGCCATTTGACCGACAACATTTAAAGCTTGCTGATGTTCCACTTTATGTTGAAGTTGTTTCTTTTCTGTTTCATCATTAATGACTGTGACAATAATATTGTTATATTCATCAAAGATACTCGAAATTTCATAATAGCAAGTTCTGCTAACTTGTGTTTCATCAACTACATGAATATTTGCATGTTTTTCACCCATCAGTTTAGAAAGGTATGTTGTAATTTGACCTTTCTTCAATGTGAATGCATCAAATATATGTTGATGTGCCTTATGAAGAAGCTGTGACTTTTCTATTTTTAAATACATTTCGGCATACTTATTTAGCCCAAGAATTATCCCGCTAGCGTCACTTACAATAACGGCGTACGGTAAGTGATCATAAGCATTGAAAGATTGTGATCTCTCCTGCTCTTGACTAACATATAATTCATGAGCTATGTCATTATTTAACGTTGAAATTTGCGCAACAATTTCTTCTGTGTTTGGATCATAAAAACATTTGAAAGACATCATTTCAAACTCGTTTCCAGCTGTTTGAATATTGAAGATTTCTTCTGATCTCAAATCACTTTCTAATTGTTTGACGAATTTCGCCCAATTTAAATTAGATGGCTCGTCCATAGTTAAATAGCCAATATACGTTGAAGTGAGGTTAAAAAGGTTAATAGCAGCCTCATTCACGTTCAAAATTTTCCCTGCTTTATTAAGAATAAGTGTTGGTGACGAAGTACTTGTCATAAGGTTTCCAAAACATTGATTAATATCATTTTGCTTCAACTTTCTCACCGAACCTTTCAAAAGAGTAAAAAACCCCTTATTCGAATTTTGAGCCCTTACTATAATCTATGATTGCACGATTCTATTATTACAAAATTTAGTAAATTTAAGTATTTAAAATTATTTCACGAACTGTTCACAAAATAAATAGGTAAAAAGGATTATATTGTATGACAGCTACTTGACTGTTACAATTAGAAATTGAAAGGAAGATTATTGCATGAATACTATTTTAACTACTTTAAACGCAAAGTATATTCACACAAATTTAGCATTGCGTTATTTAAAAGGTGCAGCTTTACCAGAATTTAATCCAATAATTGCAGAATATACAATAAAAGATCCTGCTTTTAATATTGTATCAGATTTGTTTCAAAAAAAACCTGATATCGTAGGATTTAGTTGTTATATTTGGAATATTAAAGAAACCATTCACGTCATCAAGATGTTAAAAACTGTCTGTCCAAATGTTAAAATTTTGCTCGGAGGACCTGAAGTTTCTTACGATGCCCACCATTGGTTACGTAGAATTGAAGAGGTTGATTTCATTGTTATGGGCGAAGGAGAAACTTCCTTTAAACAGTTATTACGCTATTTGCATGGAGAAATTGCATTAGACGATGTTCCAGGGATTTGCTACTTGGAGGATGGTAAAGTACGCATTCACGCACAAGCACCAAAAATAGATTTACGTGAATTGCCAAGTCCATTTCGTTATGAGGAGGACCTTCCTCATCTAAGCAAACGAATTCAATATATTGAAACAAGTCGAGGCTGTCCATTTAGCTGTCAATTTTGTTTATCTTCTATTGAAGTAGGGGTTCGTTATTTTAACCGTGAAAAAATAAAAGAAGATATTCGATTCTTGATGGACAATGGTGCGCGTACTATTAAGTTTGTTGACCGTACATTTAATATAAGTCGCAGCTATGCCATGGAAATGTTCCAGTTTTTAATCGATGAGCATAAGCCAGGGGTTGTATTCCAATTTGAAATTACCGCAGATATTATGCGTCCTGAGGTTATCCAGTTTTTAAATGATAACGCACCAAAAGGTATTTTCCGTTTTGAAATAGGTGTTCAGTCAACGAATGATTTAACAAATACTCTTGTACAGCGCCGTCAAAACTTTGAAAAACTAACGCGTACAGTGACGATGGTCAAGGAAGGTGGAAAAATTGATCAGCATTTAGATTTAATCGCTGGTTTACCAGAGGAAGATTATGCAAGCTTCCGTCAAACCTTTAATGATGTTTTCGCAATGCGACCAGAAGAATTACAGCTTGGATTCCTTAAACTTCTGCGCGGTACTGGCCTTCGTCTAGAGGCTGAAAAATTCGGATATACGTATGTGGACCTATCTCCTTACGAGATTTTCTCAAACAATGTCTTAACATTTGATGATATCGTACGCATTAAACATGCAGAGGATGTACTTGAGAAATACTGGAACGATCACCGTATGGATCATACGATTGAATACTTAGTAACTGAAGTGTTTGAAACACCATTTGATTTCTTCCAAAATTTCGGTACTTATTGGGAAACAAAAGGTTGGTCGCGTATCGGACATC
Source organism: Lysinibacillus sp. NPDC094403 (assembly GCF_050278745.1). Taxonomy (NCBI): domain Bacteria; kingdom Bacillati; phylum Bacillota; class Bacilli; order Caryophanales; family Bacillaceae; genus Lysinibacillus; species Lysinibacillus sp. NPDC094403. The sequence continues at coordinate 383,788 of NZ_JBNNTL010000001.1, read as the reverse complement.
AGCTTGAGGATTTATTCCGTCGTTTATTAATGTTTTTAGAAACTGTAGAAAGTGCTAATTTAAATATCATTAAAAGTCTAATGCAACTGGATTATTTAGTGGCACAGCAATTCCAACCACGTAAATTATGGTGGAAGGAACGCCCTACAGAGGAGCAGCAAAAAGCACTTTATAATGCTTTACGTGAAAACCCTGCAATTGCAGGTGAGGAATTCGCCAGCTTCAATCTATCTGAAAAAGAGTTGTTTAAACATACGCTCATTATTCCGCATCATATAGATTATCAAAATTTCTCAAAAGGCAAAATTGTACAAAAAAACGGCTATCTATTAACCTACTTCCGTCACGGTCAAGAACCATACTTTGCAACAATCCACTCTATCTAATAAGAAACGCTAGTCCATTAATAAAATAAAGGACTAGCGTTTTTTCATTCATAAAGAATTCTTAAATTTTTCAGAAACCGAAAATAAAAACCAAACAATTACCTTTTTAATTGAGCCTATTGTAAGTTAAAGTCATAGATTTATTGCGGTTAATAGAGATTATTAGAGGTATTACAATTATCCTAAAAAAGCTTAGTACGAAATTCTCAACTCATTAATACCTTATTATTGTAAATATTACCCACCAAACAGCCATATTAACCAGGAAAAATAATTTCAAATTTTTCGACAATTCTGTGGCGAAACCAATTTTTTAGCTAATTAAACAATCTAGACACTTTTTTATGGATAGATTTCCTACCAAGGTAATCTCTAAATTCCTCAATTTTTTAACTAGAATATATTAAGGAAATTAAAAAAGAGCTCAATCAGCTCTTTTTTAATTTCCTAGTAATTTACCCAATAATTACACGCTCTTTAGGATAGTGATAACTTGATTTTTTGCCTCTACCTCCACCACCAAGAGTGTAAAGGAAGGAAATTAAACCGACACGACCAATAAACATTAAAATCATAATGATAATTTTACCGATTACCGATAGATCGGAGGTGATTCCTAAAGACATCCCACATGTTCCGAACGCTGATGTGATTTCAAAAATTATTTGAATGAGCGATGCGTGTGGCTCCGTAATGAGTAAAATGATTGTCGCAACTAATACCATAAAAAATGCCAACAAAATAACAACAAACGAGCGGAAAACATCAATTAAATGTATTTCACGTCCGAATACTTGAATATCCTCTCTACCTCGTGAAAAAGTAATTAGGAATAGAATGGCCATTGCAAACGTTGTTGTACGTATCCCACCACCAACTGAACTCGGTGAAGAACCAATGAACATTAAAAAGCTAATAAAAAAATCTGTCGCTTCACTGAAGGATGTTACATCATAGGTTGCTAGTCCGGCTGATCGGGTCGAGACCGAATGGAACATTGCAGAAAAAAGCGCCTCATGCCAAGACATCCCTTTAAACGAATGGAATGATTCGAGCAAAAAGATAACGACAGCCCCTACCACAAATAGAATTGCATATGTGGAAGTTGTTATTTTAGTAAATAAACTAAAGCGAAAGTTCTCATGACGATGGAGTAAAAAAGTTTTCACTTCTATTAGTACAGGGAATCCTATAGCACCAAGCACAATGAGTACCATAGTTATCAATTGAACAAAGTAATCGTTATGAAACGGTAGTAAACTCATTCCTGTAATATCAAAACCACCATTTGTAGTAGCAGAGACGGAGGCAAAGACACCATGAATCAAGGCTTCTTCCCAAGTATCAAAATAATTGGTAAAGTGCAAAGTTAAAATAATCGCACCAATCGCTTCAATGCCAATTAATATTTTCAAAATTTCTCGAATTAATTGAACAACCCCTGACAAATTGTATTGATTATGGTCAATCATAATTAACTGACGCTCACGCATACCAATTTTCTTCCCAACAAGTAACCAAACAAATGTACCAAGTGACATAATACCAATTGCCCCTAGCTGTAAAATAACAAGAACCATCACGAGCCCAAATGTTGTATAGCTCTCAGATATATTGAATGTTGTTAATCCTGTTACACTAACTGCACTTACTGCTGTAAACAAGCTATCTAATAATGAAACTTTAACACCTTCTTGATGAACGCCTGGTAGTCGTAGTAACAGGAAGGAAATCGCTATAGCTATAAAATAATAAGAAACAAGTACCTGAAAAGGTGTTACAAGTCTATTTTTTGATCTTTTCCAGGGCACTTTGACAACCCCTTCCTTAAATGATGCCAAACTCGATAGATACTAGTATAGAAAAAATATATAAAAAAAGAAAGAGGAATAGATACGACTATTCCTCTAAACTATTATTGAGCTTTATTTTTTATTACGAACCCCTACTAAATAGCCTACAAGTGCGATGGCAACTAATACAATCCAGAAAGTTAACTCCCACACAGTAGAATGCGGAAACTCTACAGGTAAGATGCCCACCTTCTCATGTGACAAAGTTAACACAACGAGCTTCACACCTACCCAACCTACAATTAAAAACGCAGCGGTTTCAAGTGAAGGATAGTCATTTAATATTTTCACAAACCATTGTGCCGCAAATCGCATCATTATGACTCCGATAAATCCTCCAAGTAACATGACAATAAATTGCCCACCATTGATGCCACCAATTTCAAAGTTCCCTAACTTCGGTAAAGTTACAGCAATGGCAACTGCAGCAAGCATAGAATCAATAGCAAATGCAATATCCGCTGCCTCTACCTTCATCACTGTCATCCAAAAACCAGAGCCCTTTTTCTTCGCTTTATCGTTAGATACTTCTTCTGAATGCCCTTTATAACGCAAATCATATATATTTTTGCCAGACATAAATAATAAATAAGCTGCTCCCAATGCTTGAATTTGCCAATAATTCACTAATACTGTAATGACAAAGAGTGCAGAGAATCGGAAAATTAACGCGCCAAATAATCCGTAAAATAATGCTTTTTTCTGTTGCTCATGTGGCAAGTGCTTCACCATCACCGCCATTACAACTGCATTATCTGCTGCTAATAACCCTTCTAATACTATAAGTACAATAAGTACCCAACCGTATTGTAATAAAATTGATTCCATTCATGTGCCTCCTCTAATGCTCTGTATACCCAAAATAGTCATTACTATATGAGTACAAAAGAAAAGACCTCTGCCCTATAAAAGGCAAAGGTCTCGCTAAGCAAATAATTATCTCTATTACTAGAAGCTGAATACCGCTAGCATAGAGTTATTCGCTTATCACACCCGATGGTAATAACCATGTAATGACGAATGTGATCCAGATACATCGCTCGTATCTGTTAGCTACTCCCCTTTGACAAAACGTCGAAGGTTCTTCTTCTGTTAACTTATTATAGCACTATCATATATGAGTGGCAAAATTATCTACCCCTACTTTTAAAAGAAGGCTCTGATTTCCGCTACGGGCTACTCACTTTATCTGAATTTGATAGCTTTTATCTTCTTTATGTGCTAAATAAAAATCAATCATTCTAGGCATAGTTTGTATAAAATCGGGGCATGTAATACCACCCTTTTTCAAAATAGTAACTGCTTCTGATGTATCGAACTTAGCATTCCAAGTTAAGTAGTCTAAAGTTTCTTGCTCAACCCTTAGATTTTTTCTAATACATGGCACTTGTAAAGATAATCTTGCTAGAGTTAACGGTAATCGCCCTTTAGGATAATGGTTAGTTAATAATTTTACCATCGTACGATACACTTCCTGCACAGGATGCGGTTTTGGGTCCGTTAGATGCAAAGTTATCCCTTCAGCACATTTTTCATCAACTAGATAAGTCGAAGCGTTTATAATATAATCCACTGGCACCACATTTATTGTTGCTTTCGATTGACCAATATACGGGATAAACGGAAGGCATTTTAATCTATCCACCATATTTAAAAAGAAATAGGGCCCATCGAATTTAATAGTCTCTCCTGTTTCAGAATGTCCACGAACTATGCCAGGGCGAATTATTGTCAGTGGTATTTCTGATTTCAAATCCTCCACTCGATGCTCTGCTTCATATTTTGTTTCCTCATAATAGTTTTTAAATGCAGGAGGGCGAATTAGTTCGTTTTCACGCAAAACACCTTCACGTGTTCCTGCTACATACGCCGTACTAAAATACATATAGCGTCTTAAGTTCGGAAGTGTTCGAACAAAATCATTGACCATCGTCGTACCATGCACATTGACCTTCCATGCTAGTTCACGTGGTACTGCTAGATCATAAATTGCAGCTAGATGCCAGAGCACCTCAATTTGAGGTACAATTTCCTGTATAGCTTGGTTTTCTAGACCGAGATTCGGTAATGTAATATCGCCCTCTACAATATGAATAGAACAGTTAGGAAACTCCGTTAGTATATTTTCTCTTTCAAAATTCGCCTTTACTAATTCACCAGCTAAAACAATTGCGATTACTTCCTGCGATTGATTTTTTCGAAACAACTCTCGAATTAGTTGACTTGAAATAAAACCCGGAAACCCTGTAAAAAAATGAACCCCCATCTCTCATCCCCCCTGAACTTACCGCATCTTCCTAGTTTCTTTATCCATTAGACTGTAAATAATCGGTACAATATATAATGTCAGCAAAGTTGATGTCACAAGTCCCCCGATAACTACAATTCCCATCGGTTGATTCATCTCTGTTCCTTCACCAATACCAAGAGCAAGTGGTAGCAATCCTAAGATTGTTGTTAGTGCCGTCATTAAAATTGGTCGAAGTCGATCTTGTGTAGCAAGTAAAATTGCATCATACGTCGCCATTCCACTAGCCTTTTGTTGATTAATGTAATCTACAAGTACAATCCCGTTGTTCACGACAATTCCAACTAGTACTAAGATGCCTATAACAGATGTCACACCAATGAGCGTGTTCGTAGCAAACATTGCAATTGCAACGCCAATAATCATTAATGGCACTGTGAACATGATAACGAATGGATATTTGAATGATTCAAATTGTGCAGCCATTACGATATATACAAGCACTATTGCTAATGCAACGGCTAAAAGCATATCATTAATCGCACTATCATAAAGTTCACGATCTCCACTAAAGACAACTTGAGTTTCAGATGGTAAATCTGCTTTTTCCAATGCTTTGTCCACTTTAGCTGAGATGCCACCTAGTGATTCCTTCGTTTCATACTCGACAAAAAATGCAACCGCAGCCGCCTGATCAGAACGTCTTATCGATACTGGTCCTTCCTGTATAGAAACAGTCGCAATGTCCTCTAGCTTTACAAATAAACCAGCAGGTGAACGAAGCTGCATCGATTTTAATGACTCGATACTATCATTAAACACTTGTCCAAAGCCTGTATAAACAGGCAATACAGCACCATCCCCTGCCATTATTTGCGTAGTTAGCTGACCCTTTGTCATTTGATTGACCGTTTGAGCAATTTGCGCAGGTACAAATCCGTAGTCTTTCGCCTTTTCTCGGTCTACTTCGACTTGAATTTCTTTGACAGTGATATCTAAATCCGTAGATACTTTTGTGATGGCCTTTACTTTTGATAGCTCCTGCTGCACCTTATCAACAGAGCTATGAAGTCTTTGCTCATCCGAGTCTGTTAGCCTAAACGTTAATGTATTTGGTGACGAACCGGTTGTCGTTGAGACATTGAAGTTAATTTCAACTTGCTCACCTAGCTCTTTATGCAAATCTCGCTCAACCTCTTCCACAAATTCAAAAATCGAACGGTCCCTATCTGCTACAGGCACAAGCTTTACATATAGCTCTGCTTGGTTTGCACTTGTTTGCCCTCGTGCTTGTGCCTGCTGCGTACCGCCGATTAAGCTAACATATACGTCAACATCTTTCTCCCGTTTCAAGCGTTCCTCAATTTTCGCAACAACTTTTTCTGTTTCTGATACAGCTACCCCTTTTTCAAGATTTACACTAATGGATGCAAATCCTTCATCGGTTGGCGGTAAAAACTCTGTGCCCATTTTCATAAGCCCAAACAATGCAAGTCCAAAACAGACAACTGCTGAGATTAGTACAAGCATACGATGACGCAATACCCAAATAATTGATTTTTTATAGCTCTTGTAAAAGGATGACTCATTACGCTTTTCGTAAATATTCGTTGATTTCATTTTTAAAAGACGACTTGCAAGCATTGGGACAACTGTTAACGCAACGACTAATGAAGCAATTAAGCTAAAGGAAATAGTTAATGCAAATTCTGTGAAAATTTGACCTATTAATCCTTCAATAAACATTACTGGAATAAATACCGCAATAGTAGTTAGAGTGGAAGCCGTAATCGCAAGTGCCACTTCCCTCGTCCCTTCCTTAGCTGCTACTATCGGGTCCTTGCCAAGTCCTAAATGTCGTTCAATGTTTTCAATAACAACGATAGCATTATCAACCAGCATACCGATGCCAAGTGCTAATGCCCCTAATGTCATAATATTGAGCGAGAAATTTGCAAAAAACATTAAAACAAATGTAACAATCACTGAATATGGAATCGCAATGCCAATGATAATAGGGCTTTTCACACTACGTAGAAAGACAAACAATACGAACATTGCGAATAATCCACCTAGAAGTAAAGAAGATCCGATATTACTAATCGCTAAATCCACGTAGTTCCCTTGGTCCACTAGCACGTCTGCAGCGATTCCTTGATATTGCTTCTTCGTTAATAATTCATTTAAAGCTTCTTTAAAAGCTTTTGATACCTCTGCCGTATTAGCACCTGACTCCTGTAACACAGACATTAATACTGCAGGATGCTCATTCGCTCGGGTAGTAGTTACGGATTTTTGCTCTACGCGTTCAACAGTTGCTACTTCTCCAACTGTTAATGCTTTACCATCTAGAGGATTTACTGAAATGATTAAATCCGCAATGCTTTCTGGCGAATTTAAAGTGCTTAAAATACGAGTAGTTAACATCTTCCCATCTGCTGTTAACACTGGTTCACCAGGAAGAGAGACATTGCTCGATTGAATAATTTGAATAATATCTGCTTGGGTTAATCCTTTTTCAACTAGCTTCGATTTATCTAAAGTTATTTGAACTTCTTCTACCAGCTTACCTGAAATATTGACACTTGCGACACCAGCCGTTCGACGAAGTTCTTTTTCCAAGGCTTCCGCCAGTAAACGCACATCTACATTATCATTTTCCGCCCGCAGTGAAAGTTGTATTATTGGAAATTGTGATGGATCAAATTTTAAAAAGTTAGGTTTCTCAGCACCATTCGGTAAAGGAGTCATATCGATTCGTTGTAAAATATCGAGCTGAGCATCTTCAATATTGGTCGACCAATCAAACTCGAGAATAATTAAATTGGATCCTTCTTGAGAGGTAGACTGTAGTTTTTTTATCCCTGGTAAGGTGGCAAGCGTTGTTTCTAAAGGCTTCGTTATTTTCTCATTAACCTCTGTTGGACTTGCACCAGGATAATTGGTAACAACGATGCCTATTGGTGGACGTAATTCTGGAATAAGCGTAATAGGTATTTTTAATAATGAAACGCCACCTAATATAATGACTAATATCATCGTAACTAATGTAAAAACAGGCCTTTTAATAGAAAAATTACTAATGTTCACTGTTACAAGCTCCTTTTCTATCTCTTCCTTTCTATAATACCCGAAAAGCAGAATGTTTTATAAATTTGGTCGTCGCCATCACGTGGGGTTGATTTCCGTTCCGACTGGGCGCTTTTATCGCTGTCGCTTCGCTTTCGCGCAGAAAACATTTGTTGCTGCCGCTACGTTAGCACTACGCTTTCGCACAGAGCAAAGCTTCCTGGGGGCGTCCGATGAGCCGCTTCGTTGTTGGTCACGAAGGCGTTATCACAGGATGTGATGCTTTTAGCCTTCGTTCCTCTATCGCTAATCCCCAAGGAGTCGCCCAGTCTCCACTCCAATCAACTTATATATTTATACATTCTTCCCTAGAGACTTTTCATTCAGTCTTAAATTTCCTAATACTGTATATATTCTACATATAGCTCCAATTTTCCTTGTAAAAAAACACGAATCGCAACATGTCGATTCGTGTTTTTTATTATAAAAGGCTATACAGTTTAATGTTTTCGTTTTTATCAGCGAACCAACGCATAGCAAACTCATTTTCAAATAGGAAAACAAGATTATCAAAACGGTCTTTTACAAGCATTGAACGACCTGAAGACATCGATTCTTTAACATCTTCTTCGTTTTCAATCCATCTTGCAATTTTCGAACCAATTGGCTCCATCTTCACTTCAACATTATATTCGTTTTTCATACGATGCTCAAAAACTTCAAATTGTAATTGACCAACTGCTCCCAGAATAACTTCTTCTGTATGCAATGTTTTATAATATTGAATGGCGCCTTCTTGCACTAATTGTAAAATCCCTTTATGGAATTGCTTAGATTTCATTACGTTTTTAGCAGTTACTCGAACGAATAGCTCTGGTGTGAACTGCGGCAATTTTTCAAATTGGAATGTCTTTTTACCACCTACAACTGTGTCACCAATCTGATAAGTACCTGTGTCATATAAACCAATAATATCACCAGCAACAGCTTCATCTACAGTTTCACGGTCATCAGCAAGGAATTGTGTAGATTGTGTCACTTTGAATGATTTACCTGTACGGGATAAAGTCATGTTCATGCCACGCTCAAATTTACCAGATACGATACGTACAAAGGCAATACGGTCACGGTGAGCAGGATTCATATTCGCCTGAATTTTAAAGATGAAGCCTGAAAACTCTCCATGCTCAACTGGATCAATAAATTGTTCATCCTCAGTAATACGAGGCTGTGGTGTTGGTGCAAATTGTAAATAAGTTTCAAGGAATGTTTGCACACCAAAGTTTGTTAAAGCTGAACCGAAGAAAACAGGTGTTAATTCACCACGACGAATTTTTTCTTCAGAATACGCATTACCCGCTTCATCGAGCAACATTATGTCGTCCATCGCTTGTGAATAATAAGAAGTCACCTTCATTGGGTGCTCGATTGCAAGTTCCCCATTATCATCAATTGGCAAGAAACGTTCTTCTTCTTCAGTACGGAATTGCTCGATACGTTTATTGTAACGATCATAAATACCTAAAAACTCTTTACCCATACCGATTGGCCAGTTCATTGGGTAAGCGTTAATGCCAAGTACTTCCTCAAGCTCTTCAATTAGCTCAAGTGGCTCCTTCCCTTGACGGTCTAGTTTATTGATAAAAGTAAAAATCGGAATACCACGCATTTTACAAACTTTGAATAGCTTTAAAGTTTGTGCTTCAATACCTTTGGCAGCATCTACAACCATGACAGCACTATCCACCGCCATTAATGTACGATACGTATCCTCCGAGAAATCTTGGTGACCCGGTGTATCCAAAATATTGACACGTGAACCACTATAATCGAATTGCATAACTGAAGAGGTTACAGAAATCCCACGTTGCTTTTCAATTTCCATCCAGTCAGATGTTGCAAACTTACCTGATTTCTTTCCTTTTACCGTACCGGCATCACGAATCGCACCACCAAATAGTAAAAGCTTTTCTGTAATCGTCGTTTTACCAGCATCAGGGTGACTGATAATGGCAAAAGTTCGACGCGATAATATATCTTTTTCTAAATTTAAATTCATCTCGTCATTCTCCTTTTTTCATACTTAATAATAATAAAAGAAGACTTGCCTCTCTTACAACCTTTTTACATGAATTCCCCAAAAAAGAGGTTTCGATCTTGGCGAGGCATAATGTATAGCTTCCTCAAAAATCTCGATGGCTGCACTCGATTGTAAACATCGTGACATTCACCAAAAGTACCCAAAAAGAAAACCCTTTAGTACTAACTAAAAGGGTTCTCTAAGTATGGGGAACTTGCCGCATTATTGCATGCATTGTGTTCACACTATCAAGTACGCTCTAATATCCTCATTGGAGATCATATATTATACAAATTTTAAGTGGCCAGCTTCTATTGCAATATCTGCATCACTATGCGGATATTTAGTATTCTCAATAATTTGGTAATCTTCATGGCCTTTACCAGCAAAAATAATCATATCCCCTGGTTCAGCAATCTCGATTGCATGACGCACTGCCTCAGCACGGTCTCCTATACATGCATAATGCTCATGTAGCATCCCTTTGGCAAGATCACCTGTAATACTATCGTAATCTTCATAGCGTGGGTCATCTGTTGTTAAAATAACGTAATCAGCGGCTGACGCCTTTTCTGCCATCGCTGGACGTTTCGATTTATCACGATTGCCACCTGTACCAACTAGGAAAATAAGCTTGCCTTTTTTATATGGTTGGGCTGATGAAATCGCTTTTTCAATTGCGTCAGGTGTATGTGCATAATCAATAAAAATCTGCACAGGTAAATCTGAACAAACTTTCTCCATGCGTCCCTTTACTGGTGGCAATTGCTCAATTTGCTCAATGATTGATTCCATTGAATAACCACGACCATAAAAAGCAACCATAGCAGCCAGCACATTGTATATATTAAATTCCCCAAGTAAAGGCATTTTCACATGGTATATTCCCTCTGGCATATCAACGTCAAAAGATGTCATGAAATCATGATATTCACAGTTAATAGCTCGGAAATCAGCTGTTTCATTTTTTAAGCCATATGTCCATACTGGAAATGGTGTCATCGCTGCATAGCGCTCTGACCAAACATCATCAGCATTTAACACTACCATTTTATTCTTTTCTAAGTCTTGTCCAAGTTGAGAGAATAATAAGCCCTTCGCATGGCCATATTCCTCCATCGTCCCATGGAAATCAAGATGATCATGTGTAAGATTTGTAAAAATGGCTACATCATAATCTACGCCAGCTAGACGTCCTAGAGCTAAACCGTGTGAAGAAACCTCCATAGTCATTAATCGGCAGCCTTCCATTTTTGCACGGAAAATCATTTGTTGAGTCGATAATGCATCGCTTGTAGTATTTGCTGACTCATATAAAATACCATTTAAATTAAAGCCAATTGTTCCTGATTGTGCAGATTTCTCGCCCATACCATGCATTATATTTTGAATAATACCCGATACTGATGTTTTTCCATTTGTCCCTGTTACGCCAATCATTGTCATATCTTTCGATGGATAGTCAAAAAACTTTGCAGCTAACAAGCCAACTGCTCGATCCGTATCTTTCACAATGACCTGCGCAATATTTTCACCTAATGGTAAATGTCGTTCAGTCACAACAATTGTTGCGCCACCATCAACTGCTTTCTGTGCATAGTCATGACCATCTACTGTATAACCTTTTATACAAACAAACATACTATTTGGTTGCACACTTCGCGAATCAATTACAATATCACTTACTTGGTCAGGTAACACTCCAATTATTTTTTTCAAAGGTAATGCATTCAACAATTCCTCTGCATACATTTCATAGTCCTCCAATCAATCTCTTACATTCATTTCATCATTTGTTGTTTATTCGACAAAAAATGACAATATGAATACCCCCACATTCTATTGAATTTATTTTACTACTTATTCGCTCATAAATAAAATGTCTCTTAAGATGTTTTTTAAATGAAAACGCTATCATTTTGATATATCTTTAATATTTCACTGAAATTTAGCTTATCACCATCACGTGGGGTTGATTTCCGTTCCGGCAGGGCGCTTTTCTGGGGGCGTCCAGCTGGAACGGAAATCAACTTATATAAATAGCATCTCCAATTATTAATCTAAGAGCCGAAATTTACCTGACTTATCAAAAATCAACATTTATCGACAATTGTAACTGATTCATGTATGAAGCTTGGTTAATGTGACTACTAAAAAAGTGAAGCGTCAAAGATCTTTTAGTGATCCGACGCCTCCTTTTCACTATTTCATAATAGTTCGCACAAGCTTAACCTTTTGTTTATAAGGGGGAAAGAGGACATTCGTCTCTAGCTTCGAAGATTTTTTTAATATAGATTTTGGATGGGTAAAGTTTTCAAAGCTTGCCTTCCCATGGTATGCTTTTACTCCTGATGGCCCGACACCGCCAAATGGTAAATGTAAATTTCCTACATGTGTAATCGTATCATTAATACATCCGCCACCAAATGGTAATTCCTCTAAAAAGTACTGGATAGCTTTCTCATGCTCTGAGAAAAAATATGCCGCTAAAGGTTTTGGTAACTGACGAATTTGATGAATGGCAAGCGGTAAATCATCGTACATCATCACAGGTAAAATCGGACCAAATAGTTCATCCTGCATCGAAGGACTTGACCATTTTACATATTCAACAATTGTAGGCTCAATATACAAATCATCACGATCTGTTCTACCACCAAATGTAATTGCATCACGTTCTTCTACTATAATTTGCTGTAAGCGATCAAACTGTTTTAGATTCACAATACGGCCGTAGTCAGGACTTTTTAATGCATTTTTGCCATAGAAGGAACGAATAGTCTCTTTCAATATTTTCATAAATCGTTCATAGACATCTTTATGGACAAAGACATAATCTGGTGCCACACAAGTTTGTCCAGTATTTGCGAATTTACCCCACGCAATTCTTTTCGCTGCTACTTCTAAATTGGCTGTTTGATCGACAATTGCGGGACTTTTCCCACCAAGTTCTAGGGCAATTGGTGTTAATCGTTCCGCTGCTGCCTTTGCAACAACTTTACCGACTGCTACACTCCCTGTAAAAAATATATAGTCAAAGGATGCATGAATAAGTGCCGTCACTTCTTCTTTTTCACCTTCTACAACTCGCACATAGGAAGGATTAAACGTTTCTTCAATAATTTTTTTAACGATTGCTGCTGTATGCACAGATGTTTCTGATGGTTTTACAATAGCCGTATTACCACCAACAATTGCACCAATTAAGGGCTCCATTACAAGCTGGAATGGATAATTGAAAGGACCAATGATTAATGTTACTCCATATGGTTCTCTTACAATAAAGCTTTTTCCCATCTGGTATTGAATCGGTGTTTTTACAGCTTTTGGTTCCATCCATTCTTCAACATGCTTTACCAAATAAGAAATACTATCTAGAACAATGCCAATTTCTGTTGCATATGCCTCAAACTCATTTTTTCGTAAATCTAAATATAGAGCATTCAAAATTTCTTTTTCATATTTTAAAATGGCTTTCTTCAATTTTATTAATTGTTCTTTTCGAAATTTTGTACTCTTCGTCGCTCGTGAAAAATAAAATTGACGTTGTTCTGTAATCATATTTTCTACATCTTGTGACGTAAAATTCATAATAAAAGCACCCCTTTTTTAAAATGGCATACATAGTTTTTTCATTTCGAAACAAACTATCTTTGTCTATACGATACAACATTGACAACCAAATTTCCTCTTTCTTAAATCGGTGGGATGAAAGTATGTAAAAAAAGTTAGAAGAACTGTTGATGGTTTTGTGATTATGAGAATTTTACAACTACATATTGAAAAATTGAAACGGGGGCGTAGATGAATGACAACAACAACAGGAACTTGGTGGGAGTCTATTTTTTCTGGACCATTGGCGCACGGTATTTGTGAAGAAAAATTACTGCTATTGCAAGATGAGGCTTTCTTATATCTCACTACAATACCGGGTGAAGAAAAAGAAGAACCTGAAGTATATTAATCATAGCGCGTTATAGGGGGGCCTTTCCTATAATGCGCTATTTTTTGTACTTCATATCTCATCACCAAAAATTGTGGATGTCATTTGTTTAAACTTATGCCGTTTATATAAGTTGATTGGAGACTAGGCGACTCCTTGGGGATTATGGTAATGGCTAACTTCATACTTAATGATTTTTCAGTTTACAAATACAATTTGCTGTAATTGTTTTAATTCTACATCAAGTCGGTTGATAGCTTCTTCTTCGATGGCAAAGCTTCCATCTTCAAGCCGAATAATCTGTTTATCAACAATATAAACAGAATGTGCAATAGTTGTAGCTCCTAATACAGCTAAAACTGGTTTTAATGCATATTCTAATGCGAGTAAATGTCCAATAGAGCCACCTACAGCAATTGGTAAGATGATCTTTCCAAGCAATGCTTTCTGCGGCAACAAATCTAAATAAGTTTTCAATATTCCTGTATATGAAGCTTTATAAATGGGCGTCAAAATTACGATAATATCTGCTTCTTCAACCTGTTTATTTTCTGAAATGACGGCCTCACTTGAAAAATTTGCCGTAATTAAGTCCTTAGCAGGTAGTTCATGTACATAATTTGTGTGTACCGCTATTCCTTGCGCTTGTAAGTAGTTTTCCACCTTTTCATGAATCGCCGTTACGCGTGAATTTCTCGAATTACTGCCATTAATAATAACTGCTTTTATCATATTAGCCACTCCTTTAAGCTATATATTTGCCAATTCTTTCCGCATAAAGAGAACCTTTAGTCAGTAGAGATCACTGATTTGGATCTTTACCAATTTCGTTTTTACAGGAAGTTTATCTTCCACCAAACTTTTTCTATCGGTACAGATAAATTACTGCCTGTTAATGGAGATAGAAAAGGGCTCCTATATTTACGTCGGATGGATATCTGTTACGTAAATTAGAAGCCTCTAGATGTCTAGTCAACTTTTTAATACCAAGTAATTTTATAAATTTAATTTAACATAATAACATACAAAGTCAATAGGTTTTAAAAAATCTACATTCCACTAACGAGAGGGTTAACCTTCCGTTTCCGTTAAAGAATGTAGATTTTGATAGTTATTGGTGAATGGCTTTATTAAAGATACCTTTTGCAGCATCCCCAATATGCTCTGATACTGTAGGATGTGGGAAAATCATATTTGCGAGAGTATGGACAGTACCACCAGCATTTTTAGTAGCTAAAATAGCATTTAACATTTCTGTTGCCCCATCAGCAACAACACAAGCTCCTAAAATACGTCCTTCCTTTTTCGTCGCAATAAGTTTTATAAATCCCATTGTATTTCCTTCCATTAATGCCTTGGGATTTGTATGTAAAGGCATTTGAGTCACCGTATAAGGTTCTTTTACCTGCTCTTCTAGTAAACCAAATGTAGCAATTTCAGGATGTGTATAAACACAGCGTGGAATCGATGTTTGATCAATTTGTGCTGGTTTATTTCCTAAAATATGATCTACAACATAAATTCCCTCAGCGCTCGCCGAATGAGCAAGCTGGTAACCACCAACTAAGTCGCCTATAGCATAAATATGTTTCTGACTTGTTTCAAGACGCTCATTGACAGCAATCAATCGACCATCGAATGCTAGACCAAGTTGCTGAGCTATTTCTGTATTCGGGCGTCGACCTGTTGCAAATAAAAGATTTTCATATGTATAAATTCCTTTAGATGTATGAATTTCATTGCCATTAAAATGCTCAAATTGGAAATCCATCACAAGCTCAATACCAAGCTTTTTCATCTTTTCGCGAATAAGTGGGCGTGCATCAGGCTCTTCTGTCTGTAAAATATCCTCACTATGATTCAGCACCGTCACCTTTGTTCCAAGTGGCGCTAAACTAAATGCCATCTCTACTGCAATAACGCCTCCACCGATAATTGTTAACTGCTTTGGTAACTCTTTGATATCAAAAAAAGTATCCGTTGTATAATAGGAAGACGTCTCTAAGCCTTTAAATGGTGGTACAAATGGTTTACTTCCGGTTGCCAAAATGATATCCGTTGCAGTAAAGGTCTCACTACCAACAGTTACAGTTAAATCCTTAGCTACTGCCGCTTCTCCTCGATAAAAGGTAATTTGATTGCTTAAAATATAGCCCTCAATATTCGATAAAAGCTCATCAATAACGGCATCCTTACGTTTCATCAATCGTTGAAAACTCACATTTACTGTAGGAGTTTCAATACCCCAATCATTACCACGTTTTATCTCTTGAATGAGCTTACTATGCTCCAATAAAATTTTCGAAGGAATACAGCCAACATTATAGCAGGCCCCTCCTACTTTATCGCGCTCTACTAAAGCGACCTTCTTACCATTTTTCGCTGCATGAATAGCTGCTACATATCCTCCAGGACCTGCACCAATAATTGCAATATCAAATTTTTCCACGAAATTCACCTCATTTACCACCATAGCATTTACAAAATTTGAATGCAATGCCATGTAATTTATAGGGAATTCAAAAAAACATTCCATCTCCCCCTACATCTTCAGCCATAAAAGGAGGATAGTATGCCAAAAACATTATTATTGTTAGTATTTGTGGTGCTAGCTGTCAGGAAAAGCAAGCCGTGAAACCTCCATCTATTGAAAAGTATTTACAAACTGTAACTGCGCAACATAGGGAATTTCTTTATGAGATAAAAAAATCTCTCACTATTCTTAATAGAACAATGAGAGACTTTAATTATAAGTATTTTCTCTTGCTTCGCGCGGGTATTCACTCTGCACGCGGGTATTCGCTTTGCACGCGGGTGTTCGCTTTGCACGCGGGTGTTCGCTCTGCTTCCGCGGGTATTTGCTTCGCTTCCGCGGGTATTCTCCGGCTTCGCGCGGGTATTCACTCTGCTTCCGCGGGTATTCTCCGGCTTCGCGCGGGTATTCGCTTTGCACGCGGGTGTTCGCTCTGCTTCCGCGGGTATTTACTCTGCACTCGGGTATTCGCTCTGCTTCCGCGGGTATTTACTCTGCACTCGGGTATTCGCTCTGCTTCGCGCGGGTATTCACTTTGCTTCCGCGGGTATTTACTCTGCTTCCGCGGGTATTCACTCTGCACTCGGGTATTCTCCGGCTTCGCGCGGGTATTCTCTTCGCTTCCGCGGGTATTCACTCTGCACGCGGGTATTCACTTTGCTTCCGCGGGTATTTGCTCTGCACGTGGGTATTCGCTCTGCTTCTGCGGGTATTTACTCTGCACGCGGGTATTCGCTCTGCTTCCGCGGGTATTCACTCTGCACGCGGGTATTCACTTTGCTTCGCGCGGGTATTCACTCTGCTTCCGCGGATATTCGCCTGCTTCCGCGGGTATTCACTCTGCACGTGGGTATTCACTTTGCTTCCGCGGGTATTTGCTCTGCACGTGGGTATTCGCTCTGCTTCCGCGGGTATTTACTCTGCACGCGGGTATTCGCTCTGCTTCCGCAGGTATTCACTCTGCACTCGGGTATTCTCCGGCTTCGCGCGGGTATTCTCTTCGCTTCGCGCGGGTATTCACTCTGCTTCCGCGGGTATTCTCCGGCTTCGCGCGGGTATTTACTCTGCACTCGGGTATTCGCTCTGCTTCCGCGGATATTCGCCTGCTTCGCGCGGGTATTCGCTTTGCTTCCGCGGGTATTTACTCTGCACTCGGGTATTCACGTTAATAAATATTTCGCTCCCAAAAGCGTTGTTGGGCAATGGCATTTACAAATTTTTTAGCGAAATCTTTGTCGCCAGTTGCCAATACAATTCCTGGCCCTACATTGGCATTAGACATATTAAAAAATGTCGTTCCAGATGTAGCTATACCAATCGGTTTGTAATGTCTATACGCTTCATTGATATAATTTACAATATGCGAATTAAACTTTGCCTGATTTTTTGCTTTTACGCCTACAACGTATAACGAGTCAAATAGTACCGCATCAGTAGTAATAAATGTGTCACTTGCTGTTAACTGTACGCCATCATTACTAGTAACAACCCCTAATCTGTCGGAAATAATACTGTATCGAACACCCTGTCTTGTTAAATATTTCAGCATTTCTCCAACTTCATTTGCATCAAATCCATTACCTATTAGCACGCCTACTTTAAGTGTTTGTGGCATTTTTATTGTATTAGCCTGGCTAAGTGCAGGTGATGATAGCGTGACATTTATTTGCTCTCCTTTTGGACGATTAACACCAATATTTTCGGCCACAGTCGTTGCCATTGCTTTATCAACACGGACAAACATATCGACAACCTGTTGGCGAACGGACTTACTTTTTACCTTCCCTACCTCAAAGCTAAAGGCATCAATAATATGCTGTTTTTCCGGAGATGACATACTATTCCAAAACAGCCTTGCCTGTGAGAAATGATTTTCAAACGATTTACTACGTGCTCGTGTGATACGTCCTTCAACCTTTTCTTCATAATGAACAAAGCCACCTTCCCTTGCAGTAGATGTTGACGGGGAATTATTGGCCAAGGAATTTTTATGATAGCTCACTTTTCCTACATTAATAGTCTGTCGACTAAAGCCATTGCGCTGATTGTTATGAATCGGGCAAACAGGTCGATTTATCGGTATTTCTGCAAAGTTTGGCCCTCCCAGACGTATTAGCTGTGTATCTAAATAAGAAAATAGCCGCCCCTGTAAAAGTGGATCATTTGTAAAATCTATGCCTGGTACAACATTTCCAGGATGGAAGGCGACTTGCTCTGTTTCAGCGAAAACATTATCTACATTGCGATTTAAGGTCATTTTCCCAATCTTTTTAACTGGCACTATCTCTTCTGGCCAGAGCTTAGTTGCATCCAAAATATCAAAATCAAATTTAAATTCGTCCTCTGGCTCAAGCATTTGTACACCAAGCTCATATTCTGGATAATCACCAATCTCAATTGATTCCCATAAATCACGGCGTTGAAAATCCGGATCCTTTCCAGCAATAATTTGTGCTTCATCCCAAACGAGTGAATGAACACCTAACACAGGCTTCCAATGAAATTTTACAAATCTCGATTTTCCTTTGTCATTGACGAAACGGAATGCATGAACACCGAAACCCTCCATCATTCGAAAACTTCTAGGTATTGCTCGATCCGACATATGCCACATAATCATATGCGCAATTTCCTGATTGTTCGCTACAAAATCCCAAAATGTATCGTGAGCTGAGGCTGCTTGTGGCATTTCATTGTGAGGCTCAGGCTTTACCGCATGAATTAAATCAGGAAACTTAATAGCATCCTGAATAAAAAAGACAGGTATATTATTTCCAACTAAATCATAATTGCCTTCATCTGTGTAAAATTTCGTCGCAAAGCCACGAACATCACGTGCAGTATCCATCGATCCTAAGCTTCCAACTACAGTTGAAAATCTAACAAATACAGGCGTTTTCTTATTAGGGTCCTGTAAAAAGCTTGCTTTTGTATATTCCCCCATCGATTCATATAACTCAAATTCTCCATGTGCTGCAAAGCCCCTCGCATGTACAACGCGTTCTGGAATACGTTCATGATCAAAATGCGTTAGTTTTTCTCGAAAGTGAAAATCCTCCATAATAGTTGGCCCACGAACTCCAGCCTTCAACGAATCCTCATCATTCGAAACTTTTAGCCCCTGATTCGTCGTCATCTTTTTTCCTTCATTATCGACACGAAACGGCTCTAGCTGCTGATCCTTCGCATTTTCGTCTAAATTTTTGCGCTGATTCGACTTAGATTTATCCACGCAATCCCCTTTCGTTCCAATACTCATGAATCTCAATATACACTATATGTTTTTTGGGAATAAACATGCTTCGAGGCGTTGCTATAGAAGAACTTTATCAAAAAATGATTTGAGGTTAACATTGTAAAGGCAGTGAAAGTAATCTAGCATTTTATTTAAAAGAGGAGAGAAAAATATGAAGTCTGAAATAGGATATGCTAATGGGATATCTATTAGTTAATGGATACTAAATACTCCTTCAAATCTGATAAATATTTTGTTTTTAAATTACGACAGGATCCTCGATATTGCAAATTAATTTCATAATACTACCCTATATCGTTTACCTAAAACAAAACCTTGATTGGCAAGTGAAGTGACCCCAGTTAGATTTTTGTCTAACAACTTGGATCCGCTTCAAATTAGCCTATCAAGGTTTTTTCATCACTATTCAGCTATCTTTTTATTTAAATGCTTGAGCAGCTGCCACAGCTTTTTTCCATCCTGCATAGATTTCTTCACGATGTGAATCATCCATATTAGGTGTGAATTGACGATCTAAATTCCAATACTCACCGATTTCATCAGTTGATTTCCAGAAGCCAACTGCTAAACCTGCTAAATACGCAGCGCCTAAAGCTGTTGTTTCGTTAATGACCGGACGATCAACAGGGACATTTAATAAATCTGATTGGAATTGCATTAAGAAATTGTTTGCTACAGCACCACCATCTACACGTAATTTCGTTAGTGGAATATTGGCATCCGCTTCCATTGCACCAAGTACGTCTTTTGTTTGATAAGCTAACGATTCTAGTGTCGCACGTACAAAATGTTCTTTAGAAGTACCGCGCGTTAAGCCGAAGACTGCACCTCGTACATCAGAATCCCAATAAGGTGTACCTAGACCAACGAATGCAGGAACTACATAAACACCATCAGCCGACTCTACACGTGCAGCATATTGCTCAGACTCAGAAGCAGAACGGAACATTCGTAAGCCATCGCGTAACCATTGAATAGCAGAGCCAGCTACGAAAATACTTCCTTCTAAAGCGTAAGTAACCTTACCATTTAAGCCCCATGCAAGCGTAGTTAATAAGCCATTCTCTGATTTTACTGCCTTTTCACCAGTGTTCATCAACATAAAGCAACCCGTACCGTAAGTGTTTTTAACCATACCTTCTTCGAAGCAAGCCTGACCGAATAGAGCAGCTTGCTGATCACCCGCAGCCCCTGCAATTGGAACAGCTGAACCAAAGAACAGAGCTTCCTCCGTATATCCATACACTTCTGAAGAAGGACGAACCTCAGGAAGCATAGAAGCAGGGACGCCTAAAATATCTAATATTTCCTCATCCCATTTTAAATCATAAATGTTATACATTAATGTACGAGAAGCATTTGAATAATCTGTAACATGGACTTTACCACCTGTTAACTTCCATATTAACCACGTATCAATTGTACCGAATAATAAATCGCCCGCTTCTGCTTTTTCGCGAGCACCTTCAACATTGTCTAAAATCCATTTTACTTTTGTACCTGAGAAGTATGCATCGATCAATAAACCTGTTTTATCACGGAATAAGTCATTGTAACCATTTTCTTTCAATTCCTCACAAATTGCGTTTGTTTGGCGTGATTGCCATACAATCGCATTATAAATTGGTTTCCCTGAATGTTTATCCCAAACAA
Source organism: Lysinibacillus sp. NPDC094403 (assembly GCF_050278745.1). Taxonomy (NCBI): domain Bacteria; kingdom Bacillati; phylum Bacillota; class Bacilli; order Caryophanales; family Bacillaceae; genus Lysinibacillus; species Lysinibacillus sp. NPDC094403. Next base: position 362,767 of record NZ_JBNNTL010000001.1, on the reverse strand, counting down.
CAGTTGTTTCGCGTTGGTTTGTAATACCGATCCCAGCAATTTGATTTGAATCAATATTTTTTGCAGAAAGCACTGTAGCGATACAAGAAAGAATAGAAGACCAAATTTCTTCTGCGTGATGTTCAACCCATCCCGATTGCGGGAAATATTGTGGGAATTCTTGTTGTGCGACATGGAGAATGCTCCCATTTTCATCAAACAAAATAGCACGTGAGCTTGTTGTACCTTGGTCCAAAGCTAAAATATATTTTTTTTCTGACATCGGACATACCTCCAAAAATTTTAATTTCTTTCAGCAATTATTTTCTGTAGCGAAAGCGAAGCGTCAGCTAACAAAAGTCCCCTACCTCTATAGGTAGTGAGATGAATGCGGATTTAAGCTCTTTTCAGCGGGTGTCCAAACACCTGTACCTGTCGCTACGCTTTCGGCACAATAGATACCTGCTGAAAAAAGTTAAGCCTCCGGCGGATGTCACGGAATCGGAAAGGAGCTCTTAGAGGATGTTAGCCTAAAATCATCGCATCCATGCGATAACGGCTAACTGACCTGCATCGGTAAAAACGCCACATCCTGTGGCATTACGAAATGACCGACATCGTGTCGGCCCTCGTGCAGGCCTAAGCACAAAGCCGATTCCAGACGCAATTATGCCGAGGCATAATTGATTTACTCTTCACTTTTAACATTTTTCACTGTCATTTGAGCACTGATAAAAATAATAACTACGATAATAGCAAACACCCAAAATGCGATACTATTTTTCCCTTCAAAAATTTGTTGGAAAAATAGGGCACCAAATGTACCACCGATAATTGGACCTACAACTGGAATCCATGCATATGACCATCCTGAGTCACGTTTACCTGGGATTGGTAAGAAAAAGTGAGCAATACGTGGACCTAAGTCACGTGCAGGGTTAATTGCATATCCAGTAGGACCCCCTAATGCCATCCCAATGACTACAATAAGCATACCAACTAGAAATGGATTTAAACCATCAGTAATTGTATTTGTTCCTAATGCTAGAATACCTAAAACAAGTATAAATGTACCAATCATTTCTGAAATTAAATTTGATAATGGATGTTTAATAGCAGGCATTGTTGAAAATACAGCCAGTTTCGCATCTGAATCTTTCGTGCCTTTCCAATGTGGTAAATACATAAAATAAACGAGTACCGCGCCTAAAAATGCACCAATCAATTGTCCAGCAATGTAAGTAGGTACGTCTGCCCACGGAAAATTACCGATTGTAGCAAGCGCGATTGTTAAAGCAGGATTTAAATGAGCCCCACTAATACCACCAACAGCATATGCAGCCATAGCCACAGCTAGACCCCAAGCGAATGTAATCACTACCCATCCACCGCCAAAACCTTTCGATTTGTGCAGTGACACACCTGCAACAACACCACCACCGAATAAAATCAGAATCATCGTACCGACCAGTTCAGCTGTAAATGTTGACATACAAGAAGCTCCCCCTTTGTTTATAGTAAAAAATAAACCCACACTTAAACAATCTGCACGTTGTAATGCAGATGAATAAATGTGGGTTCCTTTTCCTAACCACGTGCTTTTTAACTTATGTACATTGTAGAGAAAATAATATACATAGTCAACCTATTTTTCGAAATTTTCCCACAAGTTTTTATTTGATGTCGTAATAGCTACTGCCCCAGCTGATAACGCTTCATCTATACTTTCACCAGTGCGGACTAGTCCACCTGTAATAACAGGGATTTTTGTTCGCTGGTGTACTTCTGAAATCATTGAAGGAATGATACCTGGTAATAATTCAATATAATCGGGCTTTGCTGATTCAATCATTGAAAAGCTTTTTTCAAGCGCAATAGTATCAATTAAAAAGACACGCTGAATAGCGATAATCCCACGAGATTTTGCTTTTATTAACATATTCGATCGAGTGGAGATTATACCTGCCGGCCGGATATCATTGCATAAAAAATCAGCTGCAAAATTATCCGTTTTTAAGCCATGAATTAAATCTGCATGAATAATTAATTTTTTACCATTACGATCTGCTTCTCGTTTTATTGACATGAGCACACTAATATGCACTTCTAATAGAACAATGTATTCGAATCGACTATTTAATACTTCATCAAATTGCTTTACTGTACGTGCAGCGGGAATAATTTGTTGATTATTGAAATTCATTTGATTTCCCCTTTATATCAATTTATGCCTCGGCATAATTGTGTCCGGAATCGGCTTTGTGCTTATGCCTGCAAATGTTTTTTGTGTGAAAGCGTAGTGCTAACGCAGCGGCAGCAACCTGTCTTTGACTGAGTTCTTATATTTCAGCCGATGTTTTTTGTACCGAAAGCGTAGCGACAGGTACAGATGTTTTTTGCGCGACAGCGTAGCGTCAGCAGCAGATGTTTGGACACCCGCTGAAATAAGTTAAAAAGTCAGGTCGCCATTAAGACGGCCTTCATTTTTATTATAATGCAGTTGTAGCTCTAGTTATTTCTATATTTAAATCTTTTTCATATTGTGTACGTTGTTCAGTAGACCAGTTTAATTGTTTTGCCATTTCATCTAATACCGCCTCTTTATATTGTTTCACAAGTGCGATATTAAAGAACATATAAGCTGTACGGCGAATCATAAAGTCATTCGGATGAACAACCATTTCATGACGAATACCATATAGTAGCTGAGCATATAGCCCTTGTGGTAAAGTAGGATGCTTTTCTTTGGCATATTCAAAAACAACGTCTACATTAGAACCATAATGATGTGCTAAATGTTTTGCTTCCTCTTCTGGTAATCCAATTTCGACACCCATTTTTACACGTTTTGACACGAAGGCATGTAAGTTTTGAGAGCCCCCAACATCTCCACCAGATATATGAATATTCTTTGTATGACATGGTTTTGATGTAATGCCGAATCGCTGTTCTAAATCTTGCGCAATCATATTTAAAACTGTTTCAGCCATTTTACGATAACCTGTTAATTTACCGCCAGCAATTGTCACAAGACCTGAAGGAGATTCCCATACTTCATCCTTACGAGAAATTTCAGATGGATTTTTACCTTCCTCATGAATTAATGGGCGAACTCCTGCCCAGCTGGATTCGATATCTTCATCAGTGACTTTAACTTTTGGAAACATGTAATGTATTGCCTTCATAATATAATCACGATCTTCTTGATGGATATTCATTTCTCGGGCATCGCCTTTGTAAAATGTATCTGTTGTTCCAACATATGTTTTCCCATCACGAGGAATTGCAAACACCATACGACCATCAGGTGTATCAAAATAGACAGCTTGACGTAGTGGGAACTTGGATTCATCAAAAACGATGTGCACACCTTTTGATAAAATTAAATGCTTACCATTTTGTTTCCCTTCGATAGTACGAACTTCATCTACCCATGGACCCGCAGCATTCACAACTTTTTTTGCACGAATATTAAAAGCGTTATGGGCAATTAAATCTTGTGCGACGATACCCTTAATTTTCTTTTGGTCATTGTATAAAAAGTTTTCTGCCTTTGTATAATTAATAAGTGTTGCGCCTTTTTCGATGGCAGCTTTGGCAACTTCGACTGTCAGACGTGCATCATCTGTACGATATTCTACATAAACACCACCGCCGAGTAATTCCTCACCTTTGACCAAAGGTTCTTTTTCCATTGTTTTTGCAGCATTTAACATATATCGACGCTCAGAACGTTTAACCCCTGCTAAAAAATCATAGACACGTAAGCCAATATTCGTTGAGAATTTCCCGAATGTGCCACCTTTATGGAATGGCAGTAGCATCCATACAGGTGTTGTTACATGCGGTCCATTTTCATAAACGATTGCACGCTCTTTTCCTAAATCTGCAACCTCTTTTATTTCAAATTGTTTTAAATAACGAAGTCCACCATGCACTAATTTTGTCGAACGACTAGAAGTACCAGAGGCGAAGTCTTGCATTTCAACTAACGCTACAGATAATCCACGAGCAATTGCATCAAGTGCAATACCACAACCTGTAATACCACCACCGATAACCAATAAATCGTATTCTTTACTTTGTAATTCTTCAATCGTTTGTTGACGTTGAATTGCTGAAGCTGTGCTCATAATGAAACTCCTCCTTATTAAGAACGAAAAAAAGAGACCATTAAAAGCACATGTACAAAATGTACATATGTTTTTAATGGTCTCTCAATCGCTCAAACCTTGTATATTAACTTAATTTCATTGTAATGTGTTTAGAGAGAAAAGGCAAGTTAGCTAATTTTTAAAAATAACGAAGACAAAATACACTTTTCAATCATTTATAGGTTTGAGTCGTGTCATATGTACAGTTCAATTATCATAGCTTCTGATATTATTTATTTCCCAATACAAAAAATTTATTTATTCACATTAGTTAGTGGAAATCAATTTCGACTTAGTGTGATTGCGTCCGGAAATACCCACCTTGTTCTAGTGAAATATAAAAACAGCAGGTTCTCCATTAAGTGATGGAAAACCTGCTGTTTAGCAATCAATTATGCCTCGGCATAATTGCGCCCGGAATCGGCTTTGTGCTTAGCCCTGCAGATGTTTTTTTGTGCGAAAGCGTAGTGCTAACGTAGCGGCAGTGCTGCTGTCGCTTCGCTTTCGCACAGATAAATTACCACAGGACGTGGCGTTCTTAGACTGAGTTCCTCTCTCTATTTCAGCAGGTGTCTTTTGTACAGAAAGCGTAGCGACAGGTACAAAAGACACCCGCTGAAAGAAGTTAAAATATGTATTGTATCATTTCATGTATGTTGCAATAAGGATTGTCACGGCTTTCCGTCTCGCGAAGTGCCATCATATCTGTGCAATTTTTAATAGCAACCTCATGTCGAAGTGCGATAGGTGCAATGACTGACTCATCCGCTTTATGACGGAAGTAACGTGTTACCCCAAGATGCTGCTCCATCTTGTCATTTAATACAGCACGAGGATACTTTTCAGAAATATCGACCTCTTCAAAATGCAATAGTAGCCATAATTCAAATGCTTCGTTTGTATAGGCAATATGAATACTTTTCTCCTCACAAAAAGCATTAACTTCGTCTAATTGCTTTTCGGTCAAATCATCTTTATCAAAAACAATCCAAACCTCATCAGAATATTGATAGCTCGAATCTCGATAGGCATGCTGGGCTAGCTTAATAGCTGAACGCTTAACGTTTTTTATTTTGACACTTACCATTTTGGAACGCTTTAAAATACGCATTTGCTCAAAATAAATACGTTCGGTTTCACCTTCACAATAAACTAAAATTGTTTTACGCAGTGTTCGATTCCCTTGTTGACGTACTCTCACTGTTCTGATACCTCCACTTCCTATCAATTATGGGTTTTCACAGGATGTGAAGTTCCTAGCCTGAGTTCCTCTATTTCAGCGGGTGTTTGGATACCCGCTAAAAGAAGTTAAATACTGGTCTGATAAATATTCATTAATAACCGGTGTAGCCCCAAATTCTCCCTTTAAGTAACGCTTGGCATAGGAAATATCTCCACGTTTCTTCTGTAAATCTGCAAAATCAAATAAAGAATATAACTCGGATTCATTTTTAAAGCTTTTATTCACAAACCATATTTGATCGGAACGTAGTGGCTGATCTAATAAATCAATTTCATGAGTTGTGACCACAAATTGATTAGTAACGTTACGTTTGCTGTTCATAATGGCCATTAAAAATTCGCAGATGGACACATGAAAAGCTGTATCAAATTCATCTATAAAGATAGTCTTTCCTTTATTGTATGCATCTACCATGACACATGCTAAATGCAGCATACGGACTGTCCCCTTTGAATCCATCGTCCAATTGATCGTCTCTGTCCCTATCGGCGCACCTGCTTCATTGAACGATAAATAGTGTAAATCGATATCCACCTCTTGAATAACCTCTGAAGTGTCAAAATCATAGCCAATAGTATTTTTCTCTCTACGCTCAACGCGTCTTGCCGTTACATCTTGAATAGAGAAGTCTGCAATCTTAAGTAACTTAATAACCTCTTTTTTAAAGGGCTCCTCTTCAAGTTTACGAATAAGTGGATGACTTGATAACCGATTTGCTTCATCTAAAAACAGTATTTTATGTAAAAACCAATCAAATATTTTCGTAGCATCTGGGTCATTAAAGACATTTAATACTGATAAGAAAGCTGTATTATCACGTGTATATTTTGTCAATTCTAGCGCTGTGCTTTGGGCAGTTTCATACAAATATTCTGTCCCATCCCATTGTCTATTAAAGAGCTGTTCTTTCATGGATTTTGTCGTTTTAGTTAGGCATTCATAAAGGACCTGCGATGCATTATACTGTACCTCATAATCGTACAGTACCTCATCTATTATTAATGAAATCATAAATTCTGTCGGTTGCCCTTGCTGATCCCCTAACTTAAATGGCTGGTAGGGTAGGCGCAGCTGTTTGACATTATTAAGATTTTCAAAGTTAAACAATAAAGAACGTAAAATTTTAATGGCCGTGAATAAGTTTGATTTTCCACTTCCATTTGGTCCGAAAATAAAAGCACTTTTTACAAGGCGAAACGAGTCAAATTTCATCGTATGTGTGTCCTTTAATTTACGAATGCGGCTGCCCGCCACCATTGAAAATAGTGTTTCATCCTTATAACTTAAGCAATTTTTCACTCTAAAATCTACTAGCATGTATAAGCCCCCGTTCAATTCCGCAACATTCTTTAATTATACTATAGGCGTAAAAAAACACCTATTACTCCTCGTAATACTAATAATGCGATGCACAATTATGTACTGATGAATGATTGAACATATAAAAAGACGATTTCCCCCTTTATAGTAGGGTAAATCGTCAAAGATTACATATAATCATCTACATATTCTCACCTTAACGCGAAGTTGATTTCAGTTCCGACTGGGCACTTTCCTAGAGTCGCTCCAAAAAATGAAATTGTTCCGATAAAATGAGGTTTTGTTCCGCTAATTCTTCAAAGTATTCATATAAAAATGAATTCATCACATTGACATACTTTTACAATGCCCTTAAATTTCCACTATCTTTTCATTTTGTAATGCTTGTAATGTCCGCTCTATGCCTTCCGCAAAAGAAGTTTTTGGTCTCCATCCTATTGCCTTTGCCAACTTTTCATTATTTAAAAACGAATGCTCAATATCACCCTCTCTTGCAGGAGCATATTGAATTTCTAAAGGATGATTTAAATGCTGTAATAATAAAACGACTTGATGAATCGACCATGCCTCATTCGTTGATACATTATAAATGCCCTGTAATCTAGCCTGCACTCCAGCATAAATAGCATCTGCAATGTCATCTACATATATGAAATCTCGTGTTTGTTCTCCATCTCCATAAATCGTAAAGGGCTTTCCATCAATACTGCTTTTTAGCATGCTAGGAATAACCGCCGCTTCCCCACGCATACATTGCCTAGGACCGAATACATTAGCAAATCTGTAAATTAATGTTGGTAAATGATAATCCTTTTGCCATTTTTCACAATATGTCTCACCAATACTTTTGTTTAATCCATACATCGAAATCGGTTCACTAACATCGGTTTCTTCTAGTGGAGGATAGTGACTATCTCCATAAACAGCTGCTGACGAGGCAAACACGAAATGCTTTACCTTATATTTTGACGATAAAAAGAGCATCTGACTAAGCCCTACAATATTCGTTAAAACATCCTTCACTGGCTCTTGCACCGATTTTTGGACACTCGTTTGCGCTGCACAATGGATGACCACATCGAATGATGTTTCTTTAAAGAGATGCTCACAAACTTCATCTTCTATATTCAAAAGGTAAGATTTATGCTCAAAATCGACATTGCGTAAATGACCTGTACTTAAATTATCAATAATATAAACATTTGCACCCTCTTTAAAAAAACGCCTCGCCACTGCACTACCAATAAAACCATAGCCACCTGTCACTAATACATTCATCCCATCGCCCCCAAAAACAATATGATGTTTTATATGCTGTAATTACTAAAATTATGCAAGTAACTTATTTATTGTGTTATTTTTTGACAAAGTTTTTTATTTACATAAAAAAATGTGCCCGATATGTATCGAGCACATTTTACAAAAATCCGCCGGAGGCTTTGGGCCAACGTGATGTTGGTCACTCAGTCATTGCCACAGGACGTGGCGTTATTAGACTGAGTTCCTCTATTTCAGCTGAAAGAAGTTAAGCTGGGTTTACTTCCAGTTCAACTGTAATTTTGATGTCTTTCCCAACTAGAACACCGCCAGTTTCCAATGCCGCATTCCAAGTTAAGCCAAAATCTTCACGATTGATTGATGTTGTAGATTCAAAGCCATAAACTTCTTGGCCCCATGGATTTGTACCTTTACCATTAAATTCAGTATCAAATGTTACTGATTTCGTTACGTCTTTAATTGTTAAATCACCTGTAACCGCATATTCATCATCTGATTTTTTTGCAATGTTTGTTGACTTGAATGTAATTGTTGGATATTTTTCAGCATCGAAGAAATCTGCTGCTTTTAAGTGATTATCACGATCTTCACTACGTGTATTAATGCTAGCTGCATCAATTGCAAAGCTAATGTTTGCTGTTGTTAAATCGGCAAGATCTGCCGCTTCAATATCAGCTGAATAAGTATCAAATACACCTTTTACTTTTGATACCATCATGTGTTTTACTTGAAAGTTAATTGCTGAGTGTCCTAAATCAATGTTCCATTTTGCCATTATAAATTCCTCCAATTAAGTTGATTTTATCTCGATTTCGAGATATATTTTAAAATATGAAGTAACTACATTAAATATGTTCCCTAAGATTAAAAGGGATAAATATTGTAGTTACTTCTTTCATACATCCTAGTTAAAACAGTTACGAAAAGTAATTGATTACTTTATGTAACTTACTATATATTAATAATTTACTTACGTCAAGTTATTTCTTTAAAACTTTTTTAAATCGATAATGCCAGATTTTCCTTTCGAAGATTGTGTACGATAAAAGGTGGACTCTCTCGCTTTGAAATTTTGTAGTGTTCAAGAAATTATTTCAATGATCCCTATAAGAATAAGTAACCACCCTGAAATAGCAGTTGAGTATCTTCCAATAAAAGTTTTTGTAAGTAAGACTCCAAAATGCACACCAGCACCTACTGTTATGAACGAAAAGACACCGATAGAAATAACTGTCCAAATCGCAGAAATACCATTGGCCCCTAGTGCTATTCCTCCGGCTAAACAGTTGGCTGATAAGACGAAGCCGAGCGTCATTGCTTCTCGAATTGAAATGATATAATTTTTATCCTCATCAAATACTTCAGGATGTTCCAATATTCCTTGTTTAGAAAAGCGACTAGATAATAAAGTCCATATCCCAATTGCACAAAGCAAAAGACTTCCTATTAAATTTGCGAAATCTGGAGAGACATAATTAATAACTACGCTTCCAGCTGTTACTGCAGCGTATGTGACGATCATTGAAATAAGGGCAATAACCGCATTGGATAATACGGGTATTTTTACTCGCTTAATACCATAGGCGAGACCAATTCCTAAATTATCTAAGTTGGCAGCAATCCCAATAAGTATGATGGCTATCCAATGCATTCCTTTCCTCCTCAATAACGTAAAATCCATTCTCACATATGATATGAAGGGAAAGAATTTTTGTTCATCGATGTTTTGAACGGATTTAATCGAGAAGAGATTGGGATTACCCTCGATTCAATGAATTTTTCACGTAAGTACTTAAGTTCCTCATACTTCAACGCATTTAACCCGCGGAAGACTTGAATGAAATTCATTTTTTCGTCTTTTAACATCTGGTATATTTTTCCTATAATATGAACTTATTTAATTCTTGAGAAACCTTTTCAGCAATATTTGCCGTTTCAACGGATGACTCTGCTACATGCTGTATTGCTTGTAATGTTTCTGAAATACCCTTTGCTATATCATTTGACTGATCAGATGACTCTATAGCGACATTTGATACATTTTCAATCGCCTCTTGTATTTCCAGCATGGAATATTTCATTGTTTCTACAAATGCTGTCACATCAGTGATTAATACATTAAAATGCTGAGCATCCTCTTCATATTGAATTCCACTGTTTTGGAAAAGCTCATAATCAGGTGTTACTTTATTATCAATAAAGTTTAATAGCTCTTGCGCATTGATAGACACATTCTTAAATGCTTCTTCTACTTCACTAGTAACAATTTGTATTTTTTGAACGGTTTCGGATGATTGTTCAGCTAATTTACGTACTTCATCAGCTACAACAGCAAAACCTTTCCCTTGCTCCCCTGCTCTTACAGCCTCAATCGCTGCATTTAATGCTAACAAATTGGTTTGATCAGCAATATCTGCTATTGTTTCAGACATTACTTTTACTTCGGATACGATTTTTCCAGCTTGAATTGCTTCTAAAACTAGTTTTTGTTTTTCATCATATAGATTACGGGCTGTACTATATGCTTCAATAGCTGTTTCTTTAATTTCAAAGGCCCTATTTTTTACTTCTTGCGAGAAATCAAGACTTTGTTCTGTTTTCTCATTTAATTTTTTTGCACTATCGAGCACCTCAATTGCAGTAGCGTTTAATTGCTCGGTTGTTGCACCTAGTGTAGTACTTCCCATAGCGACATCTTTTGAAGTTGTATCAATTTCATCCATTGAAGCAGTAATTTCCTCAATAGTTCCAGTTAAATCTTCACTTAAAGTACGCATTTGTGCTGAGGTGCTACTAACACTAGAAACAAGTTCCTTAATATGAGAAACAGAATTGTTCAACCCTACAGTAATTTTCCCAAGATCATCAGGGTATATCACCTCAGCATGTCTTGTTAAATCGCCATTTTCAACTCCTGATACAACATCTTGAATATTGGAGATTGCCTTTTTGACATATCTACTTAATAAGATTAGAGCAGTTATACTAAATAATAGAGAAATAGTGATAATAATGATGTTTCTATACAATGTATTTTTATAAGTTACATAACTTTCATCGCTTTTTATATCAGCACTTTCGATATTTATGTGCTCAATTTGCTCCATAAGATCATCTCTTCGCTTCTCTTTTTCTAACAGCGGCTTTAGAAAAAGATCAGCATCTTCTATTTCTGCATCAGAGATTACCTGTTGAACCATAGATTCTAATGTTTCTTCATAATCTATATCTACTTGTTTTAAAGTCTTAAGTAGTTTACTTTCTTCACTACTCATATTTGTTTTCTCTAATTTATTAAAATTAACAATACTATCTTCTTCCAAAGCTACTATTTCTTCATAATATTCATTTTTTTCACCGATATCTTTTGAATTAAAAAAAATTTTAAACTTTAAATTAGTTATTTTTTGTTGATTAACGTAAATATTACTTAAAAAATATACTGATTTTAAATTGTCTTTATAAATATGCTGTGCTCTATTATTCATTTCATTAACGCCCAATATCCCCGTAAACCCTATCATTACAAGAGCTATCAAGATAATGGTATTAAATATTCCGAACTTACCAACCAAAGATGCATTTTTGTAAAACTTCATTACCCCTCCACCTTAATACATTTTTTTAAAATTTATAATAAAATTGGTAATTATACTTAAACAGTCTATTATGCAGCTGTATAGGTAACAAACAATTTCACTATCACACATATTATTTACCTGAACACTCTGCTTTATTTTAGTATAATACTATTCTTACCTACTACTTTTTCTATAAACACTTCTACTAAATTCGGGTCAAACTTAATACCCTTCTGTTCTTTTAAATAAGAAAGAGCTTCTTCTTTTGTCCAAGCTTTTTTATAAGCTCTATTACTAACTAAAGCGTCGTAAACATCTACTATAGATATTACTCTCGCTTCAAAAGGAATTTCTTCTCCTTTTAATCCCTTTGGATATCCTGTTCCATCCCAATTCTCATGATGATATTTAATAATATTTTCAGCTATTTTTGTATCATCAAAAACTTTATTGTCCATTTCATTAGTCAGTTTATTCAATACATCTACACCCATAAGAGGATGCATCTTCATAATTTTCTTTTCATAGACTGTTAATGGACCAGTTTTATACAGTATCGATTCTGGTATACCCGTTTTTCCAATGTCATGTAATACACTGAAATCTATAATTTTACTTACATAATCTAACGATAAATTATAGGTTCTATCTTCAAAGAGGATTAGCAAGAATTCCTCAGATAACTTTTGCACATTTAAAAGATGTTCTGCTATATTTACATCACGCATTTCAGTTGATAGAGCTAACAGCTTAAATACTTCTTTTTGATCTATCTTGTTCTGATTCACTTCTTCTATCAATAGTTGTTCTGCTATGCGCATTACTCCTACATAATAAACAATTTCTTTTATTTCAATAGGTGTAATCGTTATAAATGAATACCTTAGCTCTAATGATTTGTTGATATTAACCATTGTCCCAGACCATGGCTGTCCTTTTCTTAATGTATGTTTTAACGATTTATACATAACAAATGGTGTTGCACTCGATTTTAAAGATTCTATTGATAATCCTATTAGAAATTCTCTTTTATAGCCGGTGATCGTTTCGTATTGTTGGTTTATATCAATAATGAATTGATTTTCATCAACGATGACAACAGCATCACCCAATTTTAAATAATATGTTAATTCCTTCGGTATATTTTTACACATTTAACCGACTCCTCATCAATTGTTTAATTCATTAGCATAACTCATCCCCAAAATATCGACTTATTTCTTTAAACTTCACTTAATAAAGTTTTCAATAGTAGCTTATTCGGCTGTTGATACTTATTGAAATAGATTTCCTGTAGTTTTTTTGATAACCTTTCATAATCGCTTCTTTGAGGAACTGTATTCCATACAAATATATCTTCTAAGTCTTTGTTAATATTTAAGTATAAGCGATCCGTTATAATTAGTTCCGCCTCTTCATCTTCAGAACATAACTCAACATGGATAAAAAGACGTTTTATTTGACTGAATAGATATGGAACATCATTTATCATTGAAAATATTTTTATTTTAATCGTATCCCTATTTACAAAATCAATTGTTTGTTTTAGTAATTTATGATATCGGCCAATTAATATTTCTCTTCGTTTAAATACGGTGTCGAAAGCCTTATTTTCCAATAGCCGATCATAAAACTGATTCATGATTTCTATTTGAGCAGTTTCATGCATGTTTAATCGCTTTTTATAAAGATCTTCTTTAAATAAACTAGCTGGACCAGAAAAGGTTAAAATAAAATAATGAAGATGCAGTAAGTTTACAAAGAGTGCCCCATATTCTTCTACATCTAAAGTAACTGAAAAATACTCAATGAATACTTCCATCCAGTATAAAGTTGTTTGTACAAATAACTCCTGATTATGATGTTGTGCAAAGTTAATCAATAAACTTACTGCATTATCTTTCTTCAGATAATGACGCATACAGCTAATGATGGAGAATGTAAACATTGTTTCTAGTTCGATTTCTTCATCTGATAAATCAGTAATTTTTTTAAATATATACTTAATTCTTCCTGACAATTGCTCATAGTTATGATGATGTTTCGTAAAGTTAGCGTACATAGGATGATATTCGATTAAGCAACCTAATTTTACACGTGTTAAGCAAATAGCCAGCCAATATAAAAGTTGTTCGGAATAGGCTATGTCTACTTCCTCCATTAATTCTAGTATTTCTTCTCTAGAAACTTGAACAAATGGCCATTCCTCTCCCCAAGATGAATTCCAGTAGAACAAGAAATAAAAATAACGAAATTGCTTTTCTGTCCCGTCAAGACTGACTTCCGCATAAGATGTATACTTCAAGTGAAATTGATCTAACAAAGGCTTAACTTTTTTTATTCGTCGATATACGGATGCAGGGCTAGTGAAATTATCCAAAACAAACATGTTTATATCAAAAAATTTATTGTAAAACATCTCATCAAAAACTTTATATGTTAATGAGTTTTGTAAATAATATCTTTCTATAGTCTTCATAGAAAAATTATCTTTATAAATTAATTGAAAATACTTAAGCTCTTCTTTTTGGATAACAGCAGATTCGGTAATAAATTCTAAATCAATTGCTATCTCATCTACTATTTTCAAAATTGTTCTCTCAGACAGACCCATCCTTTGGGATAACTCGAAACTTGAATATAGCCTCTGTTCTTTGTAAATATGATGTAATACACCCACTTTTTGCAAAGATAAACGATCCAAGAAATTATACATAAAAACACCTCAATGTCTTCCACCGGTAAACTCCAGCTGTGTCATACTAACAGTTTGAATTAGATAAGCTTATATATCTCTTATCAATACATTCTATTCCCCGTTTTTTATGACACTAAACATTAAAAAGTAATATTTTTAATACTTTATAACTACTTTAGATAATAAAAGTAGCCAATAAAACAGATGTTAAGATTATTTAACTACTCTTTTAAACAACAAATACAGCTTATTCTCACCAAATTCACTTAATTTTAAAAAACTGTGAATAAATCCTCTTGTTTCCAATGATATTTACACTATATCAGGCATTTTAAAACAAACAAAATCAGTTTTTGTTCGTTTTCATGCAAAAGTTGATAATCTTATAAAATCCATTCAAAACATCTATCTTTTAGGGATTCTCAATTCTAATTTTTCATCTTAAAACCGGGCCATCTACAGCATTTCTATCGTGAGGAAGTGTTTCTCAACGCCACAGACTTCCACAAGGCTATATGTAAAATTGAACATGTTGTTATAGGAACTTTTAAAAAAATTCTCCTTATAAAATACAAACGGTGATAAATATGTCCTCTTTCTTATCTAAATAGAAAAAGAGATGTATCAAATTACGAAACATCTCCCTTCATGGTTAGACTTATAAATCAAGCGCACGGTAATTGTACGCTGTAAATTGTGCGCTTGTTATGTTCATATAGAATCTTCAATTGTCTTAACGCTTGATGTGGATTCCAACCTTTATAACACTCAAGTTTGTGATAGCATCTCCCTTAAACACTCTGTTCTCTATTTCTAAAATTGGCTTGCCTTTAATCTCATTAGGAATAACGATATCCCTTAATTCATCCTTAATCGTACAATGGCAACACCGCCACTCAAACTCTCTATTATATAATCACCTTCACTATCACTGAGTTCATAAGTAGATAGATTACAGTGATAGTTAAGAAACTATCAAAAGTATGACAATAGTAAGCTAACTTTTTTCATTTACTACAAAATCTCCTTAATGTATCAATCAAGAAAATCAAAATTTTTATATTTAACATTCGAAACTATAGCATTACCTATAAAATTAAAAAAATCAAAATTTGTTAGTTTTCGAGCAAATTTTGATAATCTTTTTTCTTGCAATTTTGAGTTTCATCAAAATCAGCACCATAACTTCAACCACGGCTCATTCCTTCCCCTTAAATCCAGCCTTCTACAAAAGATAAAGTGCAACATTAACCAGTGTGGGTTACATACAGATAATATGGGATAAATTATTCTATGAAAAAAGACATTAGTTTTTATAACTAATGCCTCGTTTAATCTCTCTTAAGTATTTTATTTGCCTCTTATTTCTTCCTCCCTTTATGCTCCATATCACAAATACGAGAGACAACAATGGCAGAAATAATTGGCATAAAAAGCCCATTCATAGAGGATATATTGAAAATGATAGATTCCCACACAGCGTGTTCCGGATTTTTAGCTATGGACCGGGTAATAGACATGAATGCCCACAGCATCTCCACGCCAAGAAATAATGTAATCATGATCCATACTTTTTTACGGCGTATTTTGTAATATTCTAGTCCTAATGTTTTAATCACAAGCTTCGCTCCTTCCCTGTCAGCTCCAGGAAAATGTCCTCCAAGCTTTTCTTTTGCTCTTCAATCCTAGTGACAGGAATGTAATGTTCTACAAGTAGTCTATTTATTTCTGCAACCTCTTTGTCCGCAAGATTGTCGAATTCAAGACGGCTACCGCCTTTTGTTAGACTATAGCCTTGCGTGAGGAGCAACTCCTCTGCTTTAGTGTTGTCTCCGGTTTTAAGACGGATTGCGCTTCTACCTTTTTTTTGTAAACTTTCCATACTTCCTTGAAACAGTAGATTCCCATCGCTGATAATGCCTACTGAAGTAGCAATTTGGTCAATCTCTGAGAGCATATGGCTAGAGAGCAATACAGTAATCCCATAGCGTGCTGGCAATGATTTAATGAGTTCTCGAATTTCACCAATGCCTGCGGGATCAAGACCGTTCGTTGGTTCATCTAGAATCAGTAGCTTCGGGAAGGCGAGCAAGGCCATTGCGATACCTAATCGTTGCTTCATTCCTAGAGAATATTGTTCAGCTTTTTTGTCCTTCTGATTCTCCAGACGTACGATACGAAGTACCTCATGTATGTTTTTATCTGGTACATTTCTTAGTCGTTGCATGACCCTCATATTCTCGAGTCCTGTCAGATGCCCATAATAAGAAGGTGATTCGATTAAGGATCCCGTACGTTGTAAAATGGGTGACCGACGTTTGCTTAAACTTTCCCCAAATATATTGATTGTCCCTTCAGAAGGCTTGATGAGTCCGAGCAGCATTTTTAGCGTAGTTGTTTTTCCAGCACCATTCGGGCCCAAAAACCCATAAATCTCTCCTTCCTGAACATAAAGATCCACTTTATTTACTGAATTAATAGATCCATGCTTTTTAGTAAGATTCTGTGTTTGTACAATAGCAGAAGTATTCATAGGAAAAATCATCTCCGTTCAAGTCTTTTAATTTCTGTTCAACTCAAACATTAATGAATTTACCTTTCTCAAATCTAAAGTAAGTCTTACGACAGCCTTAAATTAAAGATTCAACGGCTCTTAAACATGAACTTTTTTACTTGTCCTATCTCAAATCTCCCTTTAAGATTTACAATTTTATAAACAAGCCGATTTGACAAAAGTAACAACCTTTTGATAACTTTAAGTTGTTACTTGTTAATATTTAGATATACCTCATCCTATAATAAAGAGAGGGAGATTCTATGAGATTCAGTAAATTATTGAAGATAGGATTGGCATTAGCATTAATGTTCGTATTAGCTGCTTGTAGCTCAGGTGGTGAAGACACGAAAAATAAAGAAAAAAATGAAGTGAACTTAACCTATGTTGAATGGGATACTGAAATTGCTTCTACAAATGTAGTAGGACAAGTTCTAGAGGACTTAGGATATGATGTAACACTAACACCACTAGATAATGGAATTATGTGGGAAGCTCTTGCTAAAGGAGAGGTTGATGGTATGGTGTCAGCTTGGTTACCACAAACACATGCCCCACAAGTTGAGAAGTACAAAGATAAAATAGTAGATTTGGGTGAAAACCTTGCAGGTGCAAAAATTGGCTTAGTTGTCCCAAGTTATATGGATGTAAACTCTATCGAAGATTTAACAGATGAAGCTGGTAAAACGATAACTGGCATTGATCCAGGAGCAAATATGACAGCAACTACGGATAATGCTTATAAAGAATATAGTAACCTTGAAGGCTGGAATGTAGTTACCTCATCTGCGGGCGCAATGACAGCAGCCCTTACTCAAGCCATTGCGAAAAATGAAGAAATCATAGTGACAGGTTGGTCTCCACACTGGAAATTTAACGCTTTTGATTTAAAATATTTAGACGATCCTAAAGGTATATACGGTGCTGAAGAATATATTGGCACATTTGCACGTAAAGGATTGAAAGAAGATAATCCGGGAGCGTATAGTGTTCTTAAAAACTTCCACTGGACTCCGGAAGATATTGAAAGTGTTATGTTTGATATTATGAAAGGCACTGATCCTAAAGAGGCAGCAAAAAAATGGATTAAAGACAATAAAGATAAAGTTTCAAAGTGGACAGAAGATGTAAAATAAGACAAATGATAGGCTTTTATATACTCTATCCAACAATTCGACTTTGATATATGAATTTCAGGCCCTACATATAGTGTCGTACAAATGCTCACGCAAAAAGTTGGAGTACACTTGCGATACACATAATTAACGAAAAGGCTCCATTCACTGAGCAATCAGTAAATGGAGCTTTTTATGTTATTATCTCCGGATGGAAATAACCCTCTTAAGTAAAGATACATAGGAAATGTTAAACTTTCCATTTTTTCAGATGAATTTTTTCATATTAAACTTACTACCGACGGAAGAAAACCACCTATAAATATTCCCATTAAGAACCTAGCGAGCTAGATTAATCATTTCTAAGGGAGCACTCCTTAATAAAACTCTCAAAAAAGACAGAGTGATTTACTTTGTTTCTCTGCATCATCTCAGGGTGCCATTGAACACCAACAATAAATCTCTCACCTTGAATTTCAATAGCCTCAATGACACCATCATCGGCTTTTGCAGCTACTACTAAATTTTCCCCTAAATCTTTAACTGCTTGATGATGGAAACTATTGATTCCTATACTTTTACTTCCGAAAATTTTTGCAAGTCTACTGTTTGTCTCAATATTTGCTATTTGAGAAATATTTTCGATAGGGTATGACGATAAGAAGTGCTCATTCTTAGTAACATCATCTTTAGCAAGATCTTGATGTAATGTGCCACCAAGAGCCACGTTCAGCATTTGACAACCTCTGCAAATCCCTAATATCGGAATTTGATAGTTCTCCAATGCAGATTTGATTAGTGCCAAATCTACATTGTCCCTTTTCACAGAGACTTCTCCAACTGCACTTGAAGGCATTTCGTTATAACAAAGTGGACTCACATCATTTCCGCCAGTAAAAATAATTCCATCTAGCTTTCCAAGAATCGGAAGGATTGTTTCTGGATTTTCAACAACTGGCAAAATCACTGGAATCCCTCCAGCTTTCTCAATTGCTTGAATATAGTCGTCTGCAAGAAGTTGCCATTCCTGGCTTGGTGCACCAAGGTGAGACACAACTCCAATCTGTCCATTTGGACTAAAGCTACAAGAAATTCCGATAATAGGTTTTTTCATAAAACTTCCTTCTTTCAATTTGATATGTAAATTATGCTGCAATAATATCGCTAGGCTTTTTAATGAATATTTTGTAAATGATAGTTCCCGCAATAAATCCTACGATCGCTGGTATCAACCATGTGAAACCTTGCGAACTGAATGGTATGTTTGCCACAAATGAGTTAAAGACATCTGATTTAATACCCATTGCATTAAATGCATCATTTAAACTAAATATGAATGTAAAACATGCTGTTCCAATATAAGACCCTCTATTTGGTATATACTTTCTACACAATCCTAAAATAACGAGTATAATCGAAATTGGGTACAGAGCAAGGAAGATAGGTGCAGCCGCTGAAATAAGTGCATCCACTTTAACATTTGCAAAAATTGCACTTATTATTGTATTAATAGCCACCCAAACAGTATAAGGAATTTTATTCTTTGTTAGGTCTGTCAAGAAGTCACTAGTTGCACTTGTTAATCCGATTGCTGTAACCACGCAAGCTAGTAAAACACATAGTGCAAGTAGTGTCAGGCCACCTTGCCCCATCAATTTTTTCATCAACTCTACTAACAAACTAGTTCTTTCAATATTATTGTTTGAAATTACTTGGCTACCGGATGCTCCAAGGTAGAGCAATCCTCCATAAATTACGAAAAGCCCAAGACCAGCAATGGCAGAAACATATATTGTAACTTTCTTTAATTCTTTTCCAGCGTATCCTTTGGCACGGATTGCTGCGATGATAATATTTGAAACGAGCAACCCAGTCAATACATCGGCTGTTTGATAGGACTGAACAAAGGCGTTCAAAAATGGTTGCGATAAATTTGTTGAAATTGGATTCCCAATAGGAGAAAAAATGGCAACAGCAACGATAACTAGCAGCAATCCAAATTTAAAAGGTGTGAAAAATTTCCCAATTGTATCAATAACCTTTGCTTTGTTAGCAGAAACTAAAAACACAATAGCAAAGAAAATGATGCTGAACAAGACTGTAGAAAAATTAGGAAAAAACGGTTGAATAGCAACTTCATAACTAGTTCCAGCAGTTCGCGGAACATTGATGAAAGTTCCAATGACTATCATGATGAGTGTACAAAACACCTTATAAAACCAAGGTGCTATTGGCTTAGTTAAGTCAGCGAATGTTCCTCCGCTGTTTGATACAGCTACAATTCCTAATACCGGTAAAATTACACCTGTAAGTGTCATACCAAGTAACGCCGGTACCCATTCTGTTCCCGATGTAAAACCAATAAAGGGTGGGAAAATAAGATTTCCTGCTCCAAAAAATATTGCAAATGTGGCAAATCCAATAATAATACTGTCCATTAAAGTTTTATTCTTCATAATTCGCTCCTAGGTTAACAATTTCGATGAAAACTCCAAAAATTCAAAATCTATCCATTTACAATATGTGTTTCTAACTCTTTAATCGCTTGTCTAATGTCTTTAGATTTAATTGCCTCTATTATTTTTTCATGTTCCTTTATATATCTAGAAATTGGATATTCTTTTCTGCGAAAATAATACGGGTTACTAAATAATCTTTCTCGAATATTAGTAAGTGTTTGAATAAATAAGGAGTTTCCATAAACTTCAGTAAGCTGAAGATGAAAAGCAGAGTCCAATTTCAAAAATTGAAATATATCATTGTGTTCTACACACTTTTTCTGTTCTTGAATGATTTCCTCAAGTATCTCAATTTGTTCCTCAGTCACCAATTCAACTATTTTTGGTATGACAAAAGTTTCTAACGCCAATCGCAGTTCATACATTTCTTCTAGTTCATGAACATTCAGTCCTAAAATTTGAATGCCATGATTTGAAATAATTTTTACAAACCCTTCATTTTGTAACCTTTGTAAAGCAGTCATTATCGGTGTTCTACTTATTCCAAGTTCAGCCGCTAACTGATTTTGGGAAGTGAAACCGCTTTCTAAAAAGTCCCCTCTAATAATTTTGTTTTTAATTTCATGATACGCTGTTTCTTGAAGTGTTGTTCCTTTCAAAGAAAATCCCTCCCTAACTTACATTCAACTTACATGTCGGTTGAATGTAAGTTGAATTTTATAGTACTCTGAATATTAGGAAATGTAAATGTTTTTTTAGTAGGAATACTATCCAACTCAGTAGAAGACATTTAAGCAAATTGAGGAATATAATTGTCTTTTTAATATAAACGGTTTCTGGAAGGTACTTCAGAATCTTATTTAAGTGATAATTCCAATATTATTTAAAGGAGGGAATAGTATATGAAAATATAGCTGTATTAGTTAATATTTTTACCACAATCATGCTAGAAATAAGAATTGGAAATTAAGTGATTTTAAAAATTGTTCTAAATCTCTTGAGGAACTAATTAAAGTTGCAGTTTGGGAGACGTGAGCCACGTGTGAATAGAGACAGGCATCAGTTCAGTATTTTTAAAAGTAGAGCAAAGCTTTTATTAAGTATTGTTTTTTACTTTTTCTGAAGAAACTTATTTTCATGGCAGTTACATAAATTCAATTGTAATAACAGTTACAATGGCAAACATGGCATCAGGCATAGATAGCAAAATTTTAATTGTATTCATGTGCTAAACGAATTAACTCAATACCTAAACCAATTAGTGCAAAAAAAAGCGATTTTATTAAACTTGATTTACCTATTCGATTACTATTACTTACAAGTAGATTAACACTTTGAGCAAATTCAAACTTATTAATGCTTATTACTATAAAATCATAGAAAATTAAATTAATGATTTTCATACTTCACTTTATTTACTACTATAAATTTTGAATAAAGAAAGGACCGCCCTCAAAAGGCATTTTTCATTGCCTTCTGGGACCGTCCCTTGATTGATAACCTTTATTTTAATACTTCCGGATGGAAACCATCTTTTTGGAAGTAATTTTGGTGTGACCAAATATTTAATTTTGCTTTTTCTGCATCTTGTTGGATGTCTCTAAATTCATCTTCAAACGTATTGTTTGGTTTATGGATAAAACGTACTGCTGCAAGTCCTTCTTTTAGTAATGATTCCTGCAACATTACATCATCAACAAAGACATAGGCTAATAAGCGATCATAGTTATCTGTTTCTGGTCCAACATCGTAAACCGCCTCAATCTTTTTGGCGTGTTCTAACAATTTAATCGTATAATCTCTCGCCTCTTTAGCATAAGGCTGTGCTTCACCTTTGTTATAATTCATTTCAGGTGTATCTACCATCAATAGGCGAATTTTTTGTTTCTTGCCATTTATTGTCGCCTGAATTGTATCACCATCATAGGCTTTAATATAATCTACATCAAAGCGTTTATTTCCTGTTTTTCCTTCAACCTGTTCAATAGAAATAGTACCATGCTGGTTAGTCGATGTTGCATCCTTTTCTTGGGCTGGTGATCTGCCAAAAATCATATACAATGCAACAGCAAGAATGATTGTACCACTCGTAATTAACGTTTTTATATCTTGCATTTTCATGTAGTAGGTCCCTCACAATTAATCATCTTTATTACACTTTAAGGAAGCTTCTAAAAGAATACTTAGCTCATCAAAAACCCTTTAAAGTTTCACGATGTTTCTATTGTAAAATATCAGGCTACTACATTCAAGCTATGTAGATGCAATAGCACCCCAATGATTTTGAGATACTTCAACGAGCTGACTATTTTCTATCTCATAGTATGTCCTATTTTATACATCGGTATGAGTATACAAAACAATCGGCTAAGCATACTAGAAAGCAGGGGAAACTACGATGAATGCCGATCGCTGGTAAAATGCCGAGAATCGCTGATAACATCATGAAAATCGCTGATAAAATACCAAGAATCGCTGATAACATCATGAGAATCGCCGGTAAAATGCCAAGAATCGCTGATAACATCATGAAAATCGCTGGTAAAATGCCAAGAATCGCTGATAACATTTGGAGAATCGCCGGTAGCATCACGAATCGCTAATAACACTAAAAACAGAGCCCTCGCATGCTTAGCGAAGGCTCTGTTATATATTAATACTATGTTAAATCTCATTATGTGATTTTGTTTTTGGCCCTAGCTCTTCTGGCTCGATATCAGCAAATGTCTCGCCCTCTTCTTCCAAGTCACGCATACGATGTGCAATACGTGACGCGGCAGAAGCAGCGATACTGCCAACTAAATCATCTAAAAACGTATTTACATGATGGCCAGGTTCTGTATCCAACTTCTTAATAATACCGATTTTTTGCTTATCTAAATGTCCGAAAGTTGTTACCGCTATGCTACCATATGTAAAAACAG
Source organism: Lysinibacillus sp. NPDC094403 (assembly GCF_050278745.1). Classification (NCBI taxonomy): domain Bacteria; kingdom Bacillati; phylum Bacillota; class Bacilli; order Caryophanales; family Bacillaceae; genus Lysinibacillus; species Lysinibacillus sp. NPDC094403. The sequence goes on along the minus strand of NZ_JBNNTL010000001.1, from coordinate 339,462 downwards.
ATCCAAGTGCGATTGTTTCATCCACACCAAATAAACCCTCATCGGATTCTATTATTTGCTGTAATGGTGCCGATAATAACTTTTTCTCTGCAAGTTCATCTAATTCTATTCCTACTAATAAAGCATGTTGAACTTCACGCTTACGTAATACACGCTCTACAGAATGAACACAGTGGTCTAATGTTAAACCTTCATTATAGGATTTTTGCATTTCATAAACGATTTTAGCAATATCCTCTAGCGATACACCACGACGAATGAGTGCAGCTTGGGCTGCCTTCGCTACTTCATCAGAGTGTATGCGAATACTTTTATCATGCATAACTAACCCTCATTTCGATTTTATTGCTAGAATAGTGCTAGCCCAACCTATTATACCTTTACTTTAGCTATATGGTACAATTTTGTTACAAACATGAGAAGGAGTGTCATCATTGGATAAGGGAACTGTACAGGATTTAAAGTTCTATAGTGAAGCATTACAGGAGGAATTACAGCTCTATATTTATGTTCCTGCAAATTATTCTCCACTATATAAATATAATATTTTAATTGCATCAGATGGCAAAGATTATTTCCAGCTTGGGGGTATTACCAAACTTGCTGATGAACTTATTGATGACTATGAAATCGAAAATTTAATCATTGCATTCGTTCCTTATAAGGACATTAAGGATCGACGTCATAAATATATTCCAAGTGGAGAGCAACATGAAGCATACCTTCGTTTTTTAGCACATGAGCTTGTGCCATATTTAGACGCTGAATATGCAACATATCAAATGGGAATGAGTCGTGGAGTTATTGGTGATTCAATGGCTGCAACCGCTTCTTTAATGGCCGCATTAAAATACCCAAGTATTTTTGGCAAGGTTATTTTACAATCACCATATGTTGACGAAGATGTTCTACAAACTGTAGAGAATTTTAAAGATCCAGGTGCAATCTCTATTTACCATATTGTTGGGAAAGAGGAAGATAAAGTTGTCACGATGGATAAAACAATTAAAGATTTTTTAACACCAAATCGTCAACTGCATAATCTCATGTTAAACAAAGGATTTTCTACATTTTATGAAGAATTTGATGGCAATCATACATGGAAATATTGGAAACCTGATTTACGTCGTGCATTAATTGAAAATTTCAATTAATATAGACGATTCAAATTACGAAATCGAAATTTTCTGTTATACTTAAATAAAAAATTGTTTATTTTCGGGAGGTAATGGCCTATGAAATACGGTATTGTGGCATTTCCATCAAAAAAATTGCAAGATTTAGCGAATACTTATCGCAAACGATACGATCCTCATTATGCGAAAATTACTCCGCACATAACATTAAAGGACAGCTTCGATGCAACGGAAGAAGATATTCAATCTATCGTAAAGCAATTAGATGAACTTGCTGCCAAATATGCACCTTTAAACATTCATGCATTACGCATAAGTTCATTTTTCCCTACAACAAATGCGATTTATTTCCGCATTGAATCAACCGAACAATTAACAGCAATCCACCAAACTCTAGAAGAAAAAGTACCTTTTGGTGAGACAAAACATGTATTTGTACCACATATTACGATTGCTCAAAAAATGACAGATTCCGAGCACGATGACATCTTTGGGCAATTACGTATGACAGGTGTTGATGAAAAAGATACAATTGATCGCATTCATCTTTTATACCAATTGGAAGACGGCTCGTGGACAACGTATGAAACTTTCCGATTGACTGGAGCTGAGTAATCTTTGTATAAAGTTAAGATTGTTGAAACAACAAAAGAACATGAGGATGCGTTTGTAGTCCGCAAACAAGTTTTTGTTGAAGAGCAAGGTGTGCCTCTTCATCTTGAGTGTGATGCTGAGGATGCATCCGCAACACATTTCATTATGTACGAAGGCAATGATCCTGTAGGTGCTGCACGTTTACGTAGCATCGAGGACGATGCTGTAAAAATTGAACGTGTCTGTATTTTACAAGATCAGCGAGGTAAAAAACTAGGTGCTTTAATTATGAAGGAAATGGAAAATCACGCCATTTCAATAAATAAGAAAAAACTTAAACTCAATGCACAAAGCTATGCTATTCCGTTTTATGAAAAGCTTGGCTATACTGCCACATCTCCTGAATTTATGGATGCTGGTATCCCACATCGTGCTATGGAAAAAACGATTTAACTTCTTTCAGTGGTTGTCCATACATCCGCTGAAATAGAAGAACTCAGTCTAAGAACGCCACGTCCTGTGGCAACGACTGAGTGACCAACTTCGTGTTGGCCTAATCACAAAGCCGATTCTAGACGCAACTATGCCGAGGCATAATCGATCAAGAAGGTGTTACGAAAATGCTAATGCATATCGTAACACCCTTTTTATTTCTCTACAATGCTTTAAAGGTTGATTTGTAAATGAAAATCCATTTAACCAACCTTATAGATATATTGCTTTAAATAGTAGATATATCATGTTATTTCATCATTTTAGTAATTTTATCTAAATCTAGTGAACTACCATCTTGAATAATAGATTGTACTAACTGATCTTCAAGCTCTTGCGTAATTTGTCTCTTGGACATTTTACTTACGCGCCGTACTATTTTTCTTACTTGTTTTTCATTTGTAAAATCAGCATGTTGAATTTCATTTGCTAATGCGAAAATTTCATCCATCGATACTCCAGTTTTTTGTTCAATCGAATTAAAAAATCCGCGATTCATGTTCCCCCTCCTATCAATTAAAATTTAAATTTATTTTTCACTGTTATTTCATTCACGAAACATTTGACAACTAGTGAAGGCTTTAAACTTTATTCAGATAATGGTGCACTCTGAAGAAAAGCTAAAGCCTCTATCTACTGTCACAATCAATTATGCCTCGGCATAATTGCGTTCAGAATCGGCTTTGTGCTTAGGCCTGCACGATGCAGGTCAGTTAGCCGTTATCGCATGGATGCGATGATTTTAGGCTAACATCCTCTAAGAACTCCTATCCGATTCCGTAACATCCGCCGGAGGCTTTAACTTCTTTCAGCAAATGTTTGGACATCCGCTGAAAAATAGCTAAACCCGCATTCTTCTCACCATCTATAAAGGTGGGAGACTTCTGCCGAAAGAAGTTAATCAAATTATATGCAAGCAGCACCGACAATGATCAGAAGAATGAATAGGACAACAATTAAGACAAAAGTTGAACTATGACCATGTCCGTAGCCATAGTAACCGCCATGGTGACCACCGTAGTAACCGCCATAGTCTCCTCCGTAACAACAATCAGCATGCCCTCCATACGTATGAGCACCCCAGCCTTGATATCCCATAAAAATACCCCTCCCTTCTACAACCTATAATATGTGTCGGTTGTAAAAATGGGTGGGGTATTCGTCTAATCGACATTTCCTTTTGGTTTAAATATTAATGCTCCTATAAAGCCAAAAACAATGGCAGCACTGATTCCAGAGCTTGTCACCTCAAACATCCCGGTTAATACACCTACAAGCCCATGTTTTTCCGCTTCAACAATTGCACCATGCGTTAAGGAATTTCCAAAAGATGTAATAGGAACAGTTGCACCAGCACCAGCAAAATTAATAAGTGGTTCATACAAACCCATCCCGGAAAGAATGGCACCAGCTACGACTAGAGTACTCAATGTATGTCCAGGTGTTAGTTTACCAAAATCCATTAATAATTGACCTATGGCGCAAATTATTCCTCCTACAAAAAATGCAAATACAAATGTCATAACCATAGATTTTGCCTCATTTCATTGTAATTTCAATCGCATGTGCCGTACATGGAATTGTCTCGCCTTGTTGAAATGTAAGCGGAGACAGCAATGCTCCTGTCGCCACAAGCAGTACTCGTTTATAGGTACCTGCTCGCATCTGTTGGATCACATAACTAAAAAAAACAGCTGCCGAGCAACCTGCACCACTCGCACCGGATTGGAATGTTTCATCCTGTCCATAAAACTCTGCGCCTGCATCACGTAAAGGTTTTAACTCCTCACTCTTTATGCCACTTTCAACAAACATTCCTTTTAGCAGTTTTAAGCCAAGTTGACCTAAATCACCTGTTAAAATTAAATCATAGTGGTAAATTTTTTGATTACGCTGCTCTAAATGTGATTGAATCGTCTGAAAAGCTGCTGGTGCCATCGCTGCGCCCATGTGAAAGGGATCATCCATACCATAATCAACGGATTTTCCAACAGTTGCTGCTTCAATAGAAGGATATTCCTCTTGATGTTTACCAATAAGAGCATAACCAGCAGCCGTTACCGTCCATTGAGCAGTTTGGGGCTTTTGTGAGCCATAATTGATTGGATAGCGGAATTGTCGCTCAACCGCATTGTGCTGACTAGAAGCACCAGCTAGCGATAAATTGGAGGCACCTACTTCTGTTAATAGGCTCGCAACAATTACTGAAGATATAGAGGTGGCACATGCTGAGAATAATCCGATAAAAGGAATGTCTAAGTCTCTGGCCGCAAAATTAGTTGGTGTCATTTGATTAACTAAATCGCCGCCCATAAAGTAATCAATGGCAGTATTTTCCACACCCGCTTTTTTCATGGCAAATTCACAGGCCTCTTGCACCATTTTTCGATGACCTTGTTCATTTGTTTTCATTTGCCAACGCTCATCATCGTAATTCGCATCAAAATATTGACTAAATATACTACGTTTCTCTAGTGGGCCAGCTACCACACCACCTGCTATTAAGGAAGGCTTCGATTGAAAGACAATTACCATGAAACCACTCCTATCGTTACAAGAATGAATTTAATAAGTGCAATAAAAAAGGCGGAGACAACACCAAATAATACAACTGACCCAGCTAATTTAAATAAATTTCCACCTACACCAAGTACTAATCCTTCAGATCTATGCTCAATAGCAGCAGAAATAACAGCATTACCAAACCCTGTAACAGGCACAGCCGATCCAGCTCCAGCAAACTGACCAATTTTCTTATATAAGCCAAAACCCGTTAAAATCATGGCGAAAAATATCATTGTTGAAACTGTTGGATTTCCGGCTGTTGCTTCGGTAAAATCAAAGAAAATTATATAAAAAAGCGATACGGCCTGCCCGATAAAACAAATAAGTCCACCTACTAGAAATGCCTTTGCAACATTCTTAAAATAGGGCGGTTTCGGCGTGACATTTTGTTCTAACTGTTGGTATTGTTCTTTTTCCATTACGTTTCCTCCTTTGCAAGCTTTTTCAATTTCTTAATTTTATCTTTCAGTTTATTATCTTCAACTTGATCCTTTTTTATTTTATTGGCTTCATAAAAAATTTTATAATCAGTCGAGACAAAAACATCTTTGTTTGGATATTTTTCATCAAATTTCTTTTGCAACTTTTTCTCTAATTTATCTTTTTTCCACTTATCCCATGGTTTAATTTGCACCGCTACAAGCATACTATTGTCATATTGTATAACCGTTGTTTTGTCTACAAAGTCCTCTTCTTTTAAAATGGCTTCAACTTCCTTTTCATTTTCCGGTGAACCATAGACAATAAATTTTTCTTTTTCACCGCAACCGCTTAAAAGCGTTAAACTGACTAATAGAGGTAACATCATTCCTGATAGCTTCAAGTTTTCCCCTCCTTTTCTTTAAAGTTTCTCCATACATAAAAAAACTATTCATTTGACTATATATACGAAAGCCCGAGTCCATTTTTCATAAGCACATATTGTAGAAGTAGTAACAAGGAAAGGAGGTGACGATATGGGTTGTGGCAAGCCAACAAATCCTATTGAACCAATCCATTCAGCAGGCTGCGTTTGTGACGTAGTACGCGCTATTTTAGACATTCAGAATCAAGCGGTGAGAGAAGAATGTCAACCATGTACAGCTAACTGTTTCTTAGAACCACTTGGAGGCATTGTAAGTCCTGCACGCTCTCAAGCAGATACACGTGTATTCATGTTAATTACAAAAGACGGTACTCCTTTTAAAGCATTTTTCAGTTCCCCAACAGCAGATCCATGTATATGTACATCAGTGTTTTTCCGTGTAGAAGATATGTTTGATGAGTGCTGCGCTACTTTGCGTGTTTTAGAGCCTTTATGTTCATTTGACTCCAGCGAAAGTACTGTAGATCTATTAAGTCGAGATGGCTGCTGTGTCAACATGAAAAAAATATGTAAAGTAGATGATTGGAATTCAACTGAGAGCTGTATCACTGTAGATTTATCATGCTTCTGCGCTGTACAATGTATTGCTGATGTTGACTTAGGGATTTGTGAATAGTCTTTTCTCCTTTGACACACTACACATAAAAAAAAGTGTACAGCATCCTCTGCTGTACACTTTTTTCATAAGGTAGGTAATTGTTTACCTCGCCATAATACTTGTTCTATGTCCTCAAAATATATAATCTCTTGTGTCTTCAATTCGAAAGAAGTAAGCATCAATGAATCGGTCTGTACATCAGATGCACTACCCCGTAATCTTCTACCATCCTTTAAACATATAACTAACGGTTGATAGGCTTTTTGTCGAAACGGCTTTTCTAAAAATTGAAGTTGCTTTAGTAAATACGGATCTATTTGTACTTCTTCAATCACTTCTTCTTTTTCTTCAATAGTTTCATTGAAATTGCCGTCCTTTATATACACTGACGTACTTTCTTCCAGATCAAGTTCATGTAGCACCTTAGAAATATTAAGAAAATATGATGGTGATTTTATAAACAAGCGTGGCTCTCGACCCACATTACTCACTTCCCTTTTTTCATACAATATGCAAAAGGAAGAAATTTGGTTCTCAGCCTATTTGGCTTAAGAACACTGTCGCCAAACCTAAGTAAATTAAAATACTGGTAATATCATTTAATGTTGTAATAAATGGACCTGACGCAACAGCTGGATCGATTTTCATGCGGTGCATTAGCAGTGGTATAAAAGAACCTGCAAGTGTTGCTACTAAAATAGAACCACAAAGCGCTGCTCCTACTAGCATTCCAAGAATAAGCTCTTGTTTCCAAATATAGACGATACCGATCACAATCAGTCCACAAACAATTCCAGACATTAAGCCTGTACCTGCTTCACGTAGTAGTAATTTTAGCTTGCTATGTTCTTCGACATCTCCTGTCGTAATGCCCCGAATAGCTACCGCCAGTGCCTGTGTTCCACTATTTCCAGAAGTACCTGAAATGAGAGGGATAAACACCGCGAGTAATGCAACATGTTCTAACGTTGCCTCAAAATGTCCAATTAAATTTGCTGTCAACATCCCTAAAAATAATAATATGACAAGCCATGGTAAACGCTTTTTAGCAGCTTGAAACGAGGTTGTATCAAATTTATCCATATCGGAAATACCCGCTAATTTAGAGTAATCTTCCGATGCTTCCTCATCAATAACGTCGATAATATCGTCGACTGTAATAATCCCTAGTAATTCTCCCTTATCGTCAATAACTGGTGTCGCTAAGAAGTTATAGTCCTTCATAATTTGAGCAACCTCTTCTTGGTCATCTCCTACGTGCACCATCACAACACGTTCATTCATAATCGAACGTATAAGGGTATCTTCATCAGCAATAATTAAATCGCGAAGCGTAATAACACCTGTTAATCGATGTGCTTCATCAACGACAAATATATAATAAATGGTTTCTGCATCTGGCGCTTCTTTCCTTAAAATCGCCATTGCTGAACGAACAGTAGAATTTTCTGGTATCGCTACATATTCAGTCGTCATGATAGAACCAGCTGTACCTTCGTCATATCTTAATAACTCATTAATCTCTTCAGCTGTTTCCTCATCCATCATGCCCAAATAGCTTTCACGTTGTTTCGTATCTAACTCATTTAAAACGTCTGCTGCATCATCTGCATACATATGAGAAAGCATTTCTGCACCATAAGACGGATCCATCTCAGCTAGATACGCTGTGTATTCATCATCATCTATTTCGATTGCCTCAAAAATATCAGCCATTTCCGTCGGAGACAAGAACGAATAGATAATCTTCCTTATATCAGGCTCCACCTTCTCATAAAACGTTGCCTGATCATATGGATGAAGCTCTAAAAACTCATCACGGAATGCGTTAATATCATGTGTTTCGAGCATTTCTCGCAAACGTGCCTCGTCGAATTGCACATCATTCTTTTCATTTCTTTCCTCTATCATGCTTGTCCCCTCCTTCCGAGCATTGAATCATTTGTACGGGCAATACCGTAAATCTACCTTATATATAATAGAGTGTATTGTGCCTTTTCTGCAAACCCTTTTTTTACTACTTAGCAATCTAATTGGATATATCTGTGGATGAATATTTTCTATTTTTCATCTTTGCTGAATAAAAAATGGATCATCAACAAAAGTTGGAGATGACATTTATTATAACGTATGAAATGGATATTAGTTGATTGGAGTGGAGACTGGGCGACTCCTTGGGGATCAGCGTCACAGATGAGACCCTGGAGCGAGCAAATAGAGGAACGAAGGCTAAGAACATCACATCCTGTGATAATGCCTTCGTGACCAACATCGTGTTGGCCTAAGCGGCTCATCGGACGCCCCCAGGAAGCTTTGCTCTGTGCGAAAGCGTAGTGCTAACGTAGCGGCAGCAACAAAGCGCCCAGTTGGAACGGAAATCAACCCCACATTGTGGTAATGAGCCTGAAAAATCCAATACTTTACTATATCCTACAATCACTTTTTGTTCTGTTAACGTGTTGTTAAGAAAAACTTATTACTTTTATAGAAAATAAAATGATAAAGAGATGCCCGTTTGTGCGAACATCTCCTTAAATTTATAACATGATTCAGTAATAGTTTTCATTCTTAGTGAACTAATGACTGTTTAGATAGTCTCGAACTTCAAACTAAGGAGTCATTTAATAATCGTTGCATATCTATGTTTAAGTTACTTGTGAATTGTAAACTCTCATCTGTCAAAGGATGAAGCATCTTTAAGGATACACAATGTAAGGCTTGTCTATTTATATACTCGCGACTTCCACCATAAAGTTCATCTCCAACAAGTGGATGTCCCACATAGGCCATATGCACACGAATTTGATGGGTGCGCCCTGTATGCAACTTTAGTTGTATATGGGTCATCGGTTCATTTTGTAAATAAAAGCGCCTTAAAATTGTCACGTCTGTATGCGCAAATTGTCCATCCTCACGCACCTCTCGCTCAATGATACTCGTCTCTTTGCGTCCAATAGGAGCAATAATAGATTGGATATCTTGTGCCACATGTCCATGTACTATTGCTTCATATTGTCGAGAAATCTCTCCACTGCGCTGCGCAAGTCCCGTTAAATGATGAATATGAGAATGTTTAGCAATGCATAACAAGCCAGAAGTATCACGATCAAGTCTCGTTACGATATGAGCAGTTGATGCTAGACCTTGCTGCTGAAAGTGACCGCACACTAGATTAGCTACGCTATGTGTCGGATGCTCTCGAGAAGGGATCGTACTCTGATGCGCTGGCTTATTCAGCACTAAAATAGCTTCATCCTCATAAATAATAGAAAGGTCACCATGTTCAATAGCGAGCCCTTCACTTTTTTCTTCAGGAGGGAATTTAACTTCAACACGATCTCCAACGTGAAGAGGATGCCTAACATTGCGTTCGACATCATTCACTGTCAGTAAGCCTCCATCAAATTTAATAGCTGTTAAAGCTCGCTTGGAGATACGCCATTCAGTTAAGGCCTCCCTCAGTAATTGGCCTTCCTTTTCCGCTCTAAAGTGCAGTGTAAACCTTGTATCCATTTTACTCATTTGCCACAAATGATTCATGTACTCGTTCCCAGAATGGGAATGGACGGAAACGTGCAAAACGTACTCTTTCATTTGCTACATTAAAAGCAATCGACTTCACATCGCCTTGCGTAACTTGTAAATGATCAACTGTCATATTAAAGTTTTGATCATTTACTGGACGTAAAACACAGTGATGGTGTGCTGGTAAAATGAGTGGTGAACCAACTGTACGGAAGACGCGGTTATTGATAGATGCTATTTCAGTAATTTGAAGTGCTGCTAAAGTTGGGTGAATAATCGCTCCACCGAGGGCTTTATTATAAGCTGTACTACCAGAAGGAGTTGACACACAAAGACCGTCTCCACGGAAACGTTCAAACTGATTGCCATTTAACTCCACATCCATAACAAGCGTGACATCTGGTGATTTCACAGTTGCTTCATTTAACGCTAAATACGTATTGGATTCTGCATTATAATGCTCCACCTTTACCTCTAGTAGTGGATACTCCACAACGTTAAAGTCCTTCTTAGCAATAGACAAAACAAGTTTTTCTAATTCAGACGGCTTCCAATCTGCATAAAATCCTAAATGCCCTGTATGGATACCTACAAAAGCAACCTGATCTAGCAAATGAGAATATCGATGAAAGGCATGTAATAATGTGCCATCTCCTCCAATGGAGACTACGATTTCAGGCGCTTCTTCATCATAAGTTAGCCCAAAATCCTGTAAATATGTTCTAGCTAGCTCCATTAATTCGTTCGACTGTGCATCTCTACGTGATTGAATGGAAAATTTCATTGCGTGTCACGCTCCTTCTCCGATAGTAAATTAGGATTCGATGCTTCTTTGTATTCACTAAAATATGCTTGCGCTTCTTGAATCTCACTGCGAATGGACGACATTTCCTCATCCAACCGGAAGGCAGCTTCTGCTGCACTTTGAAGGCGATTTTTTATTTCCTCGGGGAACATTCCCTTATATTTATAATTTAGTGAATGCTCAATAGATGCCCAGAAATTCATCGCTAATGTTCTTATTTGAATTTCAGCTAATACCATTTTTTTCCCTTGTATCGTCTCTACAGGGTATTCCACAATCATATGATATGAGCGATATCCACTTGGCTTATTATTTGCAATATAGTCACGCTCTTCAACTACACGCATATCTTTACGTTGACGTATTAGCTCCGTAACTGTTGAGATATCATCTACAAATTGACACATAATACGTAGGCCAGCGATATCACCTAGCTCATCACCTAGTTGTTTAGATGGCTCAAAGGCGAGTCCTTTTTCTAATGTTTTGTCATATATACTTGCTAAAGGCTTTACACGTCCCGTAACAAATTCAATTGGTGAATTTGCATTAACAATACCAAACTGCGAACGCATACCCTTTAATTTTACTTTTAATTCATCTACTGCTTGTTTATAAGGACTTAAAAATATTTCCCATTGTCCCATCACAAAAACCTCCCGACATTCGGTATCGAACAAAACCAACACCGTCTGTTCGTTTTGTCTTTTTATTCAGCAAGAATTGGCTTGAAGTGTTGTTCCACCTCTTGGACAAATTCCGCCCCATAATTGTAATTTCCTTCAATATTATACACGAGCATTTCCAATTCATCGTAAAAATTTGTAAGCTCAATAACTTCTTCACCTAACTGTAGCTTTGGATTTTGCTTTCTTTGCAAAATATGTACAAGTTGATCCCAACTACTCGGTGGAAAACGCAAGTAATGATAATTCTCTCCGGCATCAAGTAAATAAATAAATGCAAAGTCATCAGAATCTGCAATTAATTGTGCTGCAGGTTTTAACTGTAAATTTACTTCAATGTCGTTTAAACTAAAATGAAGTTGCTCGTTTTCAAAATTCAATGTTTCTATTGTATAAATTTTACGCACACGCGGTTCCCCTTTTCGTCTTACTCTTCCTCTTATTTTAGCATAGAGGGTAAATAGTTGCAGTGTGTAAATACTAAATCAATGAAATAACGAACTAAACTTTTTATCATAGCGTGTAGTTGATTTCCGTTCCGACTGGGCGCTTTCCTGGGGGCGTCCAGTCTCCACTACAATCAACCAATTTTGAGCTAATTTAAAAAGTACGTTAACTAACTATTCAGAAAATAATTAGGTTGACTTTTTCTATAAGATGTAACACAGCGTTGGTTACTTTGCGAAAAGTAAAAAATCATTTTAATCCTTTCTTTCTCTTAAGCAACAAACGTTAAAAAATTAAACAAACAGGTGAGCATATGGCACAACAACTTGAAATAGAATTTAAAAATCTCTTAACTAAACAACAATATGAATATTTATTGCAAGAATTCAACATTCCCGAAAATGCTATTCATCGTCAAAAAAATCATTATTTCGATACACCTTCTCAAGCTATTCGGAAACTACAAAGTGGGCTTCGTATTAGACAAATCGACAAATATTTTGAATGTACTTTAAAAGAAAAAAATGCAGAGCATGCACATTTAGAGACAACTGACGAATTAACTGCTGTGCAAGCTAAAAAAATGCTTGTTGGAGAAGGATTCTATGCCCAAGAAGTAGCTAAAAGACTGGCTCTATATAACATTCCTTTAGAAGAATTAGAAGTATTCGGTTCACTGACAACTGATCGTGTCGAAATTCCTTATAAGGATGGTCTTCTAGTATTCGATCATTCTTTCTATTTGCAGTGCGACGATTATGAGGTAGAATATGAATCAAAAGATGCAATAAAAGGAAATGCAATCTTCGACGAATTTCTACAGCAATATGGTATCGAAAAACGGGCTACAGATAAAAAAATCGCACGTTTTATGAAAGCATTACAAAAGAATAACACCATCTAATAGATCAATTATGCCTCGGCATAATTGCGTCCGGAGGCATTAGGCCAACGTGATGTTGATCACTCAGTCCTTGCCACAGGACATGCATTCTTAGACTGAGTTCCTCTATACCAGCGGATGTTGCTGAAATCATTTAAATAGTATAACAAGAAAGGATGACAATTCCTTGGATATCCAATCACTCAGAACTTTACTTGACATTCAAGCATTACAAACACTAGGATCTTCAGAAAATTCATCGTCAAACAATCTTACAGACAGTAATTCTATGTTTTCAAACATGATAAGCGAATTGCTAGGCGACTTAACTACTACTAATAAGGCAAAATTATCTAGTTTGCTTGGAGGTGTATCAAGCGCTTCGTCATACATGAACCAGCTTAGTAATTTAAATGGGTTATCTGAAAACATGCAAAATAATGCTTATCAAGCATTACTTTATAATGGTTCTAATTCCGTCTTCATACCTTCTGCTGTACAGGCAGCAATAGCAAACACACAATCTAGTACAAAACTCGACTCCTATGTTGCGGATAATGTAATAGGTTCAACAGCATATGCCAATTCATTAGCAGGTGCAAATCAATACGCTTCGATTATTCAAAAGGCTGCAGCTACATATAATGTGCCTGAAAAACTCATCGCGGCAGTGATTAAGCAAGAGTCTAATTTTAATTCAAATGTGGTTAGTCATGCTGGAGCACAAGGATTAATGCAATTAATGCCAAAAACTGCGCAATATTTAGGGGTTACAAACGCCTTTGATCCTGAGCAAAATATTATGGCAGGGGCCAAATATTTACGCCAATTACTAGATAAATTTGATAATGATCCTACATTAGCGTTAGCTGCTTATAACGCTGGAGCTTCACGCGTTACAAAATATGGTGGTGTTCCTCCTTTCAAAGAAACACAGAATTATGTCCAAAAAGTGATGAATTACTACACTGTTTAATCGCAAAATCACTGTTAATACCGTCTATTTCGGCAAATTTCACCCTCGTGGTGAAATTTGTGCTTTTCTGCGAAAAACATTTCAAAAGAGCGCTTTGTTTGTGTTAACGAAAAGACGTTGATAGAATGAAGGTAGTCACAAGAAATTCACATTTTAAAGATAGCCAAGTATAAACATATACTTTACGATATAAAGAATTAAAGGGGCATTTAACATATGAGTCGAAAATACACTGTTCCTTATGAGGAGCTGGGAGCTGAAAAGCTTTCAGAGCTAATCCATGCGTTCTATAAAAGAGTTGCTCAGCATCCTGATCTTATTCCAATCTTTCCGAAAGATTTGACAGAGACAGCTCGCAAGCAAATTCAATTTCAAACACAGTATTTAGGTGGACCAAATCTTTTTACTGAGGAGCATGGACATCCAATGATGCGTGCACGCCATATGAATTTTCCGATTACACCTGATCGTGCTCAAGCTTGGCTTGAATGCATGTCCGAAGCGATGGATGAAGTTGGGTTGGAAGGGAAATTCCGCGAAACTTATTATCAACGTTTAGTATTAACAGCTCATCACATGATTAATACACCAAATGACGATGAGGGGGAATTGTTACGTGAATAATATTCAAATGCTGCAAGAGCCAACTCCCGAGATTTTTACTGCCAATAAGCCTATTGAATTGTATATTTTCGTAGATCCACTTTGTCCTGAAGCTTTTAGTATGCAAGCCATTCTTCGTAGGTTACAGCTAGAGTACAACCATTACTTTACATGGCGTCTTGTACTAAGCACAGAGCTTGCCTCTTTGAATTGTTTAAGTAAGCGTGTAAAGGGATGTGTATCAGGTATTGAACTCGACATTAATCATCCTGTTTTACCATCTATCGCTATAAAAGCAGCCGAGTTACAGGGCAGACGTGCAGGAGCACGCTATTTGTCGAAACTACAAGAATATGTATTACTAAACCGTCAAGACGTCAATTCTTATGCTACATTGTTAAAAATTGCAGAAGATGTTCAATTAGATATGAATGAATTTTCTGCAGACTTCGGTTCTAAGGAAGCAGCACGTGCCTTCCAATGCGATTTATATATTAAACGTGAAATGGAAGTTGATGAAGTACCTAGCGTTGTATTTTTCAATGAATGTATTGAAGATGAGGGTCTTAAAGTTAGTGGTAACTATTCCTATGAAGTTTATGAACATATTTTACAAGAGATGTTGGATGAACAGCTTGTGCGTCAACCATTACCAACAATGGAAGAGCTATTTACAAGATTCCATACACTTTCAACAAATGAAGTAGCTTTTATCTATTCATTAACAGAACAAACAGCTGAACGTGAATTAAAGAAACGTATGCTGCAACAAAAGATTGAACGAATTCAGACAGATAACGTTACACTATGGCGTATAAAATAATGCAATTATACTATTATTCTAAGCTTTCAAGAATAAAAGCAAGTGAAGTTTTCTTCACTTGCTTTTATTTGTCTTTTAATAGCCTCATTATTAACTTTCTTTCGGATTATACAAACTTAATGTAAATAAATGCACAATCTCATCTATCATTTCATCAATATCCGGATTAATATGCTCATTTATATATGGTAATGTCAATTGGAAAACTAAAATTGACGACAGCAAAGAATAGAAAAAATTCGCTGTATATTTAAAGTTCCCTTTTGGGATTTTCCCTTGCTCATGTAATTTAATTAAATAATTCTCTAAATGGTGAAATAACTTATTTGGATATTCAAAAAACATTTTTTCAAATTCTTTATCTTGTTGAATCTCACGCATAAGTACCCAAATAGTTTCCTTCACAGGAATATTTTCTTCAAAATAAGCTTGCGCCAGGATTTTAAGATCATGCTCTATATCACCAGTAAACGCCTCTTCTATTTTAGGAAAATAATCTCTGTCTGTTTTATGTGAAATAACACTCTCACGAAACAAATTCTCTTTATTTCCAAAGTGTCTAAAAAGTGTAATGTGATTCACACCGGCACGTTCAGCAATTTCACGTGTCGAAGTTCCAGCAAACCCCTTTTCACCAAAAAGCGTCAATGCAGCATTAAGAATTTTTTCTCTTGTCTTCAACTTTGCCATTATGCCCTCATCCCTCCTCCGAACATAATTTGCTCAATATTATATCGGAATCAGAAAGTGATAGCAATCAGTTGCATTCAATTAACGTTTTATAGCAATCTCAAAGTTTCGTTCTCTTATATATTTCTTCATTCTTCTTGCATTTATGCCATTTAGATAAGCAAAAACGGCACCAATTAACATGACAATTGCTCCAAATTTAAAAACTGCTTTAAACGCTAAGGAAATATGATCCTTTATTATTTTTTCTAAAGCTGGATATAGATTTATTATTTCCTTTCTTTCAATGGCAAATCTCTTCTTAATTTCAGCATGTGCACTATCTGGTGAAGATTTTAATAGTTTTTCCTCTTCGTCAGTTAATTTATTTAAAACATCCTGTAATGAAGATTTATTAGATAACTCATTTTTATCTTTATTATTTTCTAATTGAAGTTCTAGCCTTTCCTTAGTATTGTTACTAAGCTTACTTATTTCAACCTTCTCTATCATTTCACCCTTTGCCATCTTCATTTGGTTCTGCATCATATGCTGTAGCATCACTACTAAAATTGCCACGCCAACTGCAGCCCCAATTACACGACTTACTTGAAATAACCCTGATGCAATCCCAGCCTTTTCTTCGGGAACCTGCAAAATGAGTGCTATTGATAATGGGCTAAAGATTAAACCCGATCCTAAACCGACAATCATTAAAACTCCGACAATAGCCCAAACCGATTGATCTGGTGAAGTAAAACCTAACAAGTAGGTTCCTATACTAAATAGTACATAACCAATGACACCAAACCACAATGTCCCCCATTTATTTGCTTTAGCTGCAAGAGGTGTAATGAGCATTGTCGCTATAGATGATGAGCTAAGAATTAAGCCCGCCTGTATCTGAGAAATTCCGTTTACTATTGTTAAATAAAATGCCATTAAAAAGTAGACGCACATCATACCGATTCCTAAACATAACAGTGCGATATTCCCACATGTAAATTGATAGTTTTTAAACAACTGAACTGGAAGCATTGGATCTTTATTTTTTGATTCAATCTTTACAAACAATAGTAAGCCAATGACACTGCCAATTAAACAACTAAGAACAAGTGGTGATGACCACCCAACTTCCTTCACTTGTAAAAGCCCGTATATGAGTGCAAACAATGAAATACTAATTGTTATCATACCCATCCAGTCTATCTTTTTAGAGGCAGTAGGATCATACGATTCATTTACAAAGGAATGAATTAAACTCACCGCTAAAATTCCAATCGGCAAATTAATATAAAATATCCACTGCCATGAAAAATTCTCTGAGATTACTCCGCCAATTGTCGGACCCAATGCTGTCGATATCCCAGCCATAATTCCAAATAGTGCCGTTACAATACCAACCTTTTCAGGCGGAGTATGAACAAGTACTAAAGGAATACATACTGGAACAATCATTGCTGCCGCCAAACCTTGTATCGCTCGAAATAATATTAATAACTCAATAGATTGCGATATTCCACATAGAACTGACGCAAATACAAACAAAATAAGCCCTATTTGAAATATTTTCTTCCTACCAAATTGATCTGCAAATCTGACCGCCGTTAGCAAAACAACGCCAAATGCAATGTTGTAGCTATCAATAACCCAAGAAATTTGATCAATTGTAGTTTCATAATATGCTGTAATTTTTGGCAAAGAAACATTCACAATTGTGGTGTCCAATAAAGCCATAAAAAAACCTAAAGCCGCAGCAATCACAGGCATAATATAACTTGGTTTACTCTTCACGTTATAGCCTCTTTTCATCAAAATGTAATCATTTGATTGCATTATAAAGAAAAAATAAAATGAATGCAACTGGTTGCATTCATTTTATTCGTATAAATTGGCGGTTCTCGAAATTTTATCAGCGATTAGGCTCTAGATATTTTTATCGGAATGTTCTAGTGATTTATCGGAACATTTTAGTAATTTGTCGGAACCTTCCATTGATTTATCGGAACAATTTAGAGTTTTATCGGAATACTTCGCTGGTTTGATCGAGATTTATAACAAAATAAAAGAAGCGCCACTATCCTCGACAGATAGTGACGCCTCTTTTTCACAAAGGGGATGGGAGAAATGTTCACGTTCAAACAAAGGGGTGTATGTTTGTTTTGTGATTTATTTCACATGACTCACTTTATCACGGAATAGTAAATATAGCAATATTTCCAATAGTAGATTCACAAATTTGTCAAATAGAAAGCGATTACAAACAGTATTTTTCCAAGATATGCACTTTTAAACATTTAGAAATCAAAAA
Organism: Lysinibacillus sp. NPDC094403; assembly: GCF_050278745.1. Lineage (NCBI taxonomy): Bacteria > Bacillati > Bacillota > Bacilli > Caryophanales > Bacillaceae > Lysinibacillus > Lysinibacillus sp. NPDC094403. The sequence goes on along the minus strand of NZ_JBNNTL010000001.1, from coordinate 321,484 downwards.
AAATCATTATTCTTAATTTTCATTCGTTCAACTAATCATAGAAAAAAGGCTGTAGTAATAATCCTACAGCCTTCCGAATTAATTATTCAACAATAGTTTTTCTAACTCATTTAAACGTTCTTCAAATACTTTACATGCATCATCAATCGGTTTTGCAACGTTCATATCAACGCCTGCTGCCTTTAATACCTCAATTGGGAAATCAGAACAACCTGCTTTTAAAAAGTTATTAATATAACGTTCTACAGCTGGTGTACCCTCTTCTAAAATCTGTTTACTTAATGCTGTTGCAGCTGATTTACCTGTAGCATATTGATACACATAGTAATTATAGTAGAAGTGTGGAATGCGAGCCCATTCTAAGCCAATTTCCTCATCTACAACAATATCCTCGCCGAAGTATTGTTTATTTAAATTATAGTAAACCTCTGTTAAACGCTCTGCTGTTAAAGATTCACCGTTTTTATCCATTTGGTGGATTAGGTGTTCAAATTCAGCAAACATTGTTTGTCTGAACACAGTACTTCTGAAGCCATCTAACCAATGATTTAATAAATAAATTTTCTGTTGTGGATCTTCAATTGTTTTTAGTAAATAATCATTTAACAGTTCTTCATTACATGTCGAAGCTACTTCAGCCACAAAAATAGAATAATCGCCATAAACAAACGGCTGAGTTTTACGTGAATAATAACTGTGTACACTATGGCCAAATTCATGAGCTAGTGTAAACAAATTATTAACATTGTCTTGCCAGTTCATTAAAATGTAAGGACTTGTTCCATAAGCGCCTGAAGAGTACGCACCACTGCGTTTCCCTTTGTTTTCTAAGACATCCACCCAGCGGTTATCAAGACCACCTTGAACAATGCCTTGATATTCTTCACCTAGTGGCGCTAGAGCCTTTACTAAAATATCCTTCGCTTCGTCGTAAGTGACTTTCATATCGACTTCCTTAACGAGTGGGGCAAATAAATCCCACATATGCAGTTCGTCCACACCTAAAAGCTTCTTACGTAATGAAATATAGCGCTGCATAGCTGGTAAATGCTTATGGATTGTTTCTACTAATTGATCATAAACACTTTCTGGAATGAAGTTGTTAGACATTGCTGCGTGGCGTGCAGAATCATAATTACGGATACGTGCGCTGACATTATGCTTTTTAACATTGCCAGTTAGTGTAGCCGAAAACGTATTTTTAAAGTTTCCGTAAGTTTCGTATACTGCTTTAAAGGCATTTTCACGAACTGTACGATCTTTACTTTCTAAAAACTTAATATAGTTACCATGTGTTAGCTGTACTTCTTCCCCGTCTTCATTCTTCACTTTAGGGAAGACCATATCGGCGTTGTTTAACATACTAAATGTATTTGAAGCAGTACCTGTTACCTCAGACATTTGTGCAAGTAATGCTTCTTGTTCTGCTGGTAAAACGTGCGGACGTGCCATCGTTATTTCTTTTAAAGATTGCGTATACAATTGTAAGTCCTTGTTTTCTGCTAAGTAACGTTCTATCGTTTCTTCACTCAATGATAAAATCTCAGGTGTTAAAAATGATAGGGCAGCTGAGATACTAGTCGCTAATGTTTGAATACGACTATTCATATCCTGGTAGAAGCTATTTGTCGTATCTTGGTCATTACGCATATGAGCATACGTGTAAAGCTTCATTGTACGTTCATAAATATCATCATGATAAGTTAGAACAGCTAATAATGCATCTGCACCATTTTTTAAAGTACCTACATAACTAGATGCCTTTTTTGCAATTTCTGCAACTTCTTTATACTCCTCTTCCCATAGGGCGTCAGTTGCAAATATATCCTCCAAGCGCCAAGTTAACTCTTCTGGAACTTCATTTCTTACTAAAACTTTATTACTAGCCATGTGCCAGCCCCCTTTATATGTGAGTTTTTCCTATACTCTCATATTTTCTCAGTATATTGCGGCAATTGCAAATAAATGTGCGTACAATTGCTCACAAATATCCGTAAAACAACCATTCTTTTGATCACTTTTCGCCAGTACCATTCCGTAATTTTTGACGGCTTGTACTGCTTGATTTGTAACTTCTATATTTTGTTGGATTAAAAACGATCGAATCGTTCTCTCGTCTAGTTCATGAGGTAATAATTGTAAACGTCGACAAAAATAAAGCAAAATCGTTTGCCACTCAATAGAAAACATCGGAATCGCTTCCGCATCTTTTACCGGTACACCTACGTAATCAGGCATATTAGTTAAAGCAAAACTTAACTCATAACTACTTCGTAAAAATGAATCTTGCACCCCATTTTTACTACGGAATAATCGTTGGTATACGAATTGCTTACATTGCTTTTTATAAAGCTGCCAATAAAGATGAAATTCCTCTTTCTTAATTGACATAGGCACATAAAAGGGAAAATGTTGTTTGTGAATAGTTAATTCTTGTACTTTACCTATAAAAGTATGCCCATGAACATGAAGAAGATTCGTCCAATAAATAAATCTCGATGTGTTTGCATCATAGGTTACTAAATAAGATACGCCTTGCACTGTAGCAATGATCATCTTTTGCATAATTGGGGAAATAGAAATTTTTTGAATACCTTGTGTAGATTGTTTTTGAGGTGTTTGAAAAAGCCACAATGGCTGTATAGAATTTTTCTTATATCCAGATGTACGCATTAACCACTTTTCATGAGAAATTGTACTACATTGAAATTCAATGGCAATTTGCTTTTGCTTCTTTATCAAAAGTATATCTGGCCTCTGTGAAAGCTTTGGTAAATAAGGTTCCAACTTTACTGTATGCCCGAGTTTTCTCAGCCATTCAAATAGTTGGACTTTCCCTTGTAAATGAAGTTTTGATTCACCTTCTGCAAATAACTGTACACAGCTATTATTAGCAATATGAGCGAAATGAGGAATATTATATTTACCTATCTTTAATTGGACAGGCTGTCGGCATTGGGGACAATAAAATTTCATCTGCCGCCTATATCGTTGTAAATCTTCCCTTGAATATTGGTATGGGAGAAAAATCCGCTGCTGCTCGTTATAGGCCATAAGCATAAAATCATCTCCTTTTTGACTAATTGTAAAGGAGTATTTTTATAGCACAAATAAATAACGGCTTTTTCTTGAAATTTTAAAAATGCCCCTCAATCTCTTTTCAAATTAAAAAGACTGTAAACAAACTGATAATCACCAAGTTTGTTTACAGTCTAAACCACTGAATCAAGTACTCATTTCTTTAAATAAAATATTTTCGTACTGTTTCAAAGCAATTAAATTCCATAATTTTTTCGCCATATTCCTCTAAGCGATGGATTGTGAAATTCGATGGTATTAAAAATTCTTTGATAACCGCATTTCTATCGTGATGATTTAAATCATCATCTGCATTCGTGAAGTCAACAACTAGATAGTACCAATTTTCATATTTAAATAATGAGGAATCCACTAATTCATCTGTTATACGTTTTGCTACAGGGATTAACTCATCAATATCTTTAAATTTATAAACATAAATGTCTGTATCCATAAATAACTCTGAATCATCCATGTCACCAAATTGAGTTAGTTGACTGAGAAGATCCTCTCCAACGTCCTCGAATGGGGCAAACATATCTTTGTGTTCATCAAAATGCGAAGAACCATCTAAGGTTTCACCGTCTTTTAAAATATGTGCACGTGTGACAATGATTTCTAAGCCTACTTCAGAAGCATTGATATGAATCCAAATTGGACCTTCCACATCAAAATAATCCTCAGTGTTTACTTCATCAATCATATCCCAAAAAAGTTGTTCACCCTTTGCTCGATTGTACCAAATTTCTTCACGACTATAGCCGCGATCCTCTATATCATTGTACGTAATAAAGAGCTTGAGTGTATTTTCGTTTACACGTTCGATGTCCACTAGACCTCATCTCCCTTCACTGTCATTTGTCGAAAAACAGTTTTGTTTCATTAGTATGCTTTTATTCATTGTTTTTAACCTCATACTCCATTTTTGTTTTTCAACCTTTGACCACACTACAGTAAACCCGTTGAGCAACCGAAATTAAAAAATTAACTGTCCACAGTTGTCTCTAATAATATTGTATGCTGTTCTGTCATAAAATGAAAAGGATATACACCGTTTCACAGAAGATATTTGAATTATTGAAATTGTAGTAAACTATTAAGCTTAAATCAAGTTTAACATACTTTACGGAAATATATGACTTTCCCCTATTATTTATTATACTTTATATAGAATGTTTTACATAAGTAAAACACAAAAAAATAGATGTCACAATATGCCTGTTGCATATGTAACATCTAATACTTATTCTATGCTGAATACGGAGATATTAGTTCACCATGCGCTGTGCTTCTTGCAATTGATAAGCACGAACCTTACGAGGTAAGAAACGACGAATTTCATCCTCGTTATAGCCGACCTGTAAACGTTTCTCATCTAAAATGATTGGGCGACGCAATAAACCTGGATACTCTTGAATTAATTCATATAAACGTTGTAATGGTAAGCTTTCAACATCAACATTTAATTTTTGGAAAATCTTTGATCGAGTTGAAATAATTTCATCCGTACCATCCTCTGTCATACGCAAAATTTCTTTTATTTCACTAATGCTTAATGGTTCGGAAAATATATTACGTTCTGTATATGGGATTTCATGCTCCTCTAACCATGCTTTCGCTTTTCGGCAAGACGTACAACTTGGTGATGTAAATAAAGTTACTATCATACTGACACATCCTTTCCTTTTAATCATTATCTATAAACCAGTGTGTTAAATTAGAATTAATGTAATGTAAATCTTCATAACCATTATACAGTACTCTGTGATGTTTGAATATAGTTCCAATAAAAAAAAGAATAGCCTTGTCACTAAATATTTCGTCTATTTATATAACTTTCAAAGTAGTACTTACTTCTTTGCATGTCTAATGCACTACTAATAATATTCCCACTCGTAGAGTATTTTAAACATTCATTTTTTGATTGTTCTTGTTCTCATTTAAAAAGTTTAAACGAGAATATTGTCGATTCAGTGTGTACAATATAGACGTATATTTACTAATATTGGTTGCATTTATAAATAAATAACGCCTTAGCAATTTATGATGCCGCTACGTTAGTTCTTCGCTTTCGCACAAAAAATATTTGTAGCATGGTGAAAAAAAAGCAGCAAAATTAGCATATAATTTTTTTTCGAGAAAGAACACCGCCAAAAGTCTGACTTTTTACACTTGCATTTTACGGAAACTTTATAATATAATTCTTTGCAATAATTCAATTATGTCTTTGGTGAATTCACCTTGCTATCTATACAGGTGCAAGACTGATTGAACTAAATAAAAAACGCTGACGAAGAGTAGTACATTTGCCCTTTACACGTTTAGAGAGTCTGTGGTTGCTGCAAACAGATCGTGTAAGCATTTGGAATGGACTTCCGAGTTAGCTTTGTGAACGTCTTAGTTTCTTACTTAAGCCTATTAGCAAAGCTCGTCCCTTCACGTTACGAAGTAAAGTGGCCGTTTTAGGCAAGCTGGGTGGTACCGCGGATTCAAACATCATTCGTCCCTTCATTAGATTACTAATGAGGACGCATGATGTTTTTTATTTGGTACTTACAATCTAAGGGACGAAATTCAAGGAGGAAATGACAATGACAACTATTTTTTCAGGCGTACAACCAACAGGTATTGTAACTTTAGGTAACTATTTAGGTGCATTCAAGCAATTCCCTGCATTACAAGATGAAGGAGATGCTGTTTATTGTATCGTTGATCAGCATGCAATAACTGTGGCACAAGATCCAAAAGAATTGCGTCAAAATATTCGTAATTTAGCAGCTACGTATATCGCTACTGGTATTGATCCTAAAAAATCTACATTATTTATTCAATCAGAAGTGCCAGCTCATGCACAGGCAGGTTGGATGCTACAATGTGTCGCTTCGATTGGTGAACTTGAACGTATGACACAGTTCAAGGATAAATCACACGGTAAAGAAAGCGTATCTGCAGCTCTTCTAACATATCCACCATTAATGGCAGCAGACATCCTTTTGTATAACACAAACATTGTTCCTGTCGGTGATGATCAGAAGCAACATATTGAGCTTACTCGTGATTTAGCGGAACGCTTTAACAAACGTTATGGTGACGTTTTAACGATTCCTGAAATTCAATTACCAAAAGCAGGGGCTCGTATCAAATCACTTCAAGAACCTACAAAGAAAATGAGTAAATCAGATCCAAATACAAAAGCGACAATCAAACTTTTAGATTCAGCGAAAGATATTGAGAAAAAAATTAAGTCGGCTGTTACTGACTCTGATGGTATTGTGGCATTTGATGTGGAAAATAAACCTGGTGTTTCTAATTTACTAACAATCGAATCTGCCATTTCAGGTGTATCTATTGACGATCTTGTAAAAAAATACGAAGGCGTTGGCTATGGTGGTTTCAAACAAGGTGTGGCAGCAGCGGTTATTGATCACCTGACTCCAATTCAAGAGAAGTTCTATAATTTGGTAGAATCCTCAGAATTAGATATTATTTTAGATGCAGGTGCTGAAAAGGCAAATGCAATTGCAAGCGCTACTTTAAAACGCATGGAAGAAGCAATGGGCCTTGGTCGTGCACGTAGATAAAAGAAAACTTTATCATCCTGGGATCGAAATCCTTCTATGATATGAAGAAATGTTGTAGCTTTGGTGAAATTTATCGTAAGAGCTTGGCCAAAAAGAGAGTAGATTAACAGTTACATCTTATCTTTTTCGTTTAAAGTTTTATCATAACCAAGATCAAGCACAACAGCACATAACACGATGGCTGATCCAATTGCCATATAAAATGCTGTAGTATGTGCCATGAATTTAAAAACAACTATCCAGGAATATCCGAGTGTCCGATAATTCAAATACAATATGAGATTCCCTACGGAGAGAATCAATAAGCCGTAGCTCAATAAAAATAAAAAGAGTCGGAACAAGATAAGAGCATCCTTTCTATTTCTTCTTAATTATCATCTATTCACAAAACTATAAAAAAAGACGTCAGCCACGTAAAATTGGGCTGACGTTTTTTATTGATCATATTAAATAAAGTAAGGCTCTTCTGTAAAACAAGGGGTTGATTTCCGTTCCGACTGGGCGCTTTCCTGGGGGCGTCCGATGAGCCGCTTCGCTTCGCTGCAGGGTCTCATCTGTGGCGCTAATCCCCAAGGAGTCGCCCAGCCTCCACTCCAATCAACCACTTCTCATAGCGTGTATCTTCTGGCATGTAAATCTAATTTATAGTGATAAAACAGCCCTTTTGGTGAATACAAAAAATCAGTGGAAGATGAAGAACCTCCCACTGATTATAGTTTTACTTTATTATTCCTCGATTTTTTTGAATAGTAGACTAGCGTTATGTCCACCAAACCCAAGTGAGTTACTCATAGCATATTTAATATCTGCTTTTCGAGCCTCATTCGGTACATAATCTAAATCACAATCTGGATCTGGATCTGTTAAATTAATTGTCGGTGGTAGAATGCCTTCTTTAAGAGCTAACGCTGTGAAAATAGCTTCAACACCACCAGCTGCACCTAATAAGTGACCTGTCATTGATTTTGTAGAACTCATTGCAAGCTTATAGGCATGTTCACCAAAGACAGTTTTTACTGCCTGTGTTTCAAATAAATCATTATATGGTGTACTTGTTCCATGTGCGTTAATATAGTCAATTTGTGAAGCATCTACGCCGCCATCTGCTAAAGCTTGCATCATGGCACGAGAAGCACCTTCTCCTTCTGGAGCTGGAGCTGTAATATGATGAGCGTCTCCTGTTGCACCATAGCCAAGAACTTCCGCGTAGATTTTTGCACCACGTGCTTTTGCATGCTCATACTCTTCCAAAATAACAATACCCGCACCTTCACCGATAATGAAACCATCGCGATTTTTATCGAATGGACGGCAAGCTGTTTGTGGATCCGTATTTAATGATAATGCAGTATTTGCGCAGAAGCCTGCTACTGCCATTGTTACGATTGGTGATTCAGCACCACCAGTAATCATAACGTCTGCATCACCACGTTCAATTACTTTAAAAGCATCCCCAATAGAGTTTGTACCTGAAGCACAAGCAGTTACTGAACAAGAGTTAATGCCCTTTGCACCAAAGTGAATCGACACTTGTCCTGAAGCCATATCTGGAATCATCATTGGAATAAAGAATGGACTTACTCGTCTTGCTCCACGCTCTTGGAATGTTAAAAATTGTTGTTCGTAAGTTTCCATTCCACCGATTCCAGAGCCAATCCAGACACCTGCACGTGGTGCTAGCTCTTCATCAATTGTTAATTGTGCATCTTCCATCGCCATGATGGACGCTGCTAAGGCATAATGTGTAAAGCGATCCATTTTACGAGCTTCTTTACGTTCGATATATTTTTCAATATCAAAGTCTTTCACTTCAGCGGCAATTTTTGCTGCAAAAAGATCTTTATTTAAACGTGTTAACTCACCAACGCCAGATTTTCCAGCTTTAATGTTAGTCCATGTTTCTTCGATGCTATTTCCTAGTGGTGTAACTGCGCCAATTCCTGTAATTACTACTCGTCGTTTACTCATTGTATTACTCCCCTCAAGCATTTTTCGTTTTTATTTTCCCCATCTTATTGTAACGGCACCCCATGTTAAGCCACCGCCAAATCCAACAAGTACTAATATATCATCATCTTTTATCTTACCTGCTTCAAGCTCATCTACCAAAGAAATACCAATAGAAGCTGCCGATGTATTCCCATATTTGTGAATCGTTTTTGACATTTTTTCTGGTGGTAGATCTAGACGCTCACGAGCAGACTCCATAATTCGTATATTCGCCTGATGCGGCACTAAAAAATCTACGTCTTCTTTTGTTAAACCTGCTTTTTCTAATACATTTATTGCAGATTCACCCATTTGACGAACTGCAAACTTAAATACTTCACGGCCATTCATAGCGATTGTGTCCTGCTGTGTTAAGTACAAATTCTTTCCACCTGTACCATCAGCGCCAAGCTCAAATGATAGAATACCTCTACCTTCTGATACTGGACCAACTATTGCTGCACTTGCACCGTCACCGAATAACACAGCGGTATTGCGATCTTCCCAATCAAGTACTTTCGACAGCTTTTCAACACCTACTACTAAGACATATTTATAAGCACTTGATTCAACAAATTGCTTTGCTGTCACTAAACTATATATAAATCCTGCACAAGCAGCCGCTTGGTCCATCGCAGCTGCATTAACTGCTCCAATTTGCTCCTGAACCATACATGCTACACTTGGAAATGTTTGATCTTGTGTTACAGTTGCTACAAGGATTAAGCCTATTTCCTCTGGTGTAATACCTGCTTTTGCAATAGCTTCTTTTGCAGCAGCTACTGCTAAATCCGAAGTTTCTTGATCATCAGCAGCAAAATGACGTTCTTCAATCCCTGTACGAGTTCGAATCCATTCATCCGAAGTGTCCATAATTTTTTCTAAATCAAAATTTGTAACGACCTTCTCCGGAACGTATTTGCCAATTCCTATAATACCAGCGTTCATTTAGCAACCCCTCTGCTTTCTTACTATCAATTATTAGTAACTGGTCATAATTATAACTCATAATGACGGAATGGCGCAAGATGATTTAATATCAATGCCTTAAAGCTAGCAGTATTAAGGGTTTTAGTAATATATACTTTTTCCTATATAATAGGAGATAATGATTCTAAACCATAACGTGGGGTTGATTTCTGTTCTGACTTATATACATGGCATACTTTTCAAGAAATGTAAGAAGAATTTTTTGGGGGGGTAAATAAGCGAGAAATGTACAAAAATGTGTGAGAAAGGCAACATCTTTCATTAAGACCACCCATGATGGAGTGGTCTTATTATAGCTTATTTAACTAAATACTACTCCACGTCTATCCAAGTTTTCGTGGTTCGAATCAAAGTCTTCTCCTAAAATTAAGCAGTTATGTTTTGTGGGGATTTTTTTCTCAATTTACTTAACAAAATAAATAAAACTACAATCATTAATATTACTGGGGCTAACTCTATCGGGAAAAATAGCATTAGAGCAACTCCTACTAGTAAAGGTGTCTTTAAAATAGCGATCGAAGCACTACCACCTATAACAGCAACGATAAAGAGCATATCTAGTTGTGGAAAAAAAGTCGCGATCGCGTAGCCTTGTAAAATACATGCAAATATAACCGGTAAGACATTTCCACCAACCCAGCCTGACTTTAAACAAAACTCCATAAAAATCAGTTTTAGAATAGAACCCAAAATTAAAGTAGCAATTGAAAGTGTTGGTACTACACTAGGTAATTCTTGCATAGAAAGTTGGCCAGAAAACAGTAGGTTAGGGGCGACTAAAGACATCAAGCCAATACCAATACCACCGATAACACCACTTAAAATAATTTTATTGTTCATTTTAGAAAAGAATTTATTCATTCCTATTTCCATTAGTTCATACAGCTTACTGAACAAAATTCCAAACAAAACAAAAGGAATAAAAAGAAGCAATTCATTAAAACCCCAACTTGTTTCCCCTAACTTTGTCACAAAAGGAGGTTGTTCTGATATTTTAATGATAAACATAAAGGTCACAATACCGTTTACGATAAATAACATATAAACTAATTTCTTAAATAAAAGCATTTTTTTCTCTTGAGGAGCCCGATCAGGATTATAAGGGATAAGGTACTTATGAGGTAAAGCTAATTTTTTTAGTCTAATTAACCAAGATTCCTTTTTCCACTCGTTGTAGGAAAAATAAAAGTAACGCATTTTATCTGCCTGCCATACCGATAACGCAATAACAGAACTTAAAACGGCTGCTGCAGGACCTACACTTGCACCAAAGATTAAAATTAAAAAAGCAATAAAAAAATTGAGACTTAGATTTGAATAGTCCATTCTTTGAGTTGTTTTTAATTCAACAATAGCATCAGAAGCTGTTTTAGGTAGAGTAGTTCCATACTTATACCTGCTAACACCTACTAAAAAACCACCTAGTATACATAAAAATAATGTATAGATGGACGGTACTTTAAAATTATTGGATACGTCAGTCCATAAAAAATCTGTCGAGCTATTAACTAATATTAAAAAAACAGAAGAAATAAAACCGATTATCCCACTTAAAATTAAGCCATAAACAAGTAATCCGATTATTTTATAATACTTCTCATTCAAAATATAATTCACCACTTTTAAATGTATATAAGACTCTCTCTTGTCGCATTAAGTAACTATATTCATTAATTTTAATAACGATATAACTATACTAGACTTTACAATAAAAGTGCTAGTAATTTCCTATCTAAATCTATATCGAACTAATAAACATATCTTGGTCTTAAACTGTGATATACAGGAAATAACAGACTATGCATTTATTAAAGGACATAATTGCCTAAAATAACTCTTCAAACTCATAATAAAGAACAGGTGCAAGCTGAATTAAAATTAATGCTTTTTGTCCTATTCTGCGACCACGAATTGAGTGACCACGACAATCCCCTGCCCAATTATTAACGACGGTTTCGAATATCGGTGCTTCTATTGAAATTGCATTAAAATAAAATAAGTATTGTTCTTGTTGTGACAAATTCGCCATGTTTAACAGAAAAGGTTCTTTTTTTTTCAATTTATGTTATGATATTATAATGAATATGTAGTAAAAACTTTATGATATAAAAAAGTTCGGTTGAGGTGAAATTAATGCAATACATCGTAACATTCATATGGTCATTCCTACTAGTTTCAATGTTAAACTACGTAGTAAGCTCTGTACTGGGTGCAGATTTTGATTTCCAAACTGCTGTTGTCACATCAGTTGTATTTACAATTCTTGTTTTCATCATCGGTGCAGTTATTCCAAACGAGTCGACTCCAGAAGCTGCAGACAATCATTAATTTAACTAGAAAAAACCTGTTTCGCTCGATGCGGAACAGGTTTTTTTGTTATTTTTCAACGATACATTGACCATCATGCATTCGAATGTGCAATGTTTCTCCTGGTAAGACTTCACCTCGAAGCAATTCTTTTGCAACCGCCGTTTCAATATAACGCTGCACGAAGCGTTTAAGTGGTCTTGCGCCAAACTGAGCATCTGCTCCTTGTTCTACAATCCAATCAATTACATTTTGCTCTACTTGTAAAGAAATATCTTGCTCTGCCACTCGTTTGACAAGCTGTTCGACATATTTCCAAGCAATCGCTGTAAAGTGCTCATCTGATAGTGCATGGAACATAATAATATCATCCATACGATTTAACAGCTCTGGTTTAAAGTGTTGACGCAGTGCAACCATCACTAAATCCTCAACTGCTGTATCGTCTTCCTTTGCTTCCATTAAATAGCTTGAGCCAATGTTAGATGTTAAAATGACCACTGTGTTCGTAAAGTTGACCATACGGCCTTGGCTATCAGTAATGCGTCCATCATCTAAAATTTGCAGTAAAATATTCGCAACGTCTGGGTGGGCTTTTTCAATTTCATCTAATAATACAACTGAATATGGATTTCGGCGAACAGCTTCTGTTAATTGTCCACCTTCCTCGTAGCCAACATAACCTGGAGGTGCCCCTACAAGACGTGATACGCTATGTTTCTCCATATATTCACTCATATCAATGCGAATAAAATGATCCTCAGAATCAAACAGCTGAGCCGCTAGTGCCTTCGCAAGCTCTGTTTTACCAACACCTGTTGGCCCTAGGAATAAAAAGCTACCAATTGGTCGATGCGGGTCTTTGATACCAGCTCGAGCACGCCATACCGCTTCTGTGACAAGCTGTACAGCATTATCTTGTCCGACAACACGCTCATGCAATGTATCTTTTAAGCGCAATAATTTTTCACGCTCACCTTCTACTAATTTCGTCACTGGTATTCCCGTCCAGCGTGAGACAATAGATGCGATTTCATCAGCTGTTACCTCTTCACGTAAAATACGTGATTCCGTACCATTCTCTAATTGTTTTTCCATCTCTTGAATTTCCTTTTCAAGAGTAGGAATTTTACCATGACGTAATTCAGCAGCTTTATTTAAATCATATTTACTTTCTGCTTCATCTAAGTCACGGCGGTATTTATCCAGTTTTTCACGTTTTTTCTGAATGCCTTGTAACGCTTCTTTTTCGGTTTCCCATTGTTTACGCATGCCCTCAGAGGATTCCTTGAGGTTTGTTAATTCCTCACGTAGTTGCTCTAGACGCTTTTTACTTGCCTCGTCCTTTTCCTTACGCAATGCTTGCTCCTCAATTTCGAGCTGCATAATACGGCGCGTTACTGCATCCAATTCTTGTGGCATGGAATCAATTTCTGTTCGAATCATCGCACATGCTTCATCGATTAAATCGATAGCTTTATCTGGCAGGAAACGCTCTGTAATATAGCGATTTGAAAGCTCTGCTGCCGCTACAATCGCACGGTCATGAATACGCACCGCATGATGTAACTCAAAGCGCTCTTTTAAGCCTCGTAAAATAGAAACTGTATCCTCAATAGATGGCTCACGTACAAGCACTTGTTGGAAACGACGCTCTAAAGCAGGATCTTTTTCAATATACATACGGTATTCGTCTAATGTTGTAGCCCCAATACAATGTAGCTCACCTCGTGCAAGCATTGGCTTTAACATATTCCCGGCGTCCATTGCACCATCCGTTTTACCTGCACCAACAATAGTATGAATTTCATCAATAAATAAAATGATGCGCCCTTCAGATTCCTTCACTTCTTTAAGTACGCCTTTTAAGCGTTCTTCAAATTGGCCTCGATAACTAGCACCTGCTATTAACGCACTCATATCAAGCTCGTACAAAACGCAATCTTTTAATCCCTCGGGTACATCACCTTTTACAATACGTTGAGCTAACCCTTCTACGATTGCTGTTTTACCAACACCTGGCTCCCCTATTAGTACAGGGTTATTTTTCGTTTTACGCGTTAAAATACGAATAACATTACGAATTTCTTCGTCACGACCGATAACCGGGTCCATTTTACCGTTTTTTACTTCTTCTATTAAATTACGTCCAAATTGTTCTAATGGTTTCTTATTATCTGTTTGTTGAAATTGCATGTTTAGCACTCCTTTTCAATAATGTTAGCGGAATCCCGTTTGCCATTCTGTTTCAAAAAAAAATGTTTGACCTTTTTTGACTAACTTTATTTTACAACATACGACAAACCTTAGCAAAGAAATAGCCCTAAAATTTCTCCCCTTACAACTGGAAAATTACGATATAATAAAAGTATGTTTCTTGAATTTAGTATCGAAATTATTCACCATCCTTTTGTAATAAACAGCCACTTATTACAAAAAGAAAGCGATGTGTTGGAGATATGGTTATAATGGACAATATGCGAGAGAAATTTCATGATCTTTTTCAAAAGCACGGTGTTTTTATCAAAGTGAATAAGGATAGCAAAATTTTTTTAGAGGGCGAACGTGCGAAAGAAATATATTATATAAAAACAGGAGCTATCTCGATCAATCAGGAAACGGAGAACGGGAAGGAATTAACCATTCGTATCTGTGGTCCAGATAGTATCATTGGAGAAGGCTCATTATTTTGTAACTATACGCACAATTCCATGACTGCTAAAGTATTAGAGCCCTCTAGTTTATATGTACTAAGCCTTAAATCACTGGAACTTTTACTAGTGGAACAACCTGCTTTAATGGTGGAATATATGAAGTTGTTGCAGACAGAAAATTTAAAGCATCAAAGTCGTTTGCGCGATTTAGTTTTAAATGGTAAAAAGGGCGCTTTATTTTCAACGCTCATCCGTCTTTCGAATACTTATGGTAAGCCTTTAGAAAATGGTACTATTTTTATCAATTTCCCATTAACAAATACAGAAATCGCTAATTTATGTGCGACGAGTAGAGAAATGATCAATCGCATGCTTAATGATTTAAAGAAACACAATATTATTTCCTTTGAAAAGAGTTATATAACAATTCATGATGTCCAATTTTTAAAAGATGAAATCGCTTGTGAAAATTGTCCGTTACAAATATGTCGTATCGATTAATTCGTTACACGCAAAATCCCCGCTTACGAGTTAAGCGGGGATTTCATATAATAGTCAAGCTTTATGCAAATATACCATTAAATTAGGCCTGTCTGGCAAAGCGAGGGGTTGATTTCCGTTCCGACTGGGCGCTTTGTTGCTGCCGCTACGTTAGCACTACGCTTTCGCACAGAGCAAAGCTTCCTGGGGGCGTCCGATGAGCCGCTTCACTTGCTTTGCTCGCTCCAGGGTCTCGGGCCAACACGATGTTGGTCACGAAGGCGTTATCACAGGATGTGATGGTTTTAGCCTTCGTTCCTCTATTCGCTGATCCCCAAGGAGTCGCCCAGTCTCCACTCCAATCAACCATTTCACTAAGTATGAGCCTTCTGGCATGACACTCTAATTTATAGTGATAAAACAAAATTTCAGCAATGTGTGTTTTGTACGAAAGCAAAGCAACAGAGGAGGAAGCGGCACAATGTTCCAGAATGTCGATCACAGATAAAATTTCGAGAAACGCCGATAGCATCAAGAATCGCCCCCACTGGAAACTGAGTGCCCCGGACCCGGATCCCCCTCATTTTATAGCCCGCAACAATCACAAAAATTCGACTATTTCGTATTTCAAAACTGCAAAATCCCCGCTTACTGTTGCAAGCGGGGATTTCTTATCATGCATTAAGTGGATTTAGCGTACACCTAATGCCATTTTCGCATAGCGTGACATTTTATCTTTTGACCAAGGTGGATTCCATACAATGTTGACATTTGTACTTTTCACTTCTGGAAGTTCACCTAATGCTGTATTCACTTGGTCAACAATCACAGGTCCAAGTGGGCAGCCCATAGAAGTTAGCGTCATTGTAACGGTTGCTACACCTTCTTCATCTAAATCTACATCATATACTAAACCTAAGTTGACGATATCAATACCAAGCTCAGGGTCAATTACATTTTCTAATGCACCGAACATGCTGTCTTTCATATCTTGATCCATCTGTATTTCTCCTTCCGTCACAGTGTTAACTTAATCATAGCAGATGCATCTTATTATGCCAAATGCTGTGCAAGCCATTCAGTTGCTGCTAACATACCGTCTCGCGACACAGCATGACCTGCTCTTTTATTATCTAAGAATTTTAAGTCTTCTGGATTTGTTTCATAATATTTTTGTAAAGTTAAATAAAAATTATACGTATCATTGAAAGGTACAGTTTTATCTAATTCCCCATGCCAGAAAAACACAGGTCGTCCTGCAAATTTTTCTGGTGTTAGGCTGACATCGTATTTAGCAAGAAGCTCATTCGTTTGTTGTACTTCTTCTTCGGACATTGGCCAATCCACACCGCTTTTAGCGAATTGCTGTAATTGATACTCCGCTAATTTAAGAAAACCTGGTGCACCCATACATACTGCTGCTGTTTTGATCCAATCATATTGCTTTAAACAGCCTGATGTCACAATTCCACCCATCGATGTACCAGCAACGCCAATTTTATCATTCGCTAATAATTTTTTATTCTTTAATTCATTATATAATTGTTCAACTTCATGAATAGAATTTAAAACAATATCCCAAAAATGTAAGCTCATTTGCATTTCAGATAGGCTTTCACTACGGTCGCCATGTAATTTTGCATCAGGTAATAGGACACGCACACCTCTGCCTACTAATTGATATGCATAATGTAAGTTATGTTCTTTTGCACTCATAAAGCCATGTAAGAAAATCACTACTGGGGTTTCTTCATTCATATTTTCTGTATGTATATGTAATAAAGGAATATTTCCCCACATTTCTTTCTCAACAATCATCTTTGTCACTCCCAACTTTTGTCTAATCTTTATGTTAGCAAACTTTTCTCGATGTGACAAAATTTTGACGAATGGTTTACAAAGAGATACTATTCAAATTATAGGAAAGGGGCAATGAGCTATGAAACAGCATTTAATCGTTTTAGACTTAGATGGTACGTTATTAACGGACCAACAACAAATTTCAGCAAAAACTAAAAAAACATTATTGCAGGCAAAGGAACAAGGCCATCAAGTTATGATTGCTACAGGCCGTCCTTATCGCGCGAGTGATATATATTATCACGAGCTTGGCCTTACAACGCCCATCGTGAATTTTAATGGTGCTTACGTCCACCATCCCAAAAATGCTGCTTGGCAGACAATGCATACTCCTATTGATTTAGGCGTAGTGCATAATGTCGTCGACTCCATTAATAGTTATGAATACGAAAATATTATTGCAGAGGTTAAGGACGATATTTATGTGCATACAGAGGATGAACGGATATTAAATATTTTTAACATGGGGAATCCAAAAATTACTCTTGGAGATCTATATACCCATTTACTTGATAACCCAACTAGTTTACTGATTCAAGCTAATGAAGTAAATTCTATGATTATTCGTGATCATTTACAGGCAGTTCATGCAGAGGTCATTGAACATCGTCGCTGGGGTGCGCCACTTCACATTATTGAGATTGTTCGCCGTGGCTTAAATAAAGCAGTAGGAATCGCTCATGTAGCAAAAGATTTAGGTATACCACGCGAGCGTATTATTGCATTCGGTGATGAAGATAATGATTTAGAAATGATTGATTATGCCGGACTTGGTGTAGCAATGGGCAATGGTATTCCTGCTCTAAAAAATATTGCCAACGAAATTACCACAACCAATAATGATGATGGAATCGCTAAAATACTCATCGAACGCTTGAAATTATCCTAGTTAAGTAGTAATATCCTATTTTTTGGCTCATCACCAAAGTTGTGGAGGACATTTGTTAAAACGTATACCCTGAGTTGATTGGAGTGGAGACTTGGCGGCTCATTGGGGTGCTGAGCTCATTTTTTTCAATTTAACTTTATTCAGGAGTACCCTTTATTCAACAAGTACTTACTGAATAAAGTTATAATTACATCACTATTCCTAAGTTGCAATTATACTGAAACTCGATATGATAATATATCTATATAACATTTCATTAGAAATAGTTTAGAGAAACATAGAGTGGAAAGTGAGAGCTCGACACTTGTTCACCTGTTATGTAGTATAGGTATTTGAAAACTTCTCATATAGAATATTAAATTAGGGGGACAAATGATGAAAATTTTTACTGATAGTGGATGTGATTTACCAAAGTCTTATTATGAAGAAAACAATGTTGAACTTCTTCCACTACGAGTGCAATTGAACAATAATGAATATGATGATGTCATTTCAATTGATTCCAAAGAAATTTACGATGCTATTCGTCAAGGTGCTCGCCCAAAAACATCCCAAGTATCACCAGAACTTTTTCTAAAGCATTTTGAAAATCTAGCAAAAAATGAAGAAGAAGGAATCTATATTGCTTTTTCATCGGAATTATCAGGTACCTATAATACGGCTGTCATGATTCGTAATCAAGTACAGGAGCAATATCCATCCCTTAAATTAGCAATCATCGATTCTAAATGTGCTTCGCTAGGTTTTGGCCTAGTAGTAGAAGAAGCCGTTCGACTCCGAAATAAAGGTGCTTCATTGGAGGAACTCGAAGCAAAAATTACAACCCTTACCCCTCAAATGGAACACTTATTTACAGTGGAGGATTTAGATTACCTCGCAAAAGGTGGACGTGTTTCAAAGGCAAGCGCATTTCTTGGAGGACTTCTAAGCATTAAACCTATTTTAAATGTAGAGGACGGTAAGCTTGTGCCGATTGAAAAATCTCGCGGACGCAAAAAAGCCATCGCTCGCATGTTAGATTTAATGCAGGAGCGCGGTGATAATTTTTCTGAGAAAATTATTGGTATTAGCCATAGTGATGATGTGGACTTTGCCAACCAAGTAAAGGCTTCTATCCAAGAAAGATTTTCACCAAAAGCCATTCAAGTAACAATGATCGGTTCAGCTATCGGCTCACATGTAGGACCAGGTACAATTGCCATCTTCTTTACGAATAAAAGCTATCAAGCTTAACAAAAACCCCCCCTCCGCACTAAAAAGTGTTGAGGGGGGTTAGCATTTTATCTTGTATTAACGCCTGTAAAATCAATGAGGGATGAAGCACCCCTTTATTATTGAGCATCTTGCTCCTTACGTCGTACTTTACCTCGTCTAATAATAACCACTACAAATCCGATGAATATAACCCATACTAATCCTAGGGCTACCATATAAGGTACATTTAAGCCTTCATCATTTCTAACTTGATAAATCTCTACCATTTCACGATCTAAAATAACCGGGTAAACATCTTTTTCATTAATACGTACTTTCTCTTCATGTAAAATACCATTTAGCATTTTACCTTTCCCAAGCTGAGCAGGTGTTAAATCAACGCGTTGTGTTTTACTAGTGTTGTTAACCATAATGACCCATTTCTCTTTATCGGATGTACGTGTAAATACAAGTAGGCCATTTTTATTTGTAATAACTTCAAAATCACCGTTGCGTAATGCCTCAGATTTATTACGTAACGATTGAACATTTTTAATATATTTGATTAATTCATCATCTGTTTTAAAGTTGTATATTTGGTGCGTATCTGGCTTTGTTTCCCCGTTCATCGCAATTTCTGTACCATATTGCACAACTGGAATTCCTGGCATCATAAATAAAGCACCCATCGCCATTTTCAGACGCGTTGGTGGGAACATATTTTCTGCTGCAGAATCAAATGTAAAACGGCGCGTTTCTAGGGAATCAACCATAATTTGAGTTGGTTTCTTATCTGTTAAAGGCTCCATTAACTTAGAAGAATCCATATCAACATTTTTAAATATATTACGGTAAATATCAGCTGTTGCCGGTGAAAAGCTTGCATCAAAGTTTCCATCGCTTTCTTCATTTGAAATCACATAGAGCGATTTTTTCTTATCTTTTAATGCTTTAATCACTGCATTGATAAATTCTGTATCAGCACCAGCAATATTAGTTAAACGAATCCCACCAACATCATATGTAGTGACAAAGTCTGTAGCTGATTTAATAAGTGCTTCTTGTACATCTTTGTTTGTTAAATCCCACTGTACTTGTCCATTATTTGTTGAAGCAATCCAGTTCTTTTTCGCTGGATCTTTTGCCCACTCATGATTCGGACTTACATTATTTAATGGAAAATCAACCATGATCGATAAATTTTTAGCTTTATAAGCCTCTATGACACTTTGAAACTCCTCAGATGTCCCAAAATGACGCTCAATTGTAGAGTAGCTCGTCGGCATCGATCCATCATATTTTTCAGTGGCAAAAACCGGACCAATGGAAACGATTGTAAAGCCCATCTCTCCGATAAATTTTAGTTTATCCTGTAAACCTGCAAAATCGCCTCCTGCAAATTTAGTAGGGTCTTGCGTATTTGTATCAAAATCGTTAGTGCCCGAACCATTAAAGAAACGGTCAACGAGTAAATCATAGATGCTTTCTTCTGCAATCATTTTTGTCGACGCTTCATCAGCATGTGCAACTGGTGTAGCACTTACTAATGAAGTTACTAGTAAAAGCGATGCAGCTGTTGCACTTATCCACTTCTTGAATTTCACTTTTATTCCCTCTCTTTCAAACCAATCCATCGTCATTTTACCAAATAAAAGAGTCCCATCGCTATCATTTCAAAATATTTTCTGAAAATGCAAAATGAATTACGGCAAAAAGGTGTCAACTTCTCCTTTAAATATATTCATCGGCTTGGTCGGGGTCCCGATTAGTTTTTATGGAGACCTAAGCACTTCTTCGGCTTACCCGATCAGTTTTCTGGGCTACCTGATCACTTTCTCGACATACCCGATCAGTTTTCCGAACTACCCGAGCACTTCCCCGGCTTACCCGATCAGTTTTCTGGGCTACCTGATCATTTCTTCGGCTTACCCGATCAGTTTTCTGGGCTACCTGATCACTTCTTCGGCTTACCCGATCAGTTTTCTGGGCTACCTGAGCGCTTCCCCCGGCATATCCAATCAGTTTTTCAAGCTACCTAAGTGATTGTATATTCCCCCCAAAAAAAAGCCGTGAAGCGGAAACTTCACGGCTTTTACAAGATTATGCTAAGAAATTTTGACCCATTGGTAATTTGAAGCCTAGGAACATTGTAATCAATAAGAATACTGCAAATAAAATCCAAAACATGCCTGTTGGTTTATTTTTCTTTTGACGTACTAATACCATTTCCATCATGCCAATAACTAAAATACCGCCTAGGAATTTAAAGCCGTAGAGCATACCCATATTAAAATCCATGCCTTTAATGAATAGTGCCCCACCTGTAATAATAATTAAAACGTAAAATAAACGTAATGTCATATGTAAGCCTTTTGACTGCTTGCCCATTAACGCTGCAATTAAAAAGATTACGATTGCAACTACCCAAGTAGTTACATGCAAATGCGTTTGGCTAGTTAAGAAATTCATTATTGTCCCACCTCATATTCTTTTTTCTATCAAATTCTATCCTACCATGTGATGGAAATGGTTTCAAACATTACAACAGTGTTCACATAATAAACATCAATTATGCCTCGGCATGATTGGGTCTGGAATCGGCTTTGTGCTTAGGTTGACGCTTCGCTTTCGCTATCAAAACACTCGCTGAAAGAAGTTAAAAATCCGCGGAGATAAACTCACGCGGATTTGAAAAATTATTCAAAATGATTTACTAAAGTACCGATACCTTGGATAGAAACTTTCACAGTATCACCAGCTTTTAAGAATTGTGGCGGATTCATGCCTTTACCAACCCCCGCTGGAGTACCCGTTAAAATAACATCACCTGGCTCTAATGTTACATGTTGAGACAAAATCGATACTAATGATTCTACAGAGAACATCATATCTTTCGTTGAGCCGTTTTGACGTACTTCGTCGTTCACTTTTGTTACGATTGTTAAATCTTGTGGATTCGGAATTTCATCTTTTGTTACAAGGTAAGGTCCAAGTGGACAAGTTCCTTCCAAGCTTTTTCCTAAGAAGAATTGCTTATGTTTTTCTTGTAAATCACGAGCTGTAATATCATTGGCAATCGTGTAGCCAAATACATAATCGTACGCTAAGTTTTTCGGAATATTTTTACCACGTTTACCAATGACAACTGCTAATTCGCCTTCATAATCCATTTTCGATGAAAGATCAGCATGGATAGAAATTGTTTGCCCATCTGCAGCAATAGCAGTCGGAGATTTTGTAAATACCATTAAATCTATTGGAGCTGCCTCTGCACCCATTTCTTTAGCATGCTCATCATAGTTTTTCCCAATACACATAATATTTTTTGGTGTACGTGGAATCGGTGATAACCACTCGATCGCTGTAAATTCACGTTTGAAGCTATCAGCACGATCTGATTTTTCAGCGGCTTCTACTAATTTACGAATCTGTTCAACAAAATCAAAGCCTAGAGCAATACCATCTACAATTGAACTTGAAAAAGAAGGGAGAACTTGAAGTTCATTTTGAATAGCGAGTACATCCCATACCGCTTCTTCTTTTTTTACTTTTGGTCCAAAGCTTACATGTCCACCTAATTTAAACGATAAAATTTTCATGATTTTCAGAGCTCCTTCTTTTTTCTACATGATACAACAAAATAATAGAAATTGCCTTACTTTTGCGACAATAATTTTTATTCCCAATCAACCGCGGGGCCATTCACCATAACGTAGGGTTGATTTCCGTTCCAGCTGGGCGCTTTCCTAGGGGCGTCCGATGAGCCGCTTGGGGCAACAGGATGTTTGTCACGAAGGCGTTATCACAGGATGTGATGGTCTTAGCCTTCGTTCCTCTATTGCTAATCCCCAAGGAGTCGCCCAGCCTCCACTCCAATCAACTTATATACATGACATATGTTTTAACAAATGTCATCACCAACTTTTTATGATAAGCCAAATCGCAATAAATTATTCTTATAATACAAGACGTGATTATTAACTATATGTTTCCACCACATTGAAGATGAAGGCTGATTTCCGCCCGATTGCTAGATTGCACGAGAATCGAATACCTTATATTGATAAAACATTAACCTACTTTAGCATTCGCCTTATATGTTAATTTACGCCATAAAGCCTCTATCGGACCTTGTTGCCATTTCGCTAGCCACATCTCTGCCACAATCATTTGTACGATAATAATACTGACTGCAATTATCACGCCTGTTGCGACGCTCACTTTTCCATACAAGCCAAATCCAAATTGATAAAATAAACAAGTGCCAATTATCGATTGAAGTATGTACATCGTTAACGACATGCGCCCCATTTTGGCAAAAGGACTAAGCAACTTTGGTACAATTGGAAGTAAACAAAGCAAAACAATGAGCCCGATATAGCCAACGGATAAAATTGGACCACCTATGTATACTTTCAAATAGTCTAATAAATACGTACGCGGAAACATAATCGGTAAGCTCTTAATAAAAATACCAATTGTTAACCCAGCTATTGCTAAAGTCAGCCATAGCCATTTTAACTCCTTTGCTCGTTCCACTAAACGCCATTTAGAGGCTGCAGCACCAATTAACATAAATGGTAGAATTGTAAATAAAGCCACAAACCACATGCCAATCCCTGCCTGAACAGATAAATCAGTTAAACGTTGCATAAATGCATCTACCCAATTCCCCGTTCCATAAGCAGTTATTGCCTGCTCTACCGAAGTAATATCTAAATACTCATCAACCACTGTATTAAAATTAATATATCCTACAATAAATAACATAAAAGCTTGCATAACACCGTTAATCATAATACCGATTGACAATAACCAAATAGGTTGTAGACGTAGTAATAACAATAAAAAAACGCCGCAAAATGCATACATCATCAAAATGTCGCCCCACCAAATGAGCACAGCATGGATCAGACCAAATACAAATAATACAGAAAGTCTTCGAAGCCCTATCGAATAAAAATTTTGTTCACGGCTTTGCGCTTTCTGCCATTGCATAGCAAGTCCATAGCCAAATAACATGGCAAACAGTGGATAAAAACTACTTTGGACATAAATATCTAAATTTTGCTGCCACACTATATCTGACGGTGTTGTAAACCATGATGCCAAATCAACATAAGGCATTGGTAAATAAAAGGCAAATATATTAACAAGTAAAATGCCTAATAAGCTAATACCACGTAAAATATCTAATGTTGCGATGCGTTCCTGCAACATTGTCGGTTTTAACTCCACGAAAAAGCCTCCTCTATGTATATGGCGTAAACAGGGCTCCCTAACACTCATTCCCTTATATGAAACTACCTCAGATAGCCCTGTTTACACCGCGTTCACTTATGCATGTAAAGCCCGTTCAATATCGAATAAATATAGAACTTTATCACTCACTTTGATTTGAAGGATAGATTCAATCGCCTCACTATAAACTCTGAGCTGGACACCATATCGTTCTAAGAGTTCCTTCGTTAGCGCCGGCTCCTCAGCAAAATGTGATTGGATACGATCTGTCTTATAATCAAGCAAGATCCATTCACCGTTTTCATCTTCAAATAAGCAATCAATAATCCCCTGTACAATTTGAGCGTCGCCATCTTCATCTACCCTACTAATCGTAAATGGCAGTTCTCTCCGGACTGTTTTTGCTTTTTTAAAGCGTTGTCCAATGTCTGTCGTAAAGAAATTATATATTTTCTTCCATGGAACAACCTTCCCTTCAGCCTCAGTCAGAAGCTGTCTTGCCACTAATTCAGTGACAAACTCCTTAACCTCCTGTACATTCATAAAGCCGTTTTGAGGTACATGCTGCATGACTGTATGGACAGCTGTTCCTATTTCTGCACCTGTAAGCTGTTTGTCCTGTAAAAAGGTTGGACGGGCTGCAATGGCTGTTGATTTTTGCTTAGAAGGTACTGAAAAGTAATATTCAGGCTCCTCCTGTCGCTGTAGATTTTCTAAACGCTTAATTTCACTAACTGATGTTTTTGAGCGTTTTTGTGTTGATTTTTGAAATGGGTACTGTGCTTGAAAGCGCATCGTAATTTCCGACAATAGAGCTTCGTCTTCTGATGTTTCTAGCAATTGCTGTACCTCATCCTCTAGCGCCTGTATGTCATACGCATAATGGCTCGTTTCAACTGCACGTACCCACCAATGCGATACATCTTCAGGTGCCTTATACAAGGAATTAGCAAGTGAAGCAAAATCTGCGTGTCTTGCAACTGCAGGTCCAAGCCAATCAAAATAGCTATTAGCCCGTGCACGTAAATACTCCTGTAGCGGGGCATCCAACGGCAAACTTTGTGCATCCTGCCAGTTGTCGAGCGTTTTACTCCAATTTTTCACGGAGCCTACTAAAATAAGTCGCTCCTTCGCACGTGTCATCGCTACGTATAATACACGCATTTCCTCTGCACGCATTTCAAGCTCCTTTTTCTCCTTCAGAGCTAAAAATGGCAGGGATGTATACGTAATACGGTTTTCTGGATCAATTGCCTTCACTGCAAGACCAAAATCTTGATCGAATAAATACGGATTGTGGAAATCCATTTTATTAAACGGTCTCCCCATCCCTGCAACAAAGACAACAGGGTACTCTAACCCTTTTGAAGAGTGAATGGTTACTAGACGGACGACGTCATCCTTTTCTCCAATTGATTTCGCTGCTCCTAAATCATCTCCACGCGTACGCATGCGATCAATAAAACGTAAAAAACGAAATAGTCCTCGAAAGGCTGTTTTCTCATACATTAAAGCACGATCATGTAATATGCGTAAGTTGGCCTGACGCTGTTTACCATTTGGCATCGCTCCGACCATCTCATAATAATGCGTGTCTAAATAAATCTTCCAAATTAAATCTGACAGTGAACCACGTCGCGCTAGATCCCGCCAATTTTCAAATGCTAGCATAAATCGTTGAAGCTTCACAAAAGTGTCAGAATGCACACCATGTCCATCACTTCGAATAAATTGTCTTAATGCTTCATAAAATGGCGCTTTTGTATCTGCTAGCCGTATTTTTGCTAGCTCATTTTCTGTTAAGCCAACAAATGGAGCGCGTAGCACTGAAGCTAAAGGAATATCCTGATATGGATTATCGACAACCTTTAGTACATTCAGCATAATCATAACCTCAAGCGCATCAAAATATCCTTTGGAAGACTCCGCATAGAGAGGGATTCCCGCAAGCTTAAATTCCTCTACTAAATCTGTTGACCATGTCATTGAACGCATTAAAATCACAATATCACTATATTTTAATGGACGTTCTGTCTTCGTTTTAGTATCGAATACAGTTGTCCCATCCTCCATCATCTGCCGAATACGCTCAATGATAAAACGTGCCTCATACTGTGATTTTTTTAATTCCGCTAGTTCAGAGGCTTCGCTTGCAATATCT
The DNA here is from genome assembly GCF_050278745.1 of Lysinibacillus sp. NPDC094403. Taxonomy (NCBI): domain Bacteria; kingdom Bacillati; phylum Bacillota; class Bacilli; order Caryophanales; family Bacillaceae; genus Lysinibacillus; species Lysinibacillus sp. NPDC094403. The sequence continues at coordinate 295,060 of NZ_JBNNTL010000001.1, read as the reverse complement.
TCTGCCTCTTCGTCCAGCTCCTCTTCTTCTGGAGGATGCATGATGACTAGCTCTACCGGAACTTCTTTGTCATCATACGGTGCTGCCGGTTTTAATGAAGCATTTTCATCATAAAGAATTTCTCCAACACGCTCACCCATAATTTGTGCAAATACATAGTTTGTAGCGTTCAACACTTCTTTTCGACTACGGAAGTTAGCATTTAAATCTATACGCATTCCCGTTAAATCTGGGGCCTCTAGAAACTCACTGTACTTGCGCATAAAAAGCTTTGGTTCTGCTAAACGGAAACGGTAGATGCTTTGTTTTACGTCCCCAACCATAAAAAGATTTCCATCTTGCTCATTACCTGTTTTCACAAGCTGTAATATTGTTTCTTGTAGCATATTTGTATCTTGGTATTCGTCAACAAGTACTTCTTTAAAACGTTGTTTCAAATCTAATGCAACAGGTGAAGGCTGTAATTCACTTTCGACTTCTACAGTTAAAATTTGCAAGGCGAAATGCTCTAAATCCGAGAAATCAATAATTCCTCGTTCTAATTTTGCCATGCGGAACAGTTCACTAAAAACATTTGTCAATTCGACTAATGTTCCTATCGTCGGTTCCATTAATCGAATTTCTTCAAGCAAGCGTGTAGGAGTCCGAACGAAAAAAGTCTCTTTCAGCTTGTTCACAATTTTTTTAGCTGCTTCACGTTTTTTCTTAGCAAGCTCCTGTAGCTCTACATCCACTAAAGCATCCTTTGATACACGCTTTAACGTTGACCATTTCACAGTACCAAAATAATCAAAGAGTTCCTGCCACGTTCCTTCACGACTAATGCGAATGCCTTCCTGAATCATGGCAAAATCCATTTCTGCAGTTTCAGCATATGGCGCAGGTCCCTCTGGCTTTAGCGTAATGGCACGCATTTCAGAAATTAAGACGAATGCCTCCTCAAGACTATGTTTGACTGTTAATTTCACATATTTCGACAGTTCTAAATCATCAATGGTCACGTCTGCTGCTAAGTCATATGTCTCTGGTAGACTACGCAGCCATTTTTGAGGCTCTGCATGAACACGAGACGTATCATAAAGCTTGCTTATTAATGTTTCAATAGCCTGATCATCACGATCCGATGTGAAGCTATCAACAAGACGATAGATTGCTTGAACCTGTGCCTCATCCTCAGAATCGTAAGCTTCTTCAAGTACATCTGCTAATATATCGTCCCTTAACAAGGCAACCTCCGCCTCATTCGCTATACGAAAGCCTGGGTCAATATCCAACATATAGGCGTACTGCTTGACAATGGCTAAGCAGAAGGAATGCAGAGTTGAGATTTGTGCTTTATTGACAAGGCTTAGCTGGCGTCGCAAATGGTTGGAAGTTGGATTTTCTGCAATAGCCTTTTCAAGTGCCTCCGCCATACGGTGACGCATCTCAGCAGCAGATGCATTTGTAAATGTTACAACAAGTAACTCGTCCACATTAATGGGATTCTCTGTCGCAACTACCTTTTCAATCATGCGATTAATTAATACTGCCGTTTTACCAGAACCTGCCGCAGCCGATACAAGCGTATCCTGACCACTTGCATAGATTGCCTTCCACTGGTCGTCAGTCCATGTTACTTCCGCTGGTTTTTCAGGTATTTTTTGTACCAACTTACTTCATCTCCTTCCGAATTATCTCTACGATATCATTCGGTTTTGCTTGCTGTAACTGACGATAGCTTTGCTTACCATCAGATGGGTCAAATTGACAAACAGCTGTAAATTGACAATGGTCACATGCTGTTTTTGTTTTAAGTTTATAAGGACTAATTGAGGTATCCCCTGCTAATATTCCATTACCCGCCTCTTGATGCTTGCGCCGTACAAAATGCTGTAGATTTTTCATATCATTAACAGGTACAATACGTGACTGAGATTCGGATGGTGTCCCATCTTTCTTCATATAGACAGGAATAATTTTTGAATGTCCACTCGATTCCTCTAATTGCTCGTCCATTGATAAAATGGCCTCTGCATTTTCTGACAAAAGACCTTTCATTTTGTATTGCTTTAATCGGTCTTCCTCAATTTCACTGTCGCTTAAATCCTTATCAAGCTTTAACATTGGATTGTGGACATGGACATAAAGAACCCCGGCTGGCTCCGCTTCACCTGGTAGCCAATAAGAGGAATTTTCCATCGCCACATCTAAATACGTTAGTACCTGTAAAGACAATCCATAGTAGACCTCATTCAAATCTAAATCACGAGCTGATGATTTATAATCGACGATCCGTAAATAAGAGCGGTCATCAATAGACGCACTATCCACCCTATCTATACGGCCTCGCATAAACATTTTCTTTCCACCTGTTAAATCAATTTCAAGTGGAGGAAGCTGTTCATTTTGCCCTGGTCCAAACGATGCCTCAATGGCAATTGGTTTAAAGTGAGATACATTCGCATGCTGTGTAAGTGCCGTCATTGTTCGCTCGACAATCCGAATAAGCTTGCGTTGAATGTAGCGATAACGTGCGCTTGACAGTAAGATTTGATGTGAAAACACCGGCACAATTTGCTCAACGGCTTGTCGTGCTAATTGTTTAATTTGCTGCTTTGTTAAACGTATCCATGATAGTTGCAGACGGTGTGTCTCTTCAGTAATCCATTTCAATGCCTCATGAAATAAATCACCCATTGCAAATGTTTCTAGTCTGTACTCTGCCCGCTCTTCTAGACGCAGCCCATAAGTTGTAAAATGCGAAAATGGGCAACGGAAGTATTTCTCAATACGAGACACACTAGAAGTTAGCTTTTGACCATATAATTCCTGAGTGATGTAATTTTCTAATGGCTCTGCTTCATTTTTATGAGTAATTGGATGTAAAACTCGTTCATAAATTAGTGTCCAATAAGGATCCTGTTTATAAAATTTTTGTAAAGCAAGCCACTCTGGCGCAAGCTCGCGGCTGTGCTCAGCTTGGCGTTTCTGCACCATTAAATGTGCTAAAGCAGTACGAGGATGACGTATATACGGTAAAGCACTTTCTTCAAGTAATTCAATTGGATCAATGACAACTCGCTCAACTTTGACTCCACTCAAAAGGCCTGCCGTTTTATCATTGCCGATTATTTTCTTTATATAGAGTGATGACAATAGCGCCTTGCCCTCTTCATCTGCCGTTGGGTAGGACATATATAATTTATCGGATGGCGTCGTTAAAGCACGATATAGCAAGAAATTTTCCTGCAGTAAACGATTTTTAGATGTTGGTGCAAGCTCATAACCAATTTGACTAAACCATTCACGTTCGGTATCTGACAGCAATCCCTCATAATCCATACGAGTTGGATAAACCCCATCATTCATTCCTAAGACAAAAGCGACTTTTATATTCGATAAACGAGCTAAATCAACCGTCGCTACCATAACCTCATCTAATGTAGGAGGGATACGCGAAAATTCTAATGTGTCAAAGCCCTCATCTAAAATTTTCGCTGCTTCCTCCACGGTCATCTCCTGCTCACCAAACATATAAACAAATTGATCGAGTACTGCAATCCATTCTTTCCACGCTTGATCATGCTCACTTGCAGCTAATGCATCACCTCGATCAAGTTCACGGTCTTTCATTGCTTGAATCTTTTCATAAACATTTAGACTCTCAATCAACTCAAATAAAGCTGTCGCTACATCTCTGCCTGTTGTCGCTACTTCCAGCTTGTCCTGTAATAATTTGAGCGGCTGACGAATTTCATCGCGAATGGCCTCGATTTCTGCCTGCATGGCACGTTCTTCGTCAGTTTGTACGCGTGAATGGAATTCAAGTCCACGATACTTTTTGAAAAACCATCGAGCTTCCTCAAACCAGCGCTCACCATAGACGCCCTGTGCTAAACAGTAGTTTTCTAAACGATCCGCACGCTCTCGCCAAACATTTAACTCAGCATGTAACGGGAAAAATAGATCTGTTTTCACACTTCGAAAAACTGGTTCATACTTCCAATTAGAAGTAATAACCTCTAAAACAGATCGACTAAGCTCAATTAAAGGGTGATGCAGCATCGTCTTTTTTGAATTTGTAAAAATAGGAATTTCATATTGCTGGAAAATTGTTGTAATGAGCGGGTCATAGACTTCTGCTTGTCTATAAAGAAGTACTATATCTTGATAACGATACCCCTTCTCTCTTGTCAGCTTTGTTATTTCCCGGGCAATGGCATGTATCTCCGCACGTCGATTAGAGGCTTCAAGTACCATTACATCACCTGAAGTTTCTTTCGCTTGAGGCACCATATCCGTAAAAGATTTTTCCATATGTTGTAAATCACCAGATTGAAAACGATGCGTATTGTAGAAATGCAATGGTGCATCAACTTCAATGCCTTCTTCATTTGCAATATCATGTATATGTTGATTCGTTGAAGCGGCTTCATAGAATAGAGACTGCTCATCATAAACTTCCTCGATATGATCAAAGGGGAGAACTACCGTCACCTGTTTCGTCACCTTTAATAACTCTTTTACAAGCTCTAATTCTCTTACAGTAAATGCTGTAAAACCATCTATATAAATGGACGCCTGCTTCATCGTCTCAGAGTATTTTAGTTGCTCAGTTAAAATCGGATAATACCCCTCACTATCGACATATGTCGTGCCAAGTCGTTCCTCTAAAGCTTGTAAAACTACTTGTAAATCATTCGTCTTCGCTTGCAATGTATTAGGCGCATCAATGGCCTGTAAAGACGCTGACACTTCAGCTAGCACCGAACTATTTACACTATAACGACTAAACTCTCGTAATAGCGTTTCAATTTCCTCCGTAAAGCCTCGTTTCCCAGCTGCTTGTCGAAATAACGAAAACTCACTTTTTTGTTCCTCTAAAAGTTTGCGGATAAGCATTCGATAGCCATAGCCATTTACTTCTTTTCGAGCAATACCACCCGTTTCCTGTAATACTAGCCATGCTAATCGTTTAAATGTCATGACCTGCGCACGAATTAAGCCTTGTAAGCCATGCTTATTCGTTAGCTCATACTCCGTTGAGTAAGACATCTGGTCAGGTACAATCACAAAAATTGGATGCCCTAACGGATCTGATTTTAGTTGCTCGACAATCTCTTGATGAATAAACGTTGATTTACCTGTTCCTGAACGTCCTGATACAATACGCAATGTCATGTACTTTTCTCCTCCTGTTAATAATCTATTTTAAAAAATGTTAGTCTCGTAAATATCTTGGGCTTAGCTACTCAAGGTAAGCGATTTTTGCATTGACCTGATCACTTTGCTGGGCTACCTGAGCGGTTTTCGCTTCGACCCGATCACTTTGCGACCCTACCTGAGCGGTTTTCTCATCTACCCGATCACTTTGCGATTCCACCTAAGCAGTTTTCCTATTGACCCGAGCGTTTCGCTACTCTAACTGTGCATTTTAATGTTTTATCTAAGCGCTACTCCATGTTACCTGAGCATTGCCTTACCTTTATGAATGAAGATAAAAAACCCCTTCTTTCATTTTACATGAAATAAGGGGTATGATGTGCATATTCAACTTTCATCGTTAATGATTTTTCGTCAATTTTCGTGCTTGTTTTAAATCTTTCTCTACACGCGCATTTAGTCGTTTCTCCATAAACTTACCAATCCACCAAAGCACGACAATCGCAACAGCCGCAATAATCAGTCTTACAGGGCTTGTTAGAAGCGCCTTTAAATCGTAACCAAGCACGCTCATTCCTAAAATCATCACGAACTTCCCAGCCAATAACACCACTAAATAAAACTTTTTATGAATATGAGATAGCCCCGCTACAATGTTTACAATGACTGAGGGTGTAAAAGGAAAACAAAGTAATACGAACAGAGGACTAATACCATTCATATCTACCCATTTTATTAGCTTCTCTACTTTTTTACTGCCTGTTACAAACCGAAACTTTGGATGCTTGCCAAAATGTCGGACAAGTAAAAATACAGCATATGAACCAGCTGCAGACCCTATCCAGGATAATAAAAAACCTAACCATAAACCAAATGCGCTCGCATTGGCGACAACGAACACGACCAAAGGTAAAAAAGGAAAAAACGCCTCTATAAACGTTAAAAATAAACCAATGACCGGGCCAAGCGTTCGATATTGTGCCGCAATATGCTCAATATTATCTACAGTAAACCATTCACTCAAAACTCGACACCTCTATTTATATTGCAAAATTAAATGTAAAATCGTTAACTTTTCGGAAGTATTTTTATACTCATGTGGCTGATGTCCTGAGAATACTAGTGTATCCCCTTCTTCTAGTATTTCATGCATCTCTCCAGCAGAAATAATGGCTTGCCCTTGGATAACAGTTACAGTTTCCTCTACCCCTTCTGTATGTGCTTCACTTCTACTCAAGGCACCGGGCTCCATTTCAACCCTATAAAGCTCCCAGCCACGTTCTGGATTATAAGGAATAATGGAGTACACACGATATCGCCCCTCATCTTCATCTACATGTGGCGCATCCTTACTACTATATTTCATGAAGTGTGCTGTTGGTGATTGTAATAACGAAGAAAATGAAATACGCAGTCCCGCAGCAATTTTCCAAATCGTTGATACTGTAGGATTTGCCTCTCCTTTTTCAATTTGTGCAAGTTGCGCTTTACTTACCCCTGTAGCTTTGGCAACATCGTCTAAGCTTAAATGACGTTGCTGCCGAATCTTCTTTAATTGAAATGCTAAATTTCGACTCATCTGCTCCATTTTATTCACCACTTTCTATTGTTTATTTTATCAGACATATGTATACTTTAATAAACATTAAGAACTATCAAACTATTCCATCATTTTTAGTATACATGGAAATATTTTAGAAAGGACGATCTATTTATGACAAGTACAACAGATTTTCATAATGAAACAGTCAACACGCCAGACGATAGCTTTTTACAAGGCGTTAAAGATTGTGTCCCCACTTTACTCGGTTATATTAGCATAGGACTCGCTTTTGGTGTTATAGGTTCCGCTTCTGGATTATCGGTATTCGAAATTGCACTTTTAACTATACTTATCTATGCAGGTTCCGCACAGTTTATTTTTTGTGCTCTTCTTATAACAAATAGCCCTGCTTCCGCTATTATTGTAACCATTTTTGTCGTAAATCTACGCCATTTATTAATGAGTTTAACATTAGCTCCTCATTTTACACGCTATTCCATGCTAAGAAATGTTGGTTTCGGCACATTATTAACGGATGAAACATTTGGTGTAGCTGTTACAAAGCAAATGCAAACTGGTAAGTTGTATGGTAAATGGATGGATGGGCTAAACATAACTGCTTACTCATTCTGGATTCTTTCATGCGTGGCTGGCGCATTTTTAGGTCAGTGGGTGGCGAATCCTGAGAAATGGGGCTTAGATTTCGCATTGATTGCGATGTTTGTTGCACTTCTTGTACTCCAGCTTAGCAGTGTAGGTAAAAATAAAATCATGCATTATCTTATGCTAATTGGCTATATGTTTGTCATTATGTACGGTCTTTCTTATATTGTGCCTTCGCATGTGGCTGTTCTTCTAGCGACGGTGGTTGTAGCTACTATAGGGGTGGTGACCGATAAATGACGACTACTGCTACTATGGTATGGCTCATCATTGGTTGTGCACTTGTAACTTGGCTACCACGTATTATTCCATTTATATTCGTTCGAAATGTGAAGCTACCAAAGGTTGTATTAAAATGGCTAAGCTTTATCCCAGTTTGTATTTTGAGTGCTCTTGTCATCGAAAACTTATTAGATACAGAAAATGGAAAAATCGTCACACTCAATTGGCCAGTATTTATTACATTTGTGCCAACGCTTATTATTGCACTTGTTACCAAAAGCTTATCTATTACAGTTGTAGCAGGAGTTATCATTATGGCAGCCGTAAGATTTTTCATGTAAAAAGGTCAGTCTTAAAAGTGAGAAAGCAATCACTTTTGACTGACCTTTTATATTAATTTTTATTTTTTTTCATTTTACTTGCTAGCCAAAAGCCTACTGTTAACGAAAATGCATCGATTACGAATATAATAGGCGGCGAAGTATGACCTGCATAAACAGATGCCGCAATAAGCGCAATTGCCAATATTAATGCAACATAACGATTAAACGTAATTCTAGTAAACAATAATACAAGTAATGCTGGTAAAAATAACGCTAACATCATTTTCCCGAAAACATCCATCATATATCCCTCGGCTCAGCTAGTAATAATCCAATACGATAATGATCATTGCTGTATATAACATGTTGTGTTAAGCGTATCTCATTGTTACGATCTACTACTTCTAGACGACAATGTGCAGCATTTAATTGCAAAGCCTCATATAAATCATTTTCAGTAAAAATAGCCTGACCGTTTACTTTACGAATACATTCCCCTGCCAATAAGCCCATTTTTTCAGCTGGTGAATCAGGCAAGACTGCCGCAATAATAGCGCCCTTGGAACTTGGTGCAACCGCATAAATGTCCGTTTTATCTTGCAGCGCATAGAAAATTGAAATAACGATACGAATCACCGCACCAATTACCAACGTGATAAAGCCGATGAATGGCTCCAAGGCTGCAGCGAGTCCACCTATTAAAATTAACTGCCCTAGTATTAGCACTGCCCGGCCAATTTTAGGTAATTGCAAAGCCGGTAATTCTTTTCTAGTAAGCTTTGAAAAGCCTATAACAAGTGGAAATAGTACGAGTGCAAAGGAACTCTCTCCTAATGTAAATTGCGGCCAATATGGGAAATCTACCGGAATAATATCACCAGGTATTACAAAGAAAATTGGCAATACCCATACATTTCTTGAACGATAGACAATTGCCTGCATACCTCGCTTCGTCTTTTCAACTCGCGGTGTCGTTACCCTCATTGCTGTTCGACGAATTAACATACCCTCAGCAATCACACTTAGACCTGCTAAAATCGTAATCGTTATAATGGAACCATCTAATAAATTTACACCTTCTAAAGAGATTTTCCACCAAGAAAATGTCCAATTGTATTGATACATCAGCCATATAGTTAACGTCGCAAGCCCCATCGTATAGATAGGTGAAAGTGCATTAATGAAGAACAATAATATTGCCAACGCAGAAATAACAATTATTATTATTAAAAAAGCTTTAGGCACTGTTAAACCTAAACCAACACTTATAAGTGAAATGAGGAGGGCATGTAGCCAACCATATTTCCATTGCCCAATTAGCTCTGTCCAACCCCAAATAATGCGTCTATTAAAAAATTTACGCTCCTGCTTTACACGACTATAACCTAATAAAATCGCAAATAAAATTGCGATATACATTAATGGGTTGATTAAAAAGCGGCCAATCGCTGTTACAATTTCTATTAATATATCACTAACCATACGAACACCCGCCGTTTCTATCTTAAATGCTATAAATTTATTGTATCAAACCACTACACTCTTGCGTAGTACAAACTAATAGAAAGCTTTCTATTCTTATTTTTTATCGTATTCAGCCACAGGTTTTGAATTAGTTGAGATGATTTTTTTATCGGGTATTTAGGGTGTAGAGAAATGCACTTAAACTACAGAGTAGGTTAGTTTAAGAAGATATTAGTCTTTTAATTTAAAGATAAGACATATGGGGAAAATAAGTAAAACAACTTAACATTAGATTCTGTCAACCGTATCCTAAGTAAGTAAGGTTATGTATAATTGAATTTAGTTTAAAGGAGGTAAATTATGGCGTATTCTGAAAGTATTAAAATTTCTGCTCATCCTAATCTTTATAATGGAAAAAGCGGAAGAGAATTAAGGATAGATTTTTCTTTACCTACAGAAGGTACAAATAATGAAACTGGTATTGTAGTTTTTGTTCCTGGATTCGGAGGGAACATTGATTCTAAAGTGTATAAAAAGATGCGGGAAACATTTGCTGATCAATATAATTTAATTACAATGCAATGTGATTATTTTGGGAGTAGGCATATGCAGGAGGCAGAGAATATTTCTTTTAAAGAATCAGTAAATGATTTATTTAGCAGCAATGAGTTAAAGTTGCTAGCTGAAAATAAAGCTTCAATAGCAGAGTTAATAGCAGGTAAAGAGCAAATCTTTCATGTTACTGCGAATATACAAGAAGATTTAGATGAATTTAATGATATGGGCTATATGCAAGCTATAGATATTATAACAGCGATTGAAGCTTTAAAAATTATCTTAGTTAATAATAATATTGAATTTGATATGAAAAGATTAATTGGATATGGACATTCCCACGGAGCATACTTATTGCATTTATGTAATAAAATGTTTGAACCATTTTCTTTTATTATTGATATCTGTTCTTGGATTGAACCAGTATATTTACATAGTGATAGGTTTTTATTTAATAATGTTGGAAAATCACAATTAGTAATTGAATTTGATTACATCGCTAAAAAAGTTATTGAAAATAAGAGAAATTTGAATTTATTTGAAGTGTATAGAGGATTTGATAATAAAACACAAATTTTATCATTCCAAGGTACAGATGATAACTTAGTAAATTATCAAGAAAAGAAAAGATTAATTAATAATATTAGTAATACTGAATATATATTAGTAACTGAATCAGATGTTGATAATATTAAGTATAAATCAAATAGACATGGATTAGATTCAGACTTTTTAGAGTTATTTTCATATGCATTGGAGTTTGAAAATAAAGTTAGTTGTGAAGTAATGAATAAAAGAAAAAATATTGAAATAGGGGATTTAGAATTTATTATAGATACGAGCAAAGGACTACCAATTTTTAGTTTAATTCAAGCTACATTTTGAAATATTACACTGGACCGTAGCATAAGTTAATGCGGTTAAAACCTTAACCATCGATATAACTTGGTTAAGGTAGTTTGGATAAGTGAAAATACCGTATCATTAGTAATATTGAACTAACTAACGCAGGGCTTTAATGCACAAGGGTTTAATCAAACTTTTATAAATAACTTAATCTGTCACATTAAATAAGAGCATGCTTTGATCAATTTTTTTCAAAACATGCTCTTTAGATGCGTTCCCATATCAAGATCAAACTTAATTACAAAGCGACAGGAGCACTAAGAAACAAAATATCAATAAAAAAATCCTTTAACCGGTCTGTATTGCCCCAAATCAACATACCTAATATTATTTATTCTCTTCAATATTGTGCAATAAAAAGCTTGTCGCCATTTGGAACTGTAAATCATTTTGACGATCCGCTTTGTATTTTTTCAACGTTTCGTTTAAGCTGTTAAAGAAGGTAGTGTCTATATAAATATCACCTTCTGCCTTATTCAATTTCTTATCCTCCCGATAAAGCTTAACAGCCTCTTCTGTCGATTCATCCAAATAACCGTCTAAACGAGCAATTTTATAGCCTAGCTTTTTTAAAGCATTTTGCGTATAAGCAATTTCCTCACTCATGTCGCCCATTTTAAACTTTCCTGATAGTGGGTGCATTTGGAAAGCGAATAATTCATTTTGTTCAATAACTAAATTAGCCTCAATACCTTGCCCATGAATCCATTCGCGCTTTGGTGTCAGCCATTTATTTGTGGACAGTTTAAGCTCCCCACCATTTTTAAGAGACCAAGATTCCTGTACTGTTCCCTTTCCAAAACTCTTAACGCCAACAAGGGAGGCACGTCCCCAGCCTTTTAAAGCACCACTAAGTACTTCACTAGCTGATGCACTACCTGCATTCTGTAAAACAACAATCGGTATTTTGTACATTGTTTGCAAATATTTTTCATCAAAGCTTTTTGATTCCGTTTTTAACGGTTCCATAGCACCTTCAGCATTTTGCATATAGGCAAATACTTTGCCATTCTCCAATACTGTGCTCAGTAGCGCTGCGACGCTATGTAAATAACCTCCTGGATTATCCCGCACATCGATAACTAACCCTTTTATATCTTTTCGAAGCAATTTACTCGTTTCGGCAACCCACTCATTTGCCGTTTTCTCACCAAAAAGTGAGATTTCCACATAACCTATCGGAGTATTTTCTACATTCACTACTTCGCTCGTTACTGTTTTATTGGAAATTGCTGCTCGTTCCATCGTCATCTTAATATGTTTATCTTCACTTGGACGATAGACGACAATCGTTACTTTCGTTCCCTTGTCTCCTTGAATTAATTGCATTAATTCACTCATCTTTTTACCATCTACTCGAACGCCATCAACTTGTACAATTTCATCGAGAGAGCGCATTCCTGCTTTATCTGCTGGGGACGAACGGACAGGAGACACAACAATAAATTTCCCGTTATTTTCAGTTAGCTCAATCCCAATGCCTACTCTTTCCTCGGCTAACATTTGTCGGTGTTGTTCTGCCTCTTCTTTCGAATAATAGGTGCTGTAAGGGTCCTTAATAGCATCTGCCATACCACGCAGTGCTCCCTCCACCAACGCATCTTTTTCCGTGCTGTATACAGATTTTTTCTCAATTAAATTCAACGCTTCATTAATCGAATCAACCTCAGCGACGACCGGTTCCTTTTTATCCCCCAAATTAAACCAGTCAAAATAAAATCCACTACCTAGCAATAGACTACTAGCAAGTACGCCGACACCCGCCATTATTTTGCGCAAACCTTCCCTCCTCCGTCTCTTTTACTGTATGAATCTTATTTTTCAAACATACAAGATTAAGCTTCAAAATAATTTGTTGAATACTATGATTTTTGTTTTGCGAGTATTCTATTGCGTGTCGAAAGTATTTATCTTCCTTGCGCGGATATTCTATCAACAATCGCGAGTATTTGCCTTCCTTCCGCGGGTATTCTATCCTCATTCGCGGGTATTTCCCTTTCCTCCGCGGGTATCCTCTCCAATCGCGGGTATTTCCCTTCCTTCCGCGGGTATTCTATCCTCATTCGCGGGTATTTCCCTTTCCTCCGCGGGTATTCTCGCCAATCTCGTGCGTATTATAAACAAATAAAAAATCTGCTTCGTTTCTACGAAAAACGAGCAGATTCTTTGGTTTTATTTTTTTGTTTAGTCTAATTCATCTATATAATTTTTTAACATCTCCGCATTCATTGGCCCTGTAATAGCACGTTGAATATATCCTTTAGAATCAATAAAATAGGTTGTAGGAATCGTTAATATTTGATAAGCTGAGCCGGCAGAGTTTTTCGGGTCGAGTAAAATAGGGAATGTTAAATTGAAGCTATCTCTAAATGTCATCACAGCATCTACTTTTGCGTCATCTGTAACATCTCGTTCAGCCTTTGTTAAATTGACAGCTATTATTTCTACATTATCTTTTTTAGCATATTGTTCGTAATAATTTTGCATATGTGGCATTTCTGCCTTACATGGTGGACAAAATGTTGCCCAAAAGTTTAACACGACTTTTTTTCCACGAAACTCACTCAATGTCACATTTTTGCCATCCAAACTTGTTAAAGTAAAATCCGGTGGCGTATCTCCATTGTTTAAACCAATCTTTCGTTTATCAATTTCTTTTCCAAGAGAAGCGGTTTCAATTTCACGATCCTTATCAATCTGCTGTTTAACATATGTACCAATCATCGCGACTACTAATAACACGACGATAAGTAGCCCAATATTTTTTTTCATCCCTTACCTCCAAATAATTTAGTAACGCCAGCAAAACGCCGAACTTCTATACCTAATATAAATAATATGACGCTCACACCTACAGCTGGTTGCCATAAACCATGCGGCTGAAAGAAGGCAACAATCATAAAACCAATCGTATATATAAATAATGCACGATTGATAGCTGTTATTTTCCATAATATGAGGATTGTTAGTGTACTTAGCACAATTAAAGTAATCACTTCGCTAGTGGCTTGATTATCATTTAGTAACACCACAAGCCATTGATAGATCGATTGCGTTAGAATGATTGCCCAGGTACAGGCTGTAATTCCAGTTGAATCAAACTGAAATGTTCGTCGCTTCCACCAAATCTGTAGTGATACTGTCATTGTTCCTAAAATAACACCAATTGTCCCACCATTAAAATAAAGGAGCACATAAGGTTGAGCGATAACATCTTTAAAATCAGTGATAATGATACTAAATTTCCAAACAAGAATAAAGGTAAAGAAAGCGTCTCCATATACCCCCGCCCATTTCTTCGGAAATTGTACCCGTAAAACTAGCCATACAATGAAAAATGCCGCAAGAAGAGCGACAGCTGTTGCTGGTAACGTTAGTGCCCGAATAGAGAACCATTCTGTATTATTCACTTAATCAATCCTCCATGAGAAAAGATAGCTTTAGCATAGCATACAATCTTTATATGAACTGTCATTTCACACTGTGTTCAAAAAATCTCCCTAAAACATGAATAGAATAGACTCTTTATGAGCAAATCTAATGAAATACCCTTCAAGGTATTCATGCCCTTTTACAAAAATAATGACACAATCAGGAAAAATCTTCGAAATATTAAGTTCAAGCTTTCCCATAGCTTTACTGAGACTGCCCCTCCCTTCATGTCAATCCATCTCTGTTATTTCTACAGGCATAATGTGAAGTTTCCACAACGTTCTCACCGACTGACTGCTAAGCCTCCTCAGATTGTTGATACTGTGAGGTCTTGACTAGCAAGGTTTTTCGTCGGAAGAGAAGCGGCTCATCGGATGCCCCAGGAAGCTTTGCTCTGGGCGAAAGCGTAGTGCTAACGTAGCGGCAGCAACAAAATGTTTTATCTATGCGAAAGCGAAGCGGCAGCGATAAAAGCGCCTTGTAGGAACGGAAATCACCCCCACGTTATGGTGATTAGCCTATATTTTAATGAAGAACTCTAAGTAAAAAATTTAAAAAGCTATACATTAGAAGAATCCTAATGTATAGCTTTCATTATTTTTAAATTGGAACATATTTCAATGGGTTGTCACTTCCGACTGCTTGTCCTCGCCAAGGGCCGATATGCACTTCAAAGTGCAAGTGTGGTCCTGTTACACGTCCTGTATTACCCATGGCAGCAATTTGTTGACCTTGGGTTACTTCTGTGCCAACACTAACGTTAAAGGAACTTAAGTGTGCGTACACTGTCGTATAAATTTGTCCGTTGATAGAATGTGTAATGATGACAGCATTACCATACGTGCTAAGCGGCGCAGCGTAAGAAACAACACCGTCAGCAGGTGCCCAAATTGGAGTACCTATACTATTTGCAAGATCGACTCCATAATGGAACTCTGAACCGCCAAATTCACGCCAGCCATAAGTCGATGTTAAACGACCATTTGTTGGTTTAATCCATGTACCATTTGATTGTGGCGCATTGACTGTTGAAGACCCACCGCCATTATTGCCCGAATGTGAAGCCTTGGCTGCGGCAGCTGCGGCTGCCTTACGTTTCGCTTCTTGTTGACGAGCAACTTCAGCTAATCGATCTTGCTCATCAATGATTTTTTGTTGTAATTCCTTACTAATATCAAGGGCCTCGGAATATTCTTTCTCAAGTAATACTTTTTCAGACTTTAGCTTTTCTTGTTCTTTTTCTAATTGATCAATCAATTTATTTTTCTCAGTTTTTTGTCCATCCAATGATGCTTTTAAACGATTAAGCTCAGCTCTTTTATCTTCGAGCTTTTGGCGTTTGCCTTCTAAGACTTGCTTTTGTTCCTCTAATTTTTGCTTGTCCTCTTTTTGATCCTGGATAATTTGTCTATCCGCTTCAAGTAATGCATTGACAGCAGAGAATCGATCGATAAAATCTACGAAACTATTAGAACTAAGTAGTACATCTAAATAGCTAACGGAACCACCCGCCTGAATGGCACGAGCACGATCCTCTAACAATAAATCACGCTCTTCAATTTTGTGCAGTAGCTCTGCAATAGAACCTTCTAAAGTTTTTATTTCTTCATTTGCAGATTGAATTTCCGACAATACATTTTTGATATTACTATTAGTTTTGTCGATTTCAGCATTTAATGTTTGAATTTGATCTAATAATTTTTGTTGCTTGTTTTCATTTGTAGAAATAGCATTTGTTTTATTTTTGATGGATGAATTTAAGCCATCTTTCTTTGATTCAATTTGTCTTTTTTCATCCTTTAAATCCGATAAACTAGTTGCATACGCTGATGGAGTTTGGATAAAAAGAAATAGTGCAGATGCTGTAGCAAGTGTTTTCATTGTGTTTTTCGCCATACTTTTCACCGATTGAACTCCTTTTCGACTATTATTTTGATTGATTTTCGTTCCAGCAACACAACTTGGTGTGAAGCTTAAAACGAAAGCTAAATTTTTAAAAACTTACGTACTGACATGAAACTTCCCCAAATACCAATAAGTACACCAATGAGTAATAGTAGACCGCTTACTTGATACACAAGAGGTGAGAAATCAAGTACTTGAACAATTTCGCCTTTTAATCGAGGCGCAATAATTTTATATACATTGTGGTAAAGGGTTGCGATGACCGCAATCGGAATAATAGACCCTAATATTCCAAGCCACATTCCTTCTAATAAAAATGGGATACGCACGAATGAATTCGTTGCTCCAACAAGTTTCATAATTTCTATTTCATCACCACGTGCAATAATGGTAATTCGAATCGTATTAGAAATTAAGAAAATAGCTGTAAATAATAATCCTAAAATGAGAACTACCCCTACGTTACGGCTAATATTTAAGAAGTTAAAGAGTTTTTCTACTTTGCCTTCACCATACTTAACGTTGTATGTATACTCAAATTTATCAATTTTTTTAGCAACAGTAGCTGTTTGCTGAGGATCTGAAGCCTTCACATAAATAACATTACGTAATGGATTACTTTGCTCAAATAGTTTAAAATCGTCCCCAAAATCTTTTACTAATTTGGTTAATTCATTTTCCTTTGTCGAATATTTCATCTCTGCGACATCTGGCAATTTTTTTATTTTTTCCATAAGCGTTTTTTCAGCAGCTTTATCTGCTGTTTCATCAATCAACACTTTAATTTCAACATCGTTCTCTAAATCCGATGCTACTTTATTTAAATTCATCATAATAAGTGCGAATACACCTACTAATATTAATGTAACTGTAACTGCACTTACTGAGGCAATAGTCATCCAGCTATTACGGCCAAGAGACTTTATACTTTCTCGGAAGTGACGTTTTACCGTATTAAATTTCATAGCCGTAATCACCTCCGTGCTCATCACGAACAATCAGTCCGCCTTCAATCGCAATTACCCGACGACGAATCGTATTTACGATTTCACGGTTATGGGTTGCCATTACAATAGTTGTACCTCTTGCATTAATTTCCTCAAATAAATTCATAATATCCCAAGATGTCTCAGGATCAAGATTCCCAGTAGGTTCATCAGCAATAACGACCTTCGGAACATTCACAATAGATCGTGCAATCGAGACACGCTGCTGTTCGCCACCTGAAAGTTCATTAGGAAACATTCTTGCTTTTTGCTTCAGCCCCACGAGCTCTAAAACCTCCATAACCCGACGGCGAATTTCTATTGGATCTTCCTCGATTACCTCTAGTGCAAACGCTACGTTTTCATAAACACTTAATCGGGGTAATAGTTTGAAGTCTTGGAAAACAACACCGATTTGACGACGTAGAAAAGGTACTTTTTTATTTTTTAATTCTGCTAAATTTATGCCATTAACAGTGATTTCTCCAGAAGTAGCTTTCTCCTCGCGGTACATTAATTTAATGAAAGTTGATTTACCTGCACCACTTGGACCTACAACATAGACAAATTCACCTTGCTTTATGTTAACGGAAATCCCATTTGTCGCAACAACACCATTTGGGTACTTCTTTGTCACATTTTTCATTTCTATCATATTTAGACCACCTAAATCTCTTACCTTGTAAGAGGTATTTCATTCTCTATTATAACACTCTATTTCTCCCTTTTTTATTACAGTTTCATTTCATTCCGTGGTAGTTCCTGTTATTTCGTTATTTCATTGCCATAAAATTATCATAAAACTCGACATACAAAAAAACAGAAATCGAGCCCAATAGAGAAAAGTCGATTTCTGTTTCTCTAAAATCTTCAAGCAGTAAAAAAGCATCCAAGCTATGTTGTTTCGCATAGCCTGAATGCTCTTTTTACTTAAACATGCTGCTCGTCAGTTGTTGTATAGCGTACTAAAACTGAACCTGTTTTAGACTCTCCTTCGATAAATAAACGATTAGAATTCTCTATTTCTTTATCAAAACGTACTACTTTTGATAAAAATTGATCCTGTGATTCAATTTTTGAGACATCTTGAATACCAACATCTACTTTACCAAAATTCGTAACAATTTTACCGCTTAACGATATTGTACGTGGCACATACAATTCAACAGCTCCTGCGACTGTTTGTGCTTTGATTTTCGATGAATTAGTAGAGCAAGTTGTGACAACAACATGTCCATTGACCGATTTTGCTTCAACCTCATCTAATGCGCCATCTAAATATACACGACCATTCAATGTTTCAGCTTCTAAATCTTTACCTCGAATATTTGTTAATTCAATCGAGCCATTAGAAGAATCCACTTCTGCTTTTCCAAAGTTAAACTTTGAGCCTTTAATCGCACCGTTTAATGTCTTTAATTTTAAATGCTCGAAATCCGTATCTTGTAAAGTAACACTACCGTTCATTAAACGAACTGATAATTTTTCCAATTTATCCTTTGGAACAAGTACTTTAACATTTACCTGTACAAGCTTAAGTTGACTTAATATTCGTAGTGAATCTCCATCTTCCTTGAGAACGAATTGCTCTAGGAAATTAGCACGCGTTTCTTCTTCACTATCATTAACAAGAGGTGCCTTTACTTTGCAAATGACTTGGAGGCTATCTCCTTCAGTAGATTCTAATGAAAAATTGCCATTCGGTATTTCAGCAATTATTTTTTCTACATGTTCAGCTGCAACTTCTTCAGTATGTGTAAATTCAACTTTATCACCAAATGGAGAAGTTACATCAAATTCTTTTACCTTTTTTACTGCCGTATTCATCATATCCATAAAGAGTGAACCAATTTGTGTTAAATCTTTACGAAAATCTCGCATTTCTTCTTGGAAATATTTAGAGAAATCTTCATCTTTTTGTGGTTGTTCATCCTTGTGACTGTCATCTTTAAATACTGACTCTTTTTCTGCTGAGGAATGCTGGTCCTCATTCGACACATCATTCATAACATTTTGAGTGGACTTGCTAGGTTGCTCTAATGCTTCTAATAAAGTAATCGCCTCTTGCGCTGAAATTGTTCCTTTTTCCACAAGTTCTAAAATTCGTTGACGTTCATTTTGCATAATTAAAATAGCCTCCCTCAGTTCGTTATATTATTTATACGATTCATTTTGTGAAAAGTTTCACCATAATAATGAAAATATTGGGTATATATCTTTTTTTCATTTAACGTGGGGTTGATTTCCGTTCCAGCTGGGCGCTTTTATCGCTGCCGCTTCGCTTTAGCGCAGAAAACATTTGTAGCTGTCGCTTTGCTTTCGCTACAGAAAACATTTGCCGCTGACGCTTCGCTTTCGCGCAGAACAGAGCTTCCTGGGGGCGTCCGATGAGCCGCTTCACTCGCGTAGCTCGCTCCAGGGTCTCATCTGTGACGCTAATCCCCAAGGAGTCGCCCAGCCTCCACTACAATCAACTTATCCACATAACGTTCGTTTTAACGTAATGTCATCATCTTTTGATTTTTATCGGAACACTTTTATGTTTTATTCCCCAACTTTTGAATTTTATCGATAAACTTTTATGTTTTATCACCCAACTTTTATCTTTTATCACCCAACTTTTATCTTTTATCGACACCCGCCCCCTATAGTTCATGTATGCCGAGCGCACAAAAAATCAGTGGGGAAAAGAACCCACTGATTAAGTTTCACTTTATTGAGAAGCCTTTGCTAATGCAGCTTCCATACGCATACGATCTCGTGTCAATATTGGCTTTAAGTATTTTCCTGTATAAGAGCCACTTACCTCTACGACCTCTTCAGGTGTACCTGTCGCCACAATAGTACCACCTTTGTCGCCACCTTCAGGCCCTAAATCGATAATGTAGTCTGCTGTTTTGATGACATCTAAATTATGTTCGATTACTAGTACTGAATCACCATTTTCAACTAGACGCTGTAAAACAACGAGTAAGCGTGCAATATCATCCGCATGTAAGCCCGTTGTTGGCTCATCTAAAATATAGAATGATTTACCTGTTGAACGACGGTGTAATTCAGAGGCTAATTTTACACGCTGTGCCTCACCACCAGATAAAGTTGTTGCAGGTTGCCCTAATTTCATATAGCCTAACCCTACATCCACGATCGTTTGTAGTTTACGCTGGATTTTCGGAATATTTTCGAAGAATACTACTGCGTTTTCAATCGTCATATCTAAAATATCCGCAATGCTCTTATCTTTATATTTCACTTCAAGTGTTTCACGGTTATAACGCTTCCCATGACAGACTTCACATGGCACGTAAACATCTGGTAGGAAATGCATTTCAATTTTTATAATTCCGTCACCACGACAAGCCTCACAGCGACCTCCCTTAACGTTGAAGCTAAAGCGGCCTTTTTTATAGCCACGTACCTTCGCTTCATTTGTTGTTGCAAAAACATCTCGAATATCATCAAAAACACCTGTATACGTAGCAGGATTAGAGCGAGGTGTACGACCGATTGGCGATTGGTCAATATCAATAACCTTTTCTAGCTCATCAATCCCCGTTACTTCTTTATGTTCGCCCGGCTTCACCTTTGAACGATTAAGCTTTTGAGCTAGTGACTTATATAAAATTTCATTAATAAGCGTTGATTTACCTGATCCTGAAACCCCTGTTACGGCAACGAATAAGCCAAGTGGTACATCAACCTTCACATTTCTAAGATTATTTTCCTTGGCACCTTTAATCGATAATTTGCGCCCATTCGGTTTGCGTCGCTCAATTGGCAGTGGAATAAACTTCTTGCCACTTAAATATTGCCCCGTCAAAGACTTTTCATCTTCCATCACTTCCTGCGGTGTTCCTGCCGCCACAATTTGACCACCATGCACACCCGCACCAGGACCAACATCAATAAGATAATCCGCCGCCAGCATTGTATCTTCATCGTGCTCAACAACAATAAGCGTATTGCCAATATCACGCATATTTTGCAGTGTACTAATAAGACGATCATTATCACGTTGATGCAAGCCGATTGATGGCTCGTCTAAAATATAGAGGACACCCGTTAAACGTGAGCCAATTTGTGTCGCAAGGCGAATTCGTTGAGCTTCTCCCCCTGAAAGTGTTCCCGCTGCTCGACTTAACGTTAAATAATCTAACCCTACATTGACAAGGAAGCCAAGTCGTTCTTCAATTTCACGTAAAACAAGTCGAGCAATTTTCATATCTTTTTCTGATAAATCCAGCTCTTTGAAAAATGTATCTGCTTCCTGAATCGAATACTGTGTGACCTCACCAATATGCTTATCTGCTAGTTTCACAGCTAAAGTTTCAGGCTTTAAGCGATAACCTTTACAAGATGGACATGCTTGCTGCGCCATATATTTCTCCATTTGTTCACGTACGTAATCAGACGTTGTCTCCTTAAAACGGCGCTCCACATTACGTACAACACCTTCGAATTCAATCATTTGATCTCGCACATTGCCAAACTCATTTTCATAATGGAAGTGGATTTTATCTTTACCAGAACCATATAAAATTTTATCCATCTTTTCTTTCGGAAGATCCTTTACTGGGACGTCCATCGGGATATCATAATGATCACATACTGCCTTTAATAACTGTGGATAATATTGAGAGCTTGTTGGTTCCCATGGTGCTATAGCATGCTCTAATAAACTACGATCCCAATCAGGCACTACTAAATCAAGATCTACCTCTTGTGTCGAGCCTAAACCATCACAGCTCGGACAAGCTCCAAATGGGCTATTAAATGAAAACATGCGAGGCTCTAGCTCACCGATTGAAAATCCACATAATGGACAAGCATGATGCTCACTAAATAATAATTCCTCATGCTCCATCACATCGACAAGTACACGCCCATCTGCCAAACGTAATGCTGTTTCTAAAGAATCACTAAGACGTGCCGCGACACCTTCCTTCATTACAACACGATCGATGACTACTTCTATTGAATGCTTTTTGTTTTTATCAAGTTCAATCGCATCATCTAAATCACGTAGCTCATCGTCAATACGTACTCGAACGAAGCCCTGCTTTTTTAAATCTTCCAGTAACTTTACGTGCGTTCCTTTACGCCCTGATACCATCGGAGCAAGTAACTGCATTTTCGTTCTTTCTGGATAAGTTAATAAACGATCGACCATCTGCTCAATCGTTTGGGAAGTAATTTCAACACCATGATTCGGACAAATAGGCTTACCAATACGCGCATAGAGCAAACGTAAATAATCATAGATTTCCGTTACTGTCCCAACTGTAGAACGCGGGTTACGGCTCGTCGTTTTTTGATCGATTGAAATTGCAGGAGATAATCCCTCTATTGCATCGACATCTGGTTTATCCATTTGACCAAGGAATTGACGGGCATAGGCTGAAAGGGATTCTACATAACGACGCTGCCCCTCGGCATAAATCGTATCGAACGCTAATGATGATTTCCCAGAGCCCGATAAACCCGTTAGCACGACTAATTGATCGCGTGGAATTGTGACATTGATATTTTTTAAATTATGAGCTCGTGCGCCTTGCACGACTATTTCAGTATTTTTCACAAGCCATTCACCCTTCTAACTTCAATTCAAATATTGTATCGCGCAGCTCAGCAGCACGTTCGAAATCGAGTGCTTTTGCTGCTTCCTTCATTTCTACTTCTAGAGTAGCAAGTAACTGCTCTCTTTCTGCCTTTGTCAGCTTCTTGCCTTTTGTTGCTTTTGTTGCCTTTGTTACATAAGACTCTTCTTCCTCTGCCACCTGTGTCGCACGAATAACATCAGGAATTTTCTTAACAATCGTTTTCGGTGTAATACCATGCTCTTCGTTATACGCCATTTGCAGTGTTCGACGACGCTTTGTTTCTTCAATCGCCTTTTTCATCGAATCCGTCATATTATCTGCGTACATAATGACATGACCATTAGCATTACGAGCAGCACGTCCAATCGTTTGTATTAATGAACGCTCTGAACGTAAAAATCCTTCCTTGTCAGCATCTAAAATCGCCACAAGAGAAACCTCAGGAATATCTAGCCCTTCTCGCAATAAGTTAATGCCGATTAGAACATCGTAAGTACCTTTACGCAGCTCGCGAATAATTTCAATTCGCTCTAGCGTCTTAATCTCTGAATGCAAGTACTCCACCTTTAAGCCCATTTCTTTCAAATAAGCCGATAAATCCTCTGACATTTTTTTCGTCAATGTTGTAACTAGGACTCGTTCATTACGGTCAATACGACCTTGAATCTCATCGATTAAATCATCAATTTGCCCTTCAATAGGACGTACGTCAATTTGTGGATCAAGCAGCCCTGTTGGACGAATAATTTGCTGCACCATTTCCGGAGTATGCTCAAGCTCATACGGGCCTGGTGTTGCTGATACATAAATAGCTTGATGTATATGTTTCTCAAATTCTTCAAAACGTAAAGGGCGGTTATCTAGTGCTGATGGCAAACGGAATCCATGCTCAACTAGCACACCTTTACGTGCTTGGTCACCGTTATACATCCCTCGAACTTGTGGTAAAGTAACGTGACTTTCATCGACAACAAGTAAAAAATCCTCAGGGAAATAGTCAAGTAGCGTATATGGAGTTGCCCCCGCTTCACGCAATGTTAAATGACGCGAGTAGTTTTCGATACCAGAGCAAAAGCCCATTTCACGCATCATTTCTAAATCGTATCGAGTACGTTGCTCTAAACGCTGTGCCTCTAATAATTTATCCTCTGCACGTAATAGAGCTAAACGCTCATCCAACTCTTTTTCAATATTTTCAATGGCCTTTAGCATTTTTTCTTCTCGTGTAACGAAGTGGGATGCTGGGAAAATAGCTACATGATCACGATCCGCTAATATTTCACCAGTTAACGCATCCACCTCGCGAATTCGATCGATCTCGTCCCCGAAAAACTCCACGCGGATACAATGCTCATCACGAGATGCAGGGAATATTTCCACTACATCGCCACGTACCCGAAACGTCCCACGTGTAAAACTCACATCATTACGCTCATACTGTACATCGACCAGTTTTCGAAGCAACTGATTACGTTCAATTTCCATTCCAGTCCGCACTGACACGACCATTTCACTATATTCTTCTGGAGAACCTAGACCATATATACAGGACACGGATGCAATAATAATGACATCATCACGCTCGAATAATGCAGATGTTGCAGAGTGACGTAACTTATCAATTTCATCATTAATGCTTGAATCTTTCTCGATATATGTATCCGTCTGCGGTACATATGCCTCTGGCTGAAAGTAGTCATAGTAGCTGACAAAGTATTCAACAGCATTATTAGGGAAGAACTCTTTAAACTCACTATATAATTGACCCGCTAATGTTTTATTGTGTGCCATAATAAGTGTCGGTTTTTTTACCTGTTTAATGACATTAGAAATCGTAAACGTTTTTCCTGTTCCTGTTGCACCGAGCAACGTTTGATGACGTTTACCGGCACGTACACCCTCCACTAATTCCGCAATTGCCTGTGGCTGATCTCCACCAGGTGTATATGGCGCTTGTAAATCAAATGTTTGCACACATGTCCCCGTCCTTTCCTACCAATTTGATACATATATTTTAGCATAGCACTATTAAAATTTCGAACATTTAACGAACGAATGTTTGTAAATATTTTTTCGTTTGCTATATTTAAGATGACCTCAACAGAACGTATGTACCGAAAAATTATGCCGAGGCATAATTGATTAACAGCCTATCTATAAATAGATTACCCTTTCCAAATGTTAGCTAATCGAGGTGGGACGATGTAAATGCATTACTTTAGAGGGGAGAAACGCTCAGGTGGGATGAAGAATTTAATCGGGTTGACCCTAGATCTGCTCAGGTTGGTTGAAAAACTGATTGGGTTGGCCCTAGATCTGCTCTGGTTGGTTGAAAAACTGATCGGGTTGGCCCTAGATCTGCTCTGGTTAAATGTAAAACTGATCCGGTGGCCGATAGAACTACTCAGGTAGGCTCAAAACTGCTCAGATCCCATGAAGTTTTGATTTCCACCTCTCTCCATATCCGCTCAGAACCTAAACAATATCAAGATATTCAATCACCAATCTTGCAAATAAACTAGCAAAAAAATCCCGCCCTCTAATAAACGGAGAGCGGGTTCGTCATATTATTCACTTGCAACTTGGTGTAAAGCTTCTAGTTCGGCTGCGTATAGATGAAATGCCTTTTCATCTTTTTCATCGAGTGCTCTATCTATCAGAACCATGAGCTGCTCTTCACGATGCATACGCTGGATATGATTTAAAAATAAATCTAAATAAATCTCGTTTAATAATTTCTCTGCCTCATCAACTTTTTTTGACTGACCAACGGCTTTTAGAAAATCTGTATACGAATAATATTTATCCAACGATCTCACCTCGATCCTTTTCTAAATTATATGAAAATTGAAATTAAAATGCAATGCTAAAGAACTGAAAATCACTTCGATTCACTATTAATCTTGTGCTATTTCAAGCAATTCCTCAAAGCAATCGCTTGATATATCAATAGCTTTCCTCCGTTATCTATATTTTCTGAATTTAATTTTGTGTTTTACACTTCAATAATAAATAGAAAAAAGGAGGCTTACATATATGTCAGCAAACTACGTCAATGGATATTTAATGTCTTTCAACACCTATTTACTTCAGCCAATTCAGTATGACTCTAAAATTTTCACACGGGTAATCGACAAACATAATGAACTGACCGTCACACGGAAGCCAATGCATATATTACGAAAATCTTGTATTTCACTAGGGACAACCTATGAAGCAGCAAAACATTCAGCCAAACGCTTCTTCGGTAATCAGCATAAGCTTCCAATCGTTGTTGCTTATGATTATGGTTATCCATGTATTTTTCTACCGACATACTCACCAAACTCTATCCACAATATTTGGATTGGTCTTCACGCCATTTCAAATATAGTTCCTAGTAAAATGGGCTGTATCGTCACACTGAAAAACAATAAACAGATTGAACTGCCTATTCAATATGCTTCGATGAGCAAGCAATTTGTCAATGCATCGATGCTCTATAAGCATTACATGAATGAGCGTAAACAGATTAGCCAAGACACCCCGTTTCATCCACCTTTTTAATAGTTTTTTTCGCAGAACTAAAAAACCCCCTCAAAAGCACAATATCACTGTGCCTCTGAGGGGCTTTCATTACCCGATTTTTGAACGTAAATATGCATTAATGAATGGATCTACATCGCCATCCATCACTGCTCCTACATTACCTGTTTCTTCATTTGTACGGTGATCTTTCACCATTGAATATGGATGGAATACATATGAACGAATTTGTGAGCCCCAGCCGATTTCCTTCTGTTCACCACGGATTTCATCTAGCTGTGCCTGCTGCTTTTCGATCTCTAATTGATAAAGCTTCCCTTTTAACATCGTCATTGCTTTTTCACGGTTTTTAATTTGTGAACGTTCTGCCTGACATTGTACGACAGTACCAGTTGGAATGTGCGTAATACGAACAGCTGAATCTGTCGTATTAATATGCTGACCACCTGCACCTGTTGCACGATACGTATCAATTTTTAAATCCTCTGTACGAATATCAATTTCAATATTATCATCGAATTCGGGCATAACATCACAAGAAACGAAAGATGTATGACGACGACCAGAAGAGTCAAACGGTGAAATACGTACTAAACGATGGACACCTTTTTCTGCTTGCAAATAGCCGTAAGCATTATGACCCTTAATAGACAATGTAACGGATTTAATACCTGCTTCATCGCCCGGAAGATAATCAACTGTTTCGACTTTAAAGCCACGTTTTTCTGCCCAGCGTGTGTACATACGAAGCAGCATTGAGCCCCAATCCTGAGACTCCGTACCACCTGCTCCTGGGTGTAGCTCTAAAATCGCATTGTTTTGATCATATGGGCCACTTAATAGTAATTGCAGCTCAAAATCGCTCATTTTTTGCTGGAATTCTACTAATTCATTGCCTAGCTCCTCTTGCAATTCTTCATCTGGCTCTTCTTGCAATAACTCAAGCGTCATATCAAGATTCTCATGTGTTTCCACTAAATCTTTATATTCATTAACAATTGCCTTTAAGCCATTACCCTCATTAATGATTACCTGTGCGCCTTGCTGATCATCCCAAAAGCCTGGCTCAAGCATCATTTCATCTAATTCCTGAATGCGTGCCTCTTTGTTTTCTAAGTCAAAGAGACCCCCTGAAATCCGCCAATTTTTTGGCTGAAGTGTCTAACGCGTTACGTACATCTGCTAATTCAATCATTATTAAATCCTCCGAACATTATTAATGGGGTAATCTTGTAAAAACATCTATAATAGAAGTTCAAAAATCAGTTATAAGAAAAGATTTTAAAATACTTATACCTCATCTTTTTAAGCCCCGTATCTCTTTATTATAACGTTTTTACGGCGGAAAACATACTTTTTTACAACACAGTATGAATTACGATAGTATTTCAATCATTTTCAGATTCATCTTCAAAGATAACGTTGTTGGCCATACGTTGTACTTTACCTTGATCATATTGTACTAGTAAATTCTTTGTTCGTTTCTCCAGTTTATATTTTAGTAAAAACGCTCTTTGAATTCTGTTTTCAAATGCTCTAACACTTAGATCCACATTAATTTCATAGCCGTTCATAAAAATTACTTGTGTACTCTTTTTATCCATGGCTTGATAGTCCTTAATATGATGGACAGCAAACCATTTACATTCAGGTCGTAAATAAGACTTGCTTGGAAACCATACAATATTACTTCGTTCATGAACAACTATTGGATTTTTATTCAGCTTTCCGAGTATCATTTTCGAGCCATCGAAAGCCCCTCTTAAGCTTGAACCAAAATAACGTAGATTATAATCCATTAATTTTGTCGGTGCTAATTTTGATATATATTCGTAATGCCTTTCTATTACACGTGTACACAAGTTTCCATGGGCATCATACTCCGGTATATACAGCATCGTTTCACTACTCATAATGTCATCACTATGCATGTCAATCCTCCTTAAAATGTATTTATTTTTTCTAGTAAAGAGGAGTATACTAATTAATATATTGGTATACTCCAATGTATTTCCTCGAGAAGGTCTGGCAAGGACTACTTTTCTCGAGGATTTTTATATCTACACATGAATCACCCCCTTTATTCAAAGAAAACAGCTTTTAGTTTTCAAAACTTTCGAACTATTCGTATATACTCATAATAAACCAGAAAAAAGTTATAAACATTACCCTTTTTATTGAACTATTTACCTATTGTTGTAGTATTATATACTTTTTTCTGAATTATCTAATAATTTTTAGATTGAAGATCTATAGATCGAAACATCCTTCCTCTTCATTTCGTGTGAGGGTTCGCCTTCTCTCAGCAGGAGTATCGTCCATTTTAATTGTGAAGATATCCTAAAACATAGAAAAAAAGACCATTTTAACATACAGTTAAAATGATCTTTTTCGAATCCGCCGGAGGCTTTAACTTCTTTCAGCGGATGTTTGAACATCCGCCGAAAGAAGTTAACTTATTGAGCTGCACCATGGCAGTTTTTAAATTTCTTACCGCTTCCACATGGACATAAATCATTACGTCCTACATTTTCAGCCTTACGGACAGGTTGCTTTTTTGGAGCTGAACCGCCATCCTCTTTAGGATTCACAGCTTGACCTTTTGCAACTTCTTCACGCTCTAAATTATTATGGATTTCTGCCTTCATCGCATATTTTGCTACATCTTCGCGAATGGAAGCGACCATATCCTCAAACATAGCAAAGCCTTCTTGTTGATACTCACGAAGCGGGTCATTTTGACCATATGCTCGAAGATGGATACCTTGACGTAGCTGATCCATAGCATCGATATGATCAATCCACTTCGTATCAATTGAACGTAATAAGATAACCTTTTCAAATTCACGCATACGATCTGGTGTAAGCTGTTCTTCTTTTTCATCATAACGTGCTTGGACAGCGTTAGAAATTAGCTGATTAATCTCTTCTACAGATTTACCTTGGAAATCTTCCACCTTCAGAACGCCTTCATCTAATAGGTTTGCTGCGACATAGTCATCGATTGCTTTTAAGTGCCAATCTTTTTGTTCACCTTGCGTATATAATGCGACAACGTTGTCGATCGTTTCTTGAATCATAGACTCGACAAGCATACGCATATTGTCTGTTTCTAATACGTCGTAACGCTCTTTATAAATAATCTCACGTTGCTGACGTAAAACATCATCATATTGTAATAAACGTTTACGGGCATCGAAGTTATTTCCTTCAACACGTTTTTGAGCTGATTCTACTGCTCTTGAAACAACTTTAGATTGTAGTGGCTGTGAATCATCCATCCCTAATTTCATCATCATGTTCTTCATATTATCAGAGCCAAAACGACGCATTAATTCATCTTCTAGTGACAGATAGAATTGAGTAATCCCTGGGTTCCCTTGACGACCAGAACGACCACGTAGCTGATTATCGATACGACGAGATTCATGACGCTCCGTACCAATTACAGCTAAACCACCAAGCTCCATTACACCTTCTCCAGGTTTAATGTCCGTACCACGACCAGCCATGTTCGTAGCGATTGTTACTGCACCCTGCATACCAGCATTCGCAATAATTTCAGCTTCACGCTCATGGTTTTTCGCGTTTAATACGTTATGTGGGATTTTATGTTTATCCAATAAATTCGAAATAATTTCAGATGTTTCAATTGCAACAGTACCAACAAGAACTGGTTGTCCAGCTTTATGGCGCTCTGCTATATCTGCCGCCACCGCTTTATATTTCCCTTCCATCGAAGCAAAAATTAAGTCTGGACGGTCATCACGAGCGATTGGCTTATTCGTAGGAATCGCCACAACACTCATATTATAAATATTACGGAATTCCTCTTCCTCTGTTTTCGCTGTACCTGTCATACCTGAAAGCTTTTGATACATACGGAAGTAGTTTTGGAACGTAATTGTCGCCATCGTCATCGATTCATTTTGAATCTCTACGCCCTCTTTAGCCTCGATTGCCTGATGGAGTCCATCTGAGTAGCGGCGACCTTTCATTAAACGACCTGTAAAGCCGTCAACGATAATGATTTCGCCCTCTTGTACAACATAATCAACATCATTATGCATACTTACATGCGCCTTTAACGATTGGTTAATCGCATGGTTTAAACGCACATGTGTTAAATCAAATAGGTTATCAATGCCAAATGCTTTCTCTGCTTTTTCAACACCAGCATCTGTTAACGTAACACCTTTTGTCGACTCTTCATATGTGTAATCCGTTTCTGAACTTAACATACGAACAAACGCATTAGACTGTTTATAAAGCTGCGCTGATTTCCCAGCCTGACCCGAAATAATTAATGGCGTACGCGCTTCATCAATTAAAATCGAGTCAACCTCATCGATTACCGCATAATGTAGCGGACGTTGTACACGTTCCTCTTTATATAGCACCATATTGTCACGTAAATAGTCAAAGCCTAGCTCATTGTTTGTACTATACGTTATATCAGCTTCATAAGCTGCACGTTTTTCTTCTTTTGACAGGCTGTTTAAGTTTAAACCAACCGTTAAGCCTAAGAAATTATACAAATGCCCCATTTCCTCAGCATCACGACTCGCTAAGTACTCGTTGACTGTCACAACATGTACGCCTTTACAAGTAATGGCATTTAAGTAAACAGCCATCGTAGCCGTTAACGTTTTACCTTCACCGGTTTTCATTTCCGCAATATTACCTTCATCTAATGCCGCAGCACCCATAATTTGTACACGGAATGGGTACATCTCTAACACACGCTTTGACCCTTCTCGACAAACGGCAAAAGCTTCCGCACGAATCGAATCTAAATGCTCTCCGTCGGCATAACGTTTTTTAAACTCTTCTGTTTTCGCTTGTAATTGATCATCTGAAAGCTGTTCCATTTGAGAAGCGAATCCCTCAACCTGGTCAGCGATTTTTTCTAATTTTTTTAGTTCACGTTTATTGAAATCAAATAATTTATTTAATAGGTTTACCATGAATTTTTTCACTTCCTATATAGTCTCAACTTTCATTTTACCATTGTGTATAGACATGGTGCAAATTGTCATACCTAAAAAGAATGACCTTCTCAAAAATCAGAAAATCATTCTAACAAAAATTAACTTTTTAATAATACAATCATGTGAGCCATCGTTGAGTATCCACTCTCTTGAAGCATCTTACGAACATTTTGAAGATAATCAGAATGGTGCTCAATTGTTTTGGAATAAGATTGAATTAATTTTATAACCTGTTCAATTGTTAACTCTTTATGTTGTCCTGCCATACCTATTAAATGTAACTTAATCATTGAAATATTTAATATTAGCATCACATAACTTTCAAACATATTAGGCTGATTAGAAGGGAATAAATTTCTAAACACATAGTTCACTGTATAGTTCTCAAGTATGTATTCATGATTTTTCATAAACGGTGAATAATAATTATCGTAATGTTTTTTATATAATTCTTTTGATTCATCAATATTCGATTTATCGTTCAAATTCAAGGCCATTTGCATATCATTTAAACATTCTAAATATCGTTGGCTTGAAACTCCACCTGTTAATCTATATTTTATAAGATCTTTTGCCATATTCATTTGAAAGGCAAGATTCTGTGGTAAATTCTTTACTAATTCTATTTGGCCATTATCCTCTAAAATATTCTTATAACGATGCATCAATGGCTGTAATTGAGTTGACCACTCTTCCTTTGGTATTTCACATAATTTATGAATAAACATCCCCAAAACAATCAATCGATCTTCCAAGTATTGCTTTCGATTTTGCAAAATGTCGATTGTAAATAATCGTAAATCCCAAAAATATTTTTGCTCATTTGATGGTACATTTCCGATAATCAATCCACTTGTATTAAACTGCTCTTCATCAATTATAAATCCTATACCTTCTTCATCGAGTAAAATTAATCGTGCAGCCTCTGGACAAGAGATTGTCAAACTTTTCTCTATCCGTGATTCAACTGCATTATAGGCTCTTGGATATACTGAACAAGTATGACATAAATACTCTTCACCTAGCTCCGCATGGATTTTACACCAACCATCTTCCGTCAACATTGTACATCTATTTTTTTCGTCCATTTTGATTTTTCCATAACTATAATCTGAAGGATTTGAGCGCTCACGAGTTATATTTTGTTTTAACTCTTCTTTTAATTCAGACTTCCTAATATTACGGTATTTTTGGAATGTCGCTTTATCTACATTCACATTCCACCCTGCACAACAAGTATCTTCACAAGCTGCACCTATACAAGAAAATTTTTTGTAATATTCCGGGAATAATACTTCTCGTTTCATTTAAAACACTTCCTAATTTTTTTCTGATTTCTACATCATAAAAGAACCCTCGCAAATGCGAGAGTTCTTTTCACTATCTAAAATGTTAAGTTGTTTCAATTAAGCCGTATTTACCGTCTTTGCGTTTGTAGACAATATTTGTGCCGTTTGATTCTGCATCTGTAAAGATATAGAAATCATGTCCTAGCATATTCATTTGTAAGACAGCTTCTTCTTGATCCATCGGTTTTAAATCAAATTGCTTTGTACGAACAATTGAATATTCTTCTTCCTCTGTTACTGCATCAGCTGCTGCTTGAGAGGTAGCAAAATAAAGGCCAGTACCTTCGCGCTCACGGAATTTACGGTTTACTTTTGTTTTATGCTTACGAATTTGACGTTCTAATTTATCAACAATTAAGTCAATCGCAGCATACATATCATTATGACGCTCTTCTGCACGAAGAGTTAAGTTCTTCATTGGAATTGTAACTTCCACTTTAGTTTGCTTGTCATTATAAACCTTTAAATTTACGTTAGCGTTGGCGTTAACATCTTCGTTAAAATAGCGCTCAACTTTCTCGATTTTGTTCTCAACATACTCTCGAATAGCTGGAGTTACCTCAATATTTTCACCACGAATGTTAAAGTTTAACATGTAAACTCCTCCTTTATAACTGCTATACTTTATATTTCTACACAAGTGTGCGAAATTCCTCTAAAATAATTCTTTTTTTCACAAAAAAATTTTTTCCTCATTAAATGGGCAGTATCAGCGAAAACAGGGATGAACAAAATCCCCCACTGATGAATGTTTCACTTTATAAATGAATGTTATTTAGTTTTGCCTCATCAGCTTCTTTTCTTCGGCGCAATTTCAACTCTTCAACAATCAAATCTTCAACGGCTTCTTGATCATTGAAATTTACGCCATACTGCTTGCCATTGCCAAAAGAACGACTCCAAATGATTTCACCATAAGCTCGTACCTCTCTTGTATCAAGAACAAAGCGTAAATCCAAAGGAGGAGGATTGACACCTAAATCCACTTCAGTAAACATCTTTATACCTCGTGGACTAATATCAAGCAAGACAGCCATTGCCGTTTGTGATTGATTGACTCTACCATCCTCATATATTGCAAAAGTCATTTTAACAGGCTCATCGAATTTAAATCGAAAGCCTTCTTGGCGTTTAAATTTCATCTACCCACCCCAATACTATTCTAAACATCTATTTAGTTGATTATGACACGATGAATGTTTTTCATCTAGAGGGAATAAGTAACATATCCCACCGATTAAAGACCTATTTTTTAACTATTTAAATGGTGCCCTTTTGTATGATATAAATGGCATGTCTCATTTATCTCGCAAAGAAAAGAGACCATCATAGATGGCCTCTTATTTTGTCTAAATTTGTCCAGTGTTTCCCTGACCGAATTGTTGCTGTCGATTGATGCGAATAACTTCCTTCCATGTATCACGGAATTCCGTCACTAATCCCTCAACTTCTTCAATAATAGCGATATCATTTTGAATATTTGCCTCGACTAAATGACGATTCATATATTCATAGAGAGCAAACATATTTTTTGATATTTCGATATCCATATTTAATGTCGCCATAAGCTCACTAATAATCGCCTGAGCTTTTATTAGATTTGTATTTTTTTCCTCGACATTTTTTTCTTGAATCGCATGTTTTGCTTTATGCAAGAACTTTAAACATCCATTATAAAGCATTAAAGTAAGCTCGCCAGGGGAAGCAGTGGTAACACTATTTTGTTTATATGCATTTTGTGCTGTTAAATTTGCTGCCAATAAAGGACAACTCCTTTGAAAGGTTACTTTTTTACTAGTTTAAACCATTTTACGAAGAAAAGCTAATAGGTAATTATTAATTCTTTTTGTCATAATACATGCCATCCATCACACGAACATTCGAATATGGATTGAAGTATTGTCCTTCACTTTTTTTCGTTTTTTGTAGGTTTGCCATATCTTGCTTTACGGCGCTCATGACAGCAGCCATTCGTTCCTTTATCCCATTATCTAATTCAAGTAACGTTTGATGAATGCGATTCTGTTCGTCGAATTGAAAGCCTTCTTGAGCCAAACCTTCAATAATAGTTCCACGCTTGTCCAACATCCTATTAATTTTGTCAATGTATTCATCACGCTCTTCACCATTTGGAATATCGCTTAAAAGCTTAAAGAAATTAGCTGATACCTGTAATAGTTGATCTATTAGTTGCATAATATTCTCCTACTTTGCTAATTAGAAACATCACAAAAACGTTATCCTTTCATTAACTGACTAGATTGCTGGTTTGCTTTATTGATTGCTTGCTCCATTGCTGTGAATTGTTTCCAATAACGTGCTTCTACGTTTTTCAGCTTGTCTTGCCATGTAGAAATGCGTGTATCTACATCTCGTAGATTTTTTCCTAGTGTATACTGAGAGTCTGTCATTGAGGAACGACCAGCTTTTTGCTCAATCGAGACTTCAAACTCTTTCATTGAGCTACGCAGATTTGCAAGATAGCCGCGTGTATCAACAACTTTACCATCTTTTGTAACATCTTTTTCTTTACCACTATCGTTTCTAAATAGGTTCGCTACTGCATCTGGATCTTCCTCTAACGCTTTACGCAATTTTTTCTCGTCGATTTCTAACGTACCACCATCATTGTAATTTTTCGTTGTCGTAATTCCAATGCTGAATAAAGTGTTGAACTTCGAGTCTTCAAGCCCTGGAACTGGTTCATAAACGAGCGAGCGCATTTTAGAAAGTCCGTTACGAAGAAGTGAATCGCTACGAAGTAAACCACTCTTTGCTTTTTCTTCCCAAAGCTTAATTTCATTTTCTTTCATAGATTCTTTTTGCTCTGGTGTTAAAGGTGCATAGTCACGATACTTTGTTTGAGTTGTTTGATCTTTAAAATCTTTAATCAAACCGTTGTACGTATTTACAAATTCTTTAATTTTATCCATCATTTCATCTACGTTTGTAGTAGATGTTAATTTAACAGGGGTAGTTGTTACAGTATCTGCTGGTGGTTGAGCAGCATTATCAA
The DNA here is from genome assembly GCF_050278745.1 of Lysinibacillus sp. NPDC094403. Lineage (NCBI taxonomy): Bacteria > Bacillati > Bacillota > Bacilli > Caryophanales > Bacillaceae > Lysinibacillus > Lysinibacillus sp. NPDC094403. The sequence goes on along the minus strand of NZ_JBNNTL010000001.1, from coordinate 259,435 downwards.
CCGTGTTCTTTGCATCATCATACGTGTTTTTCATTCCAGTTAAATTTGCTTTATCACTGTTAGCATCAGCCAATTCAGTATTAGCTAAAGCTAATTCCCCCGTCTTTGTACCAACATCCTTAATTGCCTTATAATCCTCCTCTGTCAAATGAGCGAGAATATCTTGATCTGCTTGAGAGAGTGTTGTATCAGCCTTTAATTCTGCTAACGATTTACTGCTTAATAAAGCTTTTTTCGTATCAGCCGATAAAGCATCGTACACTTTTCCTGCTGTTTGCGTTAACTCCTCTTTACTTAATGCATCAATTGCAGCTTTATCATCTTTAGATAAAGCTTGGAATGTATCCATTTGCTCCTGTGTTAAGCCTAAGTCCTCTAAACTATCCTTCGAGAAATCCTTCGCTGCTAGTGCAACTTTTTGCTTTTCGCTTAATGAATTAATAAATTTTTTCGCATCATCAGATAATGCTTGAACTGCCGCACTTGGTACATTTCTAGAAGTATCCAACGCTGACTTAGCACTATCTACCTTTGCCTGACGACTTGTAGTCTCTGTTTCAATTTCATTCATAATTGCGTTAAATTGCGTATCATAATTATCACCAATATTAAAAGTTACACGATATTTAGTCGCAAGTTTATTATATAGATCCTCTAAGTTTGTCTTTGCATTTGTTAAATTTTCCTGAGCAGCCTCATTAAATCCAATTTGGGTTGTTGATTCATTAAATTTAGATTTTAATGTAATATTATATCCATTAAATGAGAAGGTATTTGATGAACGTTCTGTTGCGATACCATTTATTTGGAAAATAGCATTTTTACCCTCCTTGGACATGTCTTGGCCAGAGATATTCATATCTGCTACATTCCCAGTTATTTCAATTTTTCCTTTACCAGTATCTTTAGCTGTGAAGGAGAATCGTCCATTTTCAAATACTGCCGTTACACCAGCATTCTTTTTATTTACTTGCTCTACAAAATCATTAACTGTCATATCAGGTGTAATATCGATTTCTATCTCTTTACCATTAGGAGCTTTTAATGTAATTGGACCACTAGCTAACTTGCTCATTTGCGTTGAACCAGTAGCATTAATTTGTCCACCTGTAATACGAGCAGCCTCAGCTAATTGTGAAACACCTTCTATTGAAAGCGTACCACCTGCTTTACTTGTGGCAACAGCTGACACTAGGTCTGAATTTGAGCTAGAAGCAGTTTTTGAATTTAAGTTTTTTACTACAAAATTATCTGCTATATAAGTATCAAATGCTTTTAACTTTTTATTTACATCACGATATGCATCACGCTGCCATTCGTATCTTTGTTTATTTTGTAATAACTTATTTAACGGTGATCTTTCAGCAGTCATTAATTTATTTACTAATGCATCAATATCCATTCCTGAGGCTAAACCGCCAATTCGCGTTACCATATCTTCTTCCTCCTAAGTATACTTATATTTTTTCGTCTACAATCATCCCAAATAACTTTTGCATTTCATAAAAAGCATCTAGTAGCTTTTTTGGCGGAATCTCTTTAATTACCTCTTCTGTGTCACGATTAACTACGGTTACATAGTAGGTCTTTAAGCCTTCATGGTACTTAAACTTTGCAGCACTATTATTCACTTCGAACATTTTATTCATTTTTTCAACAACTTCTTGTACCTTTACTTTTACTTCCTCATCATTGTTTAGTTGCTGCATTTGTTCGATATCAGGTGTAGCACTTTTCATTGTAGTATCGCTTCCTTGCTTCACCACTTGTTCTACAGCTTGTATGTTTGGAGAAATTGATTTATTAAAAGTTGTTACACCTAAATCTGCATTTCCTGAAATACGCATATTTTCATCCTCCTTGAATCTAATACAAATACCATTATTAATAATATCGGATAGAAAAAATAAAATTCTAGGTTAGTTTGTATTGAATTGTAAAAATAATGTTTTTAGTTTCAATAAAAAAACAGCAATCCCACAACAACTACAGAATTACTGTTTTGATATTCTATCATCATTCATCCATTCATTACTCTACTAAACAACGATTTAACTCCTTCACTAATCTTTGTTGCTTTTCTTCAGATAATCCATGAATTTGAGCTGCATTTTTAATATTTTCATAAGGCGCATACAGACATGCTATACAATAAAGACCATAACGTCCTAAAATTCTCTCTGCCTCTTCTCCGTATACTTCAAGTAAACTTGCTACATTACTTTCTAATGTAATATTGTATGAATTAGAATCTGATGTCATATCTACTTGCTTTTTATAGTAGGGAGCTTGTAGTAATCGCCAAAAATCAGCATGATACACGTCTGGACTTCTACTAAAATTACACCAATAACCAATAATTGGTTCATCCCAAGATTCATTTTCGGCAATAACATAATGTAAAATATGCTCCGGCACATTAAATGTAATATTTGGCTGTTCTAACTTCTCTACAATACTGAGATGACCGCTTTTCACCTCAAAACAAACTGTTTTTATCTTAGCTCCGTATGCATTCACCTGTACCGTGACATCCTCGCAAAAAATCATTTCAGGTATATTATTAAGATTTAAAAAGTATTTTTCCATCATCTCATGTGTTACTTCGGTTGCAATAGGTGCTACCTCATTAAAAGCATATGAAAAATCTTGTGACTTAATATAATTTAATATATACTGTTTATCAAAAATTTTTGCATCCCTTTGTTGCTTAACAAGCTGATTAGACGCGATATGCCATTCATCACCAGGCAACAAATCAATTACTTTCACATCAGAATTTTCAAAGTAATCGCACACATTCAGCACTGTGTTTTTTTCAAGTAAATCAATATATTTCAAATGCTCCTTATACCATAATGAAAAATAACTAGCGAATGGCAAAAAATACTTTGCTTTATATATTTCTATACTCTGCTCAATCATTTTTAATATACCGATTTTGGCACTTTTCATTTTTGTTCGTTTTTCTTCATCACTCAAATGTGACCATGTTAACGGGTAGCCAGAAGCACCTGGTGAGAAGCTAGAAGCAACCATATCTACTGTACCAATTTCCTTTGCAATTGTTCGATTAATACCCGTATCATTTAAATTTAAAATTCGAAAATCTCCAGCTTCGATTAAAACAAGTGCATCATTCCAAAGGCTTGCTGGTTCATATGTAGTAATTTTAAAATGCTCTGCAAGTTGTACTGGCTCTCCAAAGCGAACTGAAATAATGTTTTCAAATCCTAACTCCTCTAACTTTTGTTCCATTCTACAATTAGGGAAATGAGGGACATATACTGGAATTGTTTTATCAAATTTTTTTAATGTTGGTTCATGAAAATGATCAGAATGTTCGTGAGAAATCCAAATTGCATTTGGCTGTAGATCAGTTACTTTCACAATCGGTTCTGGATAATGTATCCATGCGCCTAAAAAAGCATTTCCTTCTATCCATGGATCACAAATTAGTGTAAAATCATCTAATTTCACTTCTATACATGCATGTGCATGTAGCTTGATAATTGGTAATTTATTTGTTTTTCTTTGAACCTTTTCACTTGTATTATGAATATGTAAGTCTACATATAATTGTCCATCCTGAACTATTACTGGATATTCCAGCATTTGCATTGACTTTATATTTTTTGATTTTCCATTTAGATCAAACGTCCAATGATGCACTTCACATTTAAAGCAGTGCTCATCATCTAATAATTTTATTTCACCTGATTGATGCGGGCAAATTGAAGAAAGCAGTTTATATTCATCATCTACACGCACTAAAAAACATTTTGTATTACATAATTCTATTTTTACGGGAAGCTTTTGAAAATCTTCCATTGAACCTAAAGCAATCATGTATCTTCTCCGCCTTTTAATAGTCTTCATGAAATTTTCAACTTTTAGTATTTTTTCATTCCCATTAACTTCCTAATAAATTAACCTTCATATTTTTGCAGAGTAAATCTTGCAATAAATGGATCTTCATTTTTATATGGTGACAACCCTCTACTTTTCTCAAATTTAACTATTTCATATCCAATTTGAATAATTTTTTTTATTAACTTATTTGTGTCAACATATCTTCTATAATGGTTGTCATAAATTTTATATAAATCTTTATCTTCCTTTACTCTAAACTCACTGACGAAATTAAAAGGTACTTTTAATTCATTAATAATTGTAGAAAATAATAAATCCTCTACTTCATCAGGAATAGCATGTAAGAAAAAACGAGTATAAATTAATACCTTTTTTTTATCTTGAATCGCTTTCTCATTTACGAAAGAAAACAAATTCTTCACTGCTTTTTCATCACTAAGATTTTCCCATATGAAATTCACAAAGTTATTAGACAATGCTTTGTTATTTGTGATTGCAGTATTAGAACCATCCACAGCGATGACTTCAAATCCCTTATTTGCAAAGAAAAAACTATCTGCTCCATTACCACACCCTAATTCTAACACCAAATAATCTTCTGGATTATAAATCGAAAGATAGTTACTTTGACAAAACTTAGATGCATTTCTTAATTCCTTATTTTCAGAATAAAAATCATTCCAATAAGCTTCATTTTTATACATTTAATAACTAACTCCTAACTATTTTCTACAAATCATACCATTGCTAATTTTCTTTATTATTATTCATCTTTCATTTTTATAGGGAGAATTTTTTTCTCCTTATTTTGATTATCATTATATGCTATTAATATCTCATCATAATTGTTTTTATTAATTTCCTCGCCTAATAAGAGGACCTTTTTTACTTGTTTATTTATTTTAAAAACTTCTTTATATTCTGGCAAAATCATAACATGAATTTCGTTGAATCTATTTTTTATTGAATATTCATTGATAAATGAATTAAATACACTTACTTCACAAGTTTGCAATAGTAATACTATTCTTTTCTTTATTTCATTAGGAAACTTATAAGAAATATTTTTTTCATTACCATTTTTAACAATCGGGAGAATATATCCTTCTTTTTCCTTTGGAATTTCTATCCCTAAAATATCTAAAATTGTAGGATAAATATCTAAAGTTCTCATTTCAGCTAATGATTCATTTTTCTTAATATTTTCTCCTTTAAAAATAGCTGTAGCTTTAAGTGAATGTAACCCCGTCAATAAACCAGGATTTCTTCCTTTCATTACAATATGATTTTTACTAAAAATACAATTATCACTTAATCCAAATGCTCGTTTTCTTGTATCAATGGAGCAATTAGGGAAAAAATCCACTATAGCTTTTTGTCCATGATCTGATAAAAAAATAATATTTTTGGGTTTCATTAAATTTTTCATTTTCCCAATGAAAATATCTACATGTTTAATACATTCTCGCATTAATGTTCCATCTTTATCATGAGTCTGAAAGTGTCCAACATAATCAAATACAGAATTATAGAACCAAAATACATCTACTTCTTTCTTTTTATAAACTCTTTCAATATTAATATATGCCTGCTCTAATGTTTTTTTATGATACTCTAATCCTTCTTTAAAGTATCCATCAATTAATAACTCTTCTAATTTCTCAGGATTCTCCTCTATACTTCCCCATGTTTCTCCAAATCTTTCAGGTGTCTTCGGACTAGGGAAATTTGTTAAGTCTCCAAAGAAGTCATCTTTAATAAATTTATCTTTAGAACAAACTACTGGTAATATACTAGCATAATCAGGTAATTCATTAACTTTTTCTAATAATGGTTCTCCACTAACCATATACCCATCTATTTCTACAGGAGGAGTTGTTGCAAGACCTTTCCAAAATCCAACTTTATATCCATTTTCATTAAGTATTTTCCAAAGAGGGGAAAACTTTTCGTAATGTTTTGGCATAGGGTATTCTTCAGTCACCGAATATCTTCCTTTGATGACTTTATGTGTATGTGGTGAAACACCAGTATACATACTAATCCAATTATCATGTGAACCATAACCATAAACATATCCATTATACTCACCTGATACTCCATCGCTAACCAAATCCCTAATATTTGGATAATCATCTAAGTTTTCGAAAACTAAATTAGGAGATACTGCATCAATACCAATTACCAATAATTCCATTCCAACACATACTTTCCTTATCAAATTTATTACAGTCTATTCTTAGAATATAGTGATAATCTATTCATAGTTAATACATTCAAGCAAGTAGCTAAATATCTGCATTTCAGGATCTTTGGATTCAACCAGAATCCTAACATATTATATTAAATCTGTTTTCATGGTAAGATTATAGAAATTTTCCCATCAATATATTTTCAGATCCTACTCCTTTTAATAATTGATCACTTTTTTTTATTATTTTCCTTTTTTAAAATTTCTTTGAGTTTTTGAACATCACTATAATCGTCAATATCTATTACTATCTCATCCATTACATAAGCATATTCATTATCATTTAAACTAGTCGTGGGAGACAAAGTCTTTGAATCATTAATATAAATTGAGCCATCCACAATAAATACATCTTTAAAATCTTGACGACGAACAGTACTGTTTACATTAATTATAGGTACTAGTTTATTGTCTTCTTCAATTGTTCTCATTAATATCGGATGTTCATTAACTTTTGTAACACTTAATAGACTTTTATACGAATTATCAATTATTATTTCTATAGCTTCATCAATATGCCTTGTTTTTCGTAGAGGTTGCGTCGGCTGTAAAAGCACAATATAATCAAAGTTTTCTTCTAATTTATTTATTGTATGTAAGATCGCATCAATAGTTTTTGCTTTATCGGTAGCTAAATGCTTTGGTCTCAAAAAAGGAATTTTAGCACCATACCGGATACTTACTTCAGCAATTTTTTTGCAATCTGTCGACACTATAACCTCATCCAAATACTTTGATGCTAATGCACTTTCTATCGTATAGGCAATTAAAGGTTTATCTATTATTTCTAGTATATTTTTGTAAGGTATACCTTTACTTCCTCCTCTAGCAGGAATAATACCTAGAACTGTCTTTCCCTTATACATTTTACACCTCTATAATGGGGATAAATTGCTTTTGAACAGATGTTTCCCATAATCTGTAATCGCTTAGCGTTCGCATAATTTTTTCCACACTTTTTCCGTCCCCAAATAATGATTGTGGATCGAGTTTCATATTTCTTACAATATTTATTGCCTCTATAATTTTCTCAGATTTAGCTTCAACATGTACAATATGTGGCATTGTACTTAAAGAATATCGCCCTTTTTGTCGATTACCAATATCAATTGCAGGTGTTGCAAAAACTCCTGCTTCTCGAATACCTGCACTTGAGTTTCCTATAATACTTTCAGCATTTTTTAACAGTGTTAAAAAATACTCAAATCGAATAGAAGGGAAAATTTTCACATAATTACAATCCTTTAATTTTTCATATGCATCAAATATCTTGCTACTTCCTTCATCATTATTCGGATAAATTACTATAAAATTATCTTTACATTTTTTTATAGCCGATACTAATTCCTCAGCTTGTATTTGGATAGACTCCATTTCAGTTGTAACAGGATGAAACATTACTATATGATACTTTTCAAAATTAATTTCATATCGTGACTTCGCTAATATAATTGAAGGCAAGTTATCGGCATGCATTACATCAACATCTGGAGACCCTACCTCAAATATAGTATTTGGATTTTCACCCAATTGAAACACATGCTTGGCGGCCTGTTCATTTGCCACAAAATGGAAATGAGCGAATTTTGTAATAGCATGACGAATTGATTCATCAATTGTTCCAGATATTTCGCCACCTTCTATATGCGCTACTCGAATGTTATTAAAAGCTCCAACTATCGCTCCAGCTAATGCTTCAACTCGATCACCATGTACAACAATTAAATCAGGTTTAAATTCCTCTATATAATTACTAAACCCTATTATTGTGTTACTTAAAGTTATATCCATGCTTTGATTATCACGGGTATTTACAAATTGATATATATGAGGAAATCCATCCTTTACAATTTCCTTATAAGTAGAGCCATATTTAGAAAGCATATGCATACCTGTTACAAAAACTTGCAATTCAAACATACTATTTTTTTCCAGAGCTTGCATTAAGGCTTTTATTTTCCCATAATCAGCACGAGTACCTGTTAGAAAGACAATTCTTTTCATTCAATCATACTCCAATCAATATGAGTATCTTCTGAAATATCTATCGTAGCTACTTTTCCAATTATCTCACCATATTTTTCCGCTTTAATTTCACCAGTTCCAGGTCTTTTCACCCATATATTATCCTTTGTAAACCGTTCACCTTTTACTATCGGTTTAGTAGAAACAACGGTAGCAAATGCAAAATCAATTGTGACTTTTTCCTCTGGTATCGCTACCTTTGTCCCTCCACGCATTTTAGCAATTTCCTTGCTTCCACTAATTAAATCCCTTAGTTCATTCGGTGCCATTGAACATTCGATATCTGGACCAGATCTGTCCTTACTATCAGTAAAATGTCTCTCTAGTATACATGCACCTAAAGCAGTAGCAGCCAAGCATGCATTATTATTAAGAGTGTGATCTGATAAACCTATAACAGCATTTGGAAATTCCTTTTGAAGTTGTTGCATTCCACCTAATCTAACTAATTCAGGTGGAGTTGGGTAAACATTTGTACAGTGTAAAAGAGCATATGGTACATTATTACTTTCTAATATTTTTACTGTTCTATGTATACTTTCAATATCATTCATTCCTGTTGATACAATGATTGGCTTTCTAAATGAGGCAATATGTTCAATTAGAGGATAATTATTACATTCACCAGAACCAATTTTGTAACCAATCACTCCCATTTTTTCAAGACGATCTGCTGCTGCTCGAGAAAAAGGTGTACTAATAAAAATCATTCCTTTTTCCTCAACATAATTTTTTAATTCCACCTCATCTTCTTCATTTAAAGCACAACGTTCCATTATTTCATATATTGATACATCAGCATTTCCTGGGATTATATGTTTTGCTTCTTTACTCATCTCGTCTTCTATAATGTGAGTTTGGTGCTTAATAATTTCTGCTCCTGCCTCACATGCTGCATCCACCATTTTTTTTGCTACTTCTAAAGAGCCTTCATGGTTAATTCCAATTTCAGCAATGACCACAGGGGGGAAATCATACCCAATTTTACGATTACCAATAGAAATATAGTTCATAATCTTATTCACTCTCTCTATAAATATGATTGTTGACACTGCTAATATTTTTACGGATTTTAACGGTAATTTTTACAAGTATTTTTATCTACTGTAACTTACATCCACCAAGCACAACACGTATTTTCACATTCTCCTTCTTTTCTTTTATATTCCGTTAAATATTCGAGTATTAAGATAAGTCTCATTTCAGTCTTACCCTCATTTTCATACTATCCTTTTTAATCTAAAATAATATATATTTATCTTAATTACTATCTGTGACCTTTTCTTCTATTTCTAATAAAAAGTCTAATAATCCATATTCCAAAATATCAGCACATAAGTACGAATCTTTATCTGTAATAGAATTTACCAATTCTTGATTGATTTCATTCAATTTGTTTATATCAATTGACTTTACTAGACCCAAATTTTGCAAATGATTATTGACTGCTGCTAACCAAGTTAGCCCTTCTACTAAATTTAATAGATTGTCCACTGCTTTATTAAAGTTCTCATTACGAATGCTTTTAATAACAGCTATAACTCCAGGTTGTAATTTTGACAAATAGTTATTATAGCTTTCCATTAATTCCATGTTTTCTTTATTCATTTGCTTAACTCCTTTACTTCTTCTTCATAATAAAATAATGTTCGTTTCGTAGCTTCTAACATTTCTTCATATAAATAGCTACTTTGTTTGAACGATTTTTGGAATTGAACTTCTTCATTTTCTTTTTCATCAACAGCATAGTATTTAACAGCATTAAGATTAATAAAACTAAAAGCCCTTTCTAATCCTAGTTTTTTTATTAACACTTCTGTTTTATTATCCATTTTCACCAATTTTTTCAATACTTTTTCACTATACCTTTTACTAGATTTATCTTTATATAAAGTTTTGATCGATTGTTCTAGTAATGCTATTAACTCTTTTATATTTAATATATCTTCGTTTAATAAAGAAGACAACTTATCCATAGAATACTTAATTTGACATCTCTCTTCTTCGCGTTCGATTTGAGTATTTGTATATTTTTTTAAAAATTCGTAGAACGAAAGCTGGTTTATTTCTTCGATCTTTAACCCACCTTCAGTACAGTTATATACTCTATCTTTCACTTGATAATTTTGTATAATACTGTTAAAGCTATCTTTCATTTGAAGAAAAGCAAAATTGGTTAATACTTCATCACCATAATACCCTTCTCTTTTTATAATTTCTTTATTCATGGACTCTTCATCCAATTTTTTATTATTTAAGTTATGTGTAGAATGTGAGTAACCTCCTGTATACGCCAAATCCTGTCCTATTAATGCAACTGGAGCATCAGTCATAAAAAATGCAAGATTTAATGCTGCGTTCGCGACTGAACCTCCACCTTGTAAAATCCCTATATTATCCCCTGTATATTTTGAATAGTGATCTATTATCTGATGTTCAGCATATTGAATAAAGTAGTACGCTTTTTGAAATTTTTCTCGAATTGCAAAATAATTCAATGGACAATAAATTAAAGTAATATTATTCTCTTTTATGTTTTTATAATGGTTAAAATTCTCTTTAACTCCATCTATAGATACAACATAATCTGGCTCTATATCATGTGCTAATAATGAATTAATTGTCGATCCAGATGCAATAATAATAATTTTATCTTTAAATTCCTTTAATAAAGGGAGTTGTTTCATTAAAGATGGGCCACTTGAAGCAACTACTACTGGCTGATTATATTTATTTATAAGTTTTTCAATTGAATAATCTACTCTACCATACTTTAAACTTTTCACATAATTTTCATCCCAAGATAACGAAAATCTTTTTAATGTGTTTTCAATAATTTGATTGCTTTTTATTTTTTCATTTAACACTTCTAAAATTTCCATTACTTGTTGGGGAACAACTACATCATAATTATTTGAAACGATCATATTAATTCGATCTACTACAGTTATATTTTTATCAAAATATTTTTTCAATTCATCTTGGGTAGTATAGTGTATATCAATATTTAAATTTTTTATAGCATCTATTGGTTCAATGACTAAAATTTTATCATCTGTTGATATTTTGCTTTTGAGTGCTTCAAATATATATCCATTTCCATAACCTATTAATATTTGTAAACGTGCAGGTTTGAAATTTTTTAATATATATGTTTCTGCTTCTCGCACTGGGTTATACTTACTATGTAAGTAAACATTATTAACTTTTAGAGTAGGTAAATTACTCTTTGTATTTTCATATTCTAATTCAAACATTATCCTTTTTCACCTCTAGTGTAAGTTAGGTCTTTTTTATATTTCTTTTAGATACCTTAATAAAAAAGACTTATCTCAAAGAATCCATCTTTATGATTCTTGAGATAAGTCTCAATTACTTCAAATTAACGTAATAACTGAAGTACACCTTGTGGCTGTTGGTTTGCTTGTGCTAGCATCGATTGTGCTGCTTGCATTAAGATGTTATTCTTTGTGAAGCCCATCATTTCTTTCGCCATATCTGTATCGCGAATACGTGATTCAGCTGCTGTCAAGTTTTCTGAAGCTGCACCTAAGTTATTGATTGTATGTTCTAAACGGTTTTGCATTGCACCTAGACCAGAGCGTGTCTTCGATACTTCATTTATAGCAGTATTGATTGTTGCAATTGCATCTGATGCAGCTTTTCCAGTGTCAATTTTAACGCCATCTACTTTTAATGCTTTTGCATCCATATTGGCAATTTGTAAGCTTACTGTTTGACCTTTGTTGGCTCCAACTTGGAATACTAATCCTTTACCAGCACCAGATAAGCTACCATTTAATAAGTTCTTATTGTTAAACTCTGTTTGGCCAGCAATACGTGTAATTTCTGCTTTTAATTGAGTAAGCTCATCATTTAAATTAGAACGGTCAAATGTTGCTTCATCGTTTGTATCGTTACGAGATTGTACTGCTAATTCACGCATACGTTGTAGGATTGCATGTGTTTCGTTTAGTGCACCCTCAGCTGTTTGGATTAAAGAGATTGAGTCTTGAGAGTTTTTAGTCGCCATATCAAGACCACGGATTTGTCCGCGCATTTTCTCAGAAATTGCTAAACCAGCAGCGTCATCGCCAGCACGGTTGATTTTGTAACCTGAAGATAACTTCTCAAGGTTTTTAGAAGCCTCTGTGTTGTTGAAAGCAAGGTTACGGTGTGTGTTTAAAGCTGAAATGTTGTGTTGAATTCTCATTTGGAATTCCTCCTTGAATGTTTGTTTTGTTATTCCACATCCGTGTGGAATTTCGGATTAGGTAGTATGTATGTACTTCCTGCGTCCTACACTATATATATCGTTAGTAGTTGGAAATGTTTAATAGTTTTTTAAAAAATTTTTTAATTTTTTTATGTAATTGATTACTTGTTTAAAATTAAAACTAAAACACATAGTCTTTATTTTTTCTTTAGCTGTTCTAAGAAGCTTGATGAGGCTGATAAAGCTTCCTTATTTTGTGCTTGGATAGCTTCAAAAACTTCGGAGCGATGTACTTTCACTGTTTTTGGTGCAACAATGCCGATTTTAATTTGTTCGCCATCCACTGCTAATATTTTAATTTCTATTTGATCACCTATCATAATAGATTCATCTTTTTTACGTGAGAGCACTAGCATTATTCCGCACTTCCTTCCAATGTTTGCATTGGGTAGCGTAGTGGATAGGACTTATTATCTTGGAGGACAATTTGTTTACCTAGTTTTTTATCCATGTTAATAATTATAGGTGCTAGCAAATTAATAGTAGAATCCTGCAATGTTTCCTTCATCGTAACGATAGTGTATGTAAGAACATTCTCTTCTTTTTCAATTTGTAGTTGTTCACGATCCTCGTCACTAATATCAAAGCTATAATCTTTTTTGAAGGCAAATGGATAGGCTATTATAAAGCCTATTTCTATTTGATCAACTGATTGGAGTAATAATAATGGAAGGTTTGCATCTATAGGTAGTAACACAAACTTTTTGTAATCTTCCAAACCTAATAAACCTTGCTCAAATGTAAGGATATCTTGTTCTACAATTTCGATTTCACCTAAAAATTTAGTAGCTATTTTCATTCTTTCATGCGCTCCTTTAAATGACGACGTCGATGTTAACATCTGGTCTTTGTACCATTGTACTAGTTACTTTACCAGGTGTGTAGTCGTGAATAGGTTTGTTCACCTTTACGTCAATAATTGGGGCTCTTTTCTCAATATTGATGTCTGTAGTACCTGGTGTGTAATCGATTTTAACAGAGCCTACTGAAGGTACAAATTTGATATTGAATGGCACACGATGAGGACCATGGTTTTGTTTTGTGATATTTTGAATAGTCGCACGTCCTTGTCCTTTACCTGCATTCTCCATTAATTGACGTCCTTCACTTGCTCTACGTGCCATCCCGTCAAGTGCCCCTTGTCTACCTTCTTCAGCGTAGTTTGCACTTGATTCCAAAGGACCTATCATTCCTATATCTCGTCTTGCTTGAGAAGAGTCGATTTGTAAAACGCCTCTGGTTGTATGAATCTCTAAGATAGCTGCTGGTTGTTCAATAGATTGAGTAGCTCTCGGCTGTTCAATATGCTGTTGTGGCTTGGTAATTTCAAGTTCTATTTTTGCATCAGTTGTCTGTATTTGAATTTGTGGAAGTCTCATTTACAATTCTCCTTTCAAGAAAAGCGTCTGAACATATTGTCCAAACGCTCTGTTATTCATTATAAAGTTTGCCCTTGACGCTTCGCTTTCGAGGCAGAACCTTTCGCTTCGCGTTTGCCCCTGACGCTTCGCTTTCGGGGCAGAACCTTAGTAGATTTTATCGGATAAAATCTACTAAAGTTTGCTGAATGATCTTTGCTCCTACAGATAGAGCGGCTTGGTGTATAGATTCCTGTGTAACCATATCTGTAATCGTCTTAGCATAGTCTGTGTCTTCATTTTTAGATAGTTGTTTTGTTACATTAACTTCTTGAAGACTTAGTCGATTTTCCATCATCTCTACACGATTTTGACGAGCTCCAACATCTGCTCTTAAAGTCAATGTATTTTCATAAATACTATCTAAACCAGGAATTTTCTTAGTACCATTTGTTACTTCTAAACCAAGTGCATCGCTAATCTTCTCACCTGTTGCACCACTTTGTAAAAGTGTTGTTACTTCAGTCATAAATCCATCAATTTTCCCAAACAAATCTGCACCCGGAGTATTAATATTCATTGAGATACCATCAAATACGTTGATTTCAATCGGCTTCTGTCCTCCAGTAGTAATTCCTGGGTTTTGCGGTCCTGTTACATCAGTATAAAGCGGCTGATTTGTATGCGTGCCTGAAAAGATATAGTTTTCGCCCACTTTTGTATTGGCGATATCACGCAATTGCCCTTTAATTTGTTGCATTTCCGCATTGATCTTTTGACGATCATCAGCGGTATTTGTATCGTTAGCAGCTTGTACAATAAGCTCCTTTACACGTTTTAATGCTCCTCCTACTTGATCAAGCGCTTCGTCTGTTGTATCTAGCCATGTATTTGCTTCACGTAGATTTCGTTGGTATTGTTGGTTTTTATCAAGATCTATACGATAGCCCATTCCCTTTACCGCTACAACTGGGTCATCAGATGGTCTTGTAATTACACTACCTGAGTCCAACATATTTTGATATTTAGACATTTTACTATAGCTTGTATTTAAATTGCGTAGCATATTACTCGATAGCATTGATTGTGTAACGCGCATAAATTTATCTCCTTTCAGTTAAGTGGCTATTATAGCCCTACTCTCCCCATACCATTGATGATTTTATCTAATGTTTCATCTACCACTGTAATCATACGTGCATTGGCATTGTATGCTTGCTGGAATGTAATCATATTCGTCATCTCTTCATCTAAGGAAACGGAATTCATTGAATCACGACGCTTAGAAATTTCCAAATGACTTGTTTCAAAGTTAAATGCATGACGCTCAGCTTCTTGTCCCTTTACTGCTAAATCCCCTACTAACGATTTATAATAGTTTTGGAATGTGCCTTTCTTTAAGTTATCTTGAGCCTGTAATTGTAGCGCTGCTAACTTGCGCATGTTTAAGTTATTACCTTCCTCACCCGCCGTATCAGATACCGCTACCTTCTTCGGATCAGTAATTACTACGTTAAAATCACGTGCAGTCGTTCCAGAGAAAAAGTTTTGACCTGTACTATCATCTAAACCAAAACCTTTACTATGAACTTCATTAAATTTTGTTATAAATTCATTTGCTAGATTATCTAAATTAGCAAGCATTTCTGGATAAGTACCTTGTCCACCGCTATGTCCATATGCGTCAATTAATGCACGTAATGTACCTTTACCAGGTTCCATTTGACTGTAATCAATTGCAATTCCATTCGCTGGATCCCCTGGTGGTTCGCCAACAGCAGCAATTTTAATTTCTTTAAAGTTATCATAGCCCCCTGTTGCTTGATCATCTACATCACCATCAATGCGCTGATTGTTTGTGTCCATAGTTGCAATTGCAGCATATTGTCCACCATCCACTAATTTAATAGGAGTACCATCCGCTGATACATATGTAATCGTCATTGAACCTTCAGCTACAGCTTTTGCTAAACCACCTGATTTTTGCATTGAAACAGTTACAGGAATATATTCATTTAACTGATCTACTAATACATCACGTGCATCATATAAATCATTTGGCACATAACCATTAGGCTCAACTTCTTGAATTTGTTTATTAAGGGCTGCAATTTGTTTAAGAATTGAATTCACTTTATCCGTCGAAACATTAATTTCATTCCCGATATTACCTTGGATCTGTTTTAGCTGTCTATCCATATATTTAAATGACTCAGCAGTTGCAATTCCTTTTGAAATTAATACTTGACGTGCAGCTGTATCTTTTGGATTGTCAATAACGTCCTCCATTGACTTCCAAAAATCTGTAAATGATTGGTTAATACCAAACTCTGAAGGCTCTGACATGATATCTTCCATCTGCGAAATCGATTTTGCCTTTGAATCCCAATAACCCAACTTATTCGTTTCTTGACGATATTGTCGATCGGTAAATTGATCGCGGAGGCGTTGAATCGAGCTTACTTCTACCCCTGTTCCAAGATGTCCTGGATAGGTAGGCTGATTTAAGCCTGCACTTGGAAAACCAGGAGTCGCTTGCATATTTGCCCGTTGGCGAGTGAACCCTAATGTATTTGCATTGGAAATATTATGTCCTGTTGTGTATAAAGCTGTTTGTTGTGTAAATAAACCACTTTTACTAGCTTCTAAGCCCATAAATGTTGAGCGCATTCTTTTTCCTCCCTTAGAACCGTTTTACAGCAATTTATGCTTGAGAATCAAAATATGATTTTTTTGCCATTGTATTTGTACCTCGAACTTCCTTACCAGAATAGTTGATTTGCTCAGGACGAGGTTGTAAAGCGTCCAATGTTAAGTTGACAAATTGTAATGATTGGAACACTAGCTTTTGATTTAAATCGTTTTGGTTTTTTAAGTCATTGATGATTTGCAATAATCGATTGCGCACTGCTGAAAGCGTGTCTTTTTCAGTCTGTTGTTCAGCAGCCTCGATGACATCAGCGACAGTTGTTTTGTCAGTTGAAGCAAATCCTTTTGCTTCAAGGTAGTCCGTTACCTGTTTCTGACGCTGTTGCTCGAGCTTATCGATGGCCGCTACATGCGCCTGCTCATCCTTGAGCATTTGGTCCAGTGCTTCGATATTCCCAACTGTAATGATTTCTGTTTTTTTAATGGCTATTTCAAGTAAGCTTTTATGCATTCTTTCTAGCTTTGTTAATGTAGAACAGATCGCTTCTGTAGACATTTTGCTAAGCACCCTTTCTGATATTCCTTAGAAACGATAATATTTCAGCATATCTTCTGCAACTTTGCGAGCGTTCACTTTGTATTCACCAGAAGCGATATCTTCTTTTAATTGTTTTACGCGTTCTGCACGCTCTGTGCTGTATGTTGATACTCCTTGCATCTCCTGTGCAGTCTTTGAAATTTCGATTTTATCTGCGAAGGATGCCTTGTTAGCACCTGATTTTACATTGCGCACCTGATTTTTATAGGCGTTCACTGCATTAACCCCATAAGATGTAATTTTCATTTAATCCCCCCTAACTAAAAAGCTTTCTTACTATTATTTCGGATTGTCTCACATAATGTTAAGTTTTCAAATATAAAAAAGTGTGCTAATTTTGTTTAAAATTAACACACTTTAAACCTATCAATTATGCCTCGGCATAATTGCGTCCTGAATCGGCTTTGTGTTTGGACACTCGCTTAAAGAAGTTAGCGTTTTCGTTCTGCGTGATATGTTACACGATCACGTTCTGCCACACTGTCACGGAACTCCTTCGCTGCTTCAAATGTACGTAAATCCGACTTCAATTCATCCTGACATTTTGTACAAAGTTTGCCTTTTGTCGTTAGATGACCACAGTTGTCACATGGATATCCAAGATTAGGGAACATCGCAGGCTGCAAGCGCCCCTTGCGTACCCATCTATATAATAGCTCCTCTTCAGCTCCAGTTGCTTCAACAATACGTTCTACTGTCGCAGCACGGTTTTCACGTTTACGTAGAAAGCGATAAACGATTTGATATAACTCTTCTTCAGATTGAGCACATTTATGACATACTTCTCTGACCCCTATATAATTAAAAAACTCATTACATTTCGGACAATTACGAACCTCAGCCATCTACTATTCCTCCTCTTACATATAACTGCTAAATACGAATCTTATTTACACGTAATCTATTATACACAATGCTTTAGCATTTTCATCCATTAATTAGTGTGAAGCTTTTGACATTTTTGGCACCTGCATTTAATAAAGCCTCAGTAGCATGCCTTAAAGTCGTTCCTGTAGTTTTTATATCGTCAAAAAGAAGATATTCTTTATGCTCTACATGTGCTTCAGTCATCAGACGGAAAAGGGGTGTTGCTTGGATTCGTTGCTCTCTATTTTTGGAGCTTTGTGTTTCTGCCGTTGTCTTTTCTAAAAGTTGTATAAAAGGAATATTAGCAGCCTTTAATAGTTCCTCCATATGCGAAAAGGTACGTTCCCTTTGTTTGAGGGGGTGCATAGGAATTGGTATTATGGTTGCTTTTTCATGTTTGAATCGCGCATGTAGTTCCTGCCGAAATACTTTCGCGAGAGCGACATCCTGAAGAAATTTATATTGATGCAAATAATCCTTCATCGCATCGTTATATTGATAAAGTGCAGTTGTTGTTTGGGAAAGTTCAAATCGAACTGAACACCTATCACAGATGGTTGGTTGAAATTGTTTTGTTAAAAGTATTTTCCATAAAATTACTGATTGCAGTGGCTGTGCGCATAATAAGCAAAGTGTTTCAATTTTATTCATTGAGGAAATCCTTTCTTATTATAATATTGAATTTTTGTACGTGCATCATCCATTTCAGCTGTAACGCCATGATGAAAAAATACGACGTCTCCATCTGCAAAATCAGCATTTCTTCCAACCCGCCCAGCGATTTGTATAAGTGCACTTGAAGTAAAAATTGTTGATTCTGCTCCAATAACTGCAACCTGGACATTCTTTATCGTAATTCCTCTTTCTAAAATAGTTGTTGTCAATAAACCCGGAACTTCTTCATGACGTAGTTTAAGCACTTTTTCTTTACGCTCTGGATCTTCGGCATGTACCGCCATAATGCTTGCATTTAATAACTGGAAAAGAGGCGTTGCTATTTTCATTAACTCTACTTTCGGGAAAAATAATAGAAAAGGCTCTTTGCGTGCAAGGCGCTCCTCTGTCCATTGTTTTAGCTTTCGTGGGATCTTTCCTCGTTTTAAGCTTTTTTCATAGCCCCATAGGGAATTAAATCGAGGGACTGGTAATGGACGATTATGATAGCGCTTCGGGATAAATGAATAGCTTTTATTTTGATACTGAGTAAGTAATTTATGCGAAGGTGTAGCTGTGACCAACAATATTGGTGCGTTTTCTGTTTTTGCCTTTTGCACAGCATTTTGTAAGGTTTCGTCAAATGTATACGGAAATGCATCAGCCTCATCAACAATCATGACATCAAACGCCCGTTCAAAACGATAAAGCTGATGAGTTGTAGCCAACACAAGCTGTGCGTAACCCTCCTGCTTTGGTGATCCACCATATAAAGCATGGATTATCGTTTGCGGGAAAACATTTTGAAAGCGTGGATATAACTCTAGTACTACATCTGTACGAGGCGTAGCGATACATACCCGTAAGCCCTGCTCTAACGCATAATGTACAGTCGGAAAAAGCAGCTCTGTTTTTCCTGCTCCACATACTGCATGGATAAGATGAGACCGTTTAGCTTTCACACTTTCTAGCATTTCATTTGCTGCCCGCTGTTGAAGCATTGTAAATTGCCCTGCCCATTCGAGTGAATGCTTTCTTGTTCTAATTGGGCGAGGGCCTGTCCAGATTATCAATTGCGTACAGCTACTCACCCTCCCCATATTCAAGCAATGTCTACAATATATACATTGCTGCTGGCACCTTGAACAATCAAATATTGTAAATTGCTGGGTATCAATATTATGGCAACGATTGCATTTTAGATGTGGCTCTTTTTGAATTCCTTCTATTATAAGCAAGTATTTGTGATTGATTGATTTCTCGATATCTACTGTTGAAAATGGGGCGTGCTCCTTTAACCAAATACGTCCTTCATGAAAATCTCGTAATGCAGGTGGCAATAACCAACCTTTGTATTTCATTGCTTTGCTCCTTTCATGTGGGTGATTTTTATCAGCGATTTTCGTGAGTTTATCAGCGATTTTTGATCTTTTATCAGCGATGTTGGCGGGTTTATCAGCGATTCTCTTACTTTTATCAGCGATGTTAAAGAATTACCGGCGATCCACCGCTTCACCCGACAAAACGGTATGCCCAAAAATAAAAAAACAGCCTCTACACTTCGCTGTAGAGACCGTCTCACTTAAGATTATTTTTTTGTCCAGCCTAGCCCCATTGAGCCTTCACCTAAGTGTGTGCCAATTACGGGACCGAAATAGCTCAATGTAAAGTTAACGTTCGGGTAAGTTGCTGCTAGTTGTGCTAGCCATTCTTCTGCTTCAGCCTGGCAATTGCCGTGGATCACGACAGCGTCCAGTGCTTCATACTTTTGAACATCCTCAGCTAGTAGCTCCTCCGCACGCTTTAATGCTTTTTTACGCGTACGAATTTTTTCAAAAGGTACAATGACCTTGTCCACAAAATGTAGTACCGGCTTTACTTGTAATAAGCCGCCAATTAATGCCGCTGCTGAAGACAGACGTCCCCCACGTTGTAAGTGCCCTAAGTCGTCTACAATGAAGTAAGCACGGATTGTCTGCTTCATGTCCGCCAATGTTGCGAGAATTTCTTTTGCAGAAAAGCCCTGAGCCGCCATTTCAGCTGCTCGCAGAGCGTAAAAACCCTGCACCGCACAGGATATTTCACTATCAAAAGCGTACATATCAATGCCTTCCACCATTTCGCCTGCTTGAATTGCACCTTGATATGTTCCACTGATGCCACTTGATAAATGAATAGATATTACCTCATCATACTCTTTTGCCAGCTCTTCAAAGAGAGCGACAAATTCGCCAATTGGGGGCTGCGTTGTTTTTGGAAATTCTTTTGCCCCGCGTACTTTATCATAAAATTCAGATGCCGTGATATCTACTTCTTCTGCAAATAATTGCCCTGAGATATTTACACTTAACGGAATCATATGAATGTTTAAGCGTGCTCGTTCCTCAGCTGAAATATATGCAGTACTATCTGTTACGATTGCTGTCCTCATCCATGTCCACTCTCCTATTCTACATAGTTTACAATCAATTGCGCCTCGGCGCAATTGTTGCTGTAACTTTGCTTTCGCTACAGATTAAAAATGTTGTCCGGATTTTGAATTGCTCTCAGGCCTGCATGAGGGCCAACACGATGTCGGTCATTTCGGTAATGCCACAAGACGTGGCGTTCTTAGACTGAGTTCCCCTATTTCAGTAGGTATCTATTAAGATAAAAAGAAATGAATGTGAAATGAATTACGACATTGCGTAATCTTGTCCGAATGCTGAATAAGAATAAGTACTCTTTCATCACTCTAGACATCTGCTAAATTATTAAATTTAGCATCCATTTCACATTCATTTTCTATGTATACTTCTCTTAGCAAAACTAAATTCGACAGAGGTTAATCTTCATCCAATTAGTCCTTCTTATAGTGAATGAAGGCTCATCACCATATGGGTTCATTTCCGTTCCAAATAGGGCCGTTTGGCGTAATGCTTTTCGCTTCGTTCCTCTACCTTGCTCGCACTAGTGTCTTTACTTTGACGCTAATCCTCCGAAAATCGCCCAACCTCAACTCTTAGCGATGAGCTTGAATGAAGATATCCTCATTTTATTTGCCAGTACTTGCTTTCGTGTCATCTCCAGTATAAAAGACGCTAGTGACCTTCCATTGTCCATCTTCTTTGACGAACACTGTAACTTGTTGTCCTACACTTTCATGCTTTACATTTGTTGTAGTTTGTACAAAATGCGATGTTATATTTGAATAGACCTGTGCTTCATTTTCGCTATATTTTATAATCGTAGTATCTTTAGCATCTCGTTTAACGTCTGACTGTTTAAATACTTCTGTAATGTAGTTCTTTTCTCCTTCATAATTGAAACCTTTTGGATTCTTTGAGAGTGTTTGCATATAACGATCAATTTCTTTTGAATTGAGAGCTGCAATATATTCATTAAAGGCTGCTAATATCGCTTTGTTTTCTTCAGCAGGGATATTTTCTGCCTTTGTTATTTTCCCACCATTCATTTCAAACCCGACGGTTCCATTATCAATGATTTTTTGTCTTTCTTCAGCACTCATTTCATCATCTTTTTTATTACCACAGGCAGTTAACACTAATGTAGTTAACATTAATAAGGTAAAAACTGCTAGAAAACTTTTCTTTAACATCAAAAAACCTCCCGCGCATATTGTAGCATATAAATCCCGTTGTAGGAATTTTGTTGTGCATTTTCAACATTTAGGCGTTACATCTTCCTTATGACGCCCATGGTTTTAAAATGTTGCACTATTTATGTGATCACTATGTATAAATTGTTACACTTTATAAAGATTCGTCACACACAGGGGTGGGACGGAGTGAATAGGTATGCAGCTATGATTCCGCCACAATTGCTGCAGTTTATTTTCACAAAAAAACTGCTTTAAAAACTACTAAATAATATAGTAGCCTTTAAAAACAGCTTTAAATTCAATGTGCTATTAGCGTACTTCAACCCAGCCATTTTTGATGGCTGTAACAACAGCTTGTGTACGGTCGTTTACATTCATTTTTTGTAAAATGCTTGAAACGTGGTTTTTAACAGTTTTTTCAGAAATGAACAGTGTCTCACCAATTGTACGGTTAGATTGTCCATCTGTTAATAATTGTAATACTTCACATTCACGTTTTGTTAGTAAATGGAATGGGCGACGAATTTCTGTTTGATGGAAGTTACCTTTATTTTCATGCTCAGAAAGACGACGGAATTCCGCTACTAAATTTTTTGTTACTTTTGGATGTAGATAAGATCCGCCATTCGCAACTACTTTAATGGCCTCAACGATTTCGTCAGCATCCATCTCTTTTAGCATATAGCCAAGTGATCCTGATTTTAGCGCGTGTGTTACGTATGTTTCATCATCATGGATTGATAACATAATAACCTTCGCATCTGGGAATTCATTAATTAAATCTGCCGTTGCCTCTACTCCATTTTTCCCCGGCATATTAATGTCCATTAATACAACATCTGGTTGATTTTCAGCATATAAAGAAACCACATCTGTACCATCATCACCTTCTGCTACCACATCAAACGTATCTTCAAAGTCTAAAATACGTTTTACTCCTTCGCGGAATAGCTGGTGATCGTCTACAATTATAATCTTCGTCATTTGTCTTTACCCCCTAAATTTCTCCAACAATCGTTTTACTATACTTTTAACGGAATTTTAAATAATACCGTCGTCCCTCGATTTATCTCACTTGTAATTGAGATTGTCCCATCCAAAATTTCGATACGTTCTTTCATACCTAAAATCCCAAAGGAATGGTCTTTAACTACCTCCGGATCGAAACCGATACCATCGTCCTTTACAACAATATTTACGGCATCGCTCAACCACTCAAGTTTAACCCAGATATCCTTACATTTACCGTGTTTCATGGCATTTGTTACACATTCCTGCACTAATCGGAAAATAGATACTTCATAGTTTGATGGTATGCGCTTTTCAGTGCTTCTCGATTGGAAATGAACTTCAACTCCAGGATTATATTCAGTCACTGTCGATAAGTATTTTTTTAATGTCGGAACAATTCCCAAATCATCAAGTGCCATTGGTCTTAAGTCATAGATTATACGTCGCACCTCTGATAATGCATTACGCACCGTTTTCTTTAAATCAACAATTTCAGCCAAAGCATATTCAATGCCTTTTTCACGATACGTTCTGTCTATTAAATCAGTGCGCATTAGTACATTTGCTAGCATCTGAGCAGGTCCATCATGAATTTCCCTAGATAGACGTTTACGCTCCTCTTCTTGTGCTGCAATAATACGTATACCAAAATCTTGTTTCATTTTTGCTTGTTCAAGTGCTAAACCAACATTTTTTAAATCTGAAGTTAAGTAATTCAAAACGACATTTACTTGATTGACAATATGATCTGCACGTTCAATCGTATCGAGTAATGCTCTTAATCTTCTCTCTAGATCATCTCTTTTATCACGTAGCTGCTTTTCTTGTGTTCTAATAACGGAGAGCTTCAATTGAAAATCATGTGCAGTTTCATATGCATCTCTAACTTGTTCTTCGGTATAATTATCAAAAGCTTTACTCACTAACACAAGTCTTTGCTTAGCAAGCTGTGTACTTTTTTCTAAAGCATCGCCTTCATCAATAACAATTGAAACTTGTTTTCGAACAATTTCTAGCTCTATTTTCATATCTTCGAAGCTTCTTCGGCTTTGTTCACTTATAATAAAGATATCATCTTTTGAGCTCATGATTGTTTCTAACATTCGATTAAATATGCCATCAAGCGACTTTAAATCGAAGGTATCATTTGAAAACATAGTATACTCCCCAGTCTAATGTCTTATGATTACTTACCATTTTAATAGACCAATTTCATATATTCCATAGTCTACACCTATTATATCATCACCATGTTAAAATTTAATGCTTTTTCTTTATGAAAATTATAGAATAGAACTCTACTTAAAAGGAGATTGAAACTGATGAGAGAAAACTATCTAACAGCAAAAGGATATGGAGAAAGCGAAATTGTTATTTCTAAATCTCGCTTTCTTACTTATATAGAACGTGCAGAAACGGAAGAGGATGCAATTTCTTTTATTGAACGCATAAAAAAAATGCATCATAATGCGACACACAATTGTTCAGCCTATATAATTGGAGAGCATGATCATATTCAAAAAGCAAATGATGACGGGGAACCTAGTGGTACAGCTGGCGTCCCTATGTTAGAGGTTCTAAAAAAACAAGGATTAAAGGATACGGTCGTTGTCGTCACACGCTACTTCGGTGGCATTAAGCTTGGCGGTGGCGGTCTTATTCGTGCGTATGGAAAAGCGACAACAGAAGGTTTACTCGCTGCCCAAGTAGTTGAACGCAAGCTTCATCATATTATGAATATTGCCATTGATTACACATGGCTTGGTAAAGTAGAAAATGAAATTCGAGGTTCTTCGTATACATTAGAAGAAATTCGCTATTTGGAAGGCGTCGAAATTATTGTATCTGTATTAAAAGAGGAAGAAGAACATTTCCGAAACTGGGTAACGGAAATGACAAACGGACAAGCAAACATTACTTTGGAGAATGTTCAATTTATTGAATTTGTTGTGAAATAAATAGTTTTAATTGTCGAAAGCTAAATATCCATAGTATAATTTTAATATTGAGCTATTTTATCATTTACTCATATTTTAAAGGTACATGACTAAAGTATAGTTTAATCGCATTATTATTCCCAAAATTCAGAGGAGAATATATCAAATATGAATAATAGAACTAAAAAAAGCAAAAAGAGGTCTTCAAAAGCTTCCCTAATTATAAAAGTTTCCCTTCTTCTTGTTGCTAGTTTACTAATTTGCGCAACGGCTTATGGTGTTTATATTACGAAGCAAGTTAAGCATGCAGCAGACTCAGCACATGAAGAATTAAAAGGTCGAGACATTTCTGCACTTCGTGATGAGAAAGTAGAACCAGTACATGATAATGTTTCAATCCTATTTGTCGGTGTTGATGATAGTGAAAATCGCGGGCAAGGCTCTGAACACTCACGTTCCGACGCACTAATCTTAGCAACATTAAACAATAAAACAAAAACAATTAAAATGTTGAGTATCCCTCGAGATTCTTATGTATATATTCCTTCTGTAGGACATAAGGATAAAATTACTCATGCACATGCCTATGGTGGAACACTTTCAACAATTGATACAGTAGAAAAACTATTAGATGTGCCGATTGATTATTATGTTCGTATGAACTTTAATGCGTTTATTGACGTTGTTGATGCATTAGGTGGAATCGAAGCTGAAGTGCCGTATAAATTACACGAAAAAGACGAATTCGATCGCAATGCCATCAACTTAGAACCTGGTATGCAGCATTTAAACGGAAGTCAGGCACTTGCACTAGCAAGAACACGTAAGCAAGACAATGATATTGAACGCGGCAAGCGTCAACAAGAGATTTTAACGGCGATTATCAATAAAGTTTCTTCTGTAGAATCCATTTCAAAATACGATGATGTCATTAAAGCACTTGGTGATAACATGAAGACAAATATGACATTTAGTGAAATGAAATCATTCCTATCCTATTTATCACAAGGGATGCCACGTATTGATTCTTTAACATTAGATGGTGCAGACGATATGTCTACTGGTGTTTACTACTATAAATTAAAACAAGAATCGGTTGATGAAATATCTGAAACGCTCAAAAACCACCTTGGCACTAATAAAGCATCTAGTAGCTTAACGAATAACAATTCTAATAAAGCTAACGCTGTTGGCGATGATACAACAAATAACAATAACTCTCAGTAACTATAAAAGCCTTTCCACTTTTAAATAAATTTGTGGAAAGGCTTTTTGTATGGCATGATTTTGTGATGTTTTTTTAGCGAGGAAATTACTGTCTGGGACACAAATAGATTTGAACTTTTCACCATGTTATTCGAGCAATTCTAGGGTCTACCTGAGCGATTTTCCACTGTACCCGAGCAGTTTTCCGGTCTTCCTGATCACTTTCCGGCCCTACCCGAGCAGTTTTCCGGTCTACCTGATCACTTTCCGACCCTACCCGAGCAGTTTCCCGGTCTTCCTGAGTACTCTTTCACCTTGACCAAGCGATTCTCCACTCTACCCGAGTTTTTTCACGTAGCCCCGAACTTCTTTCAATTATGTTACCCTGAACACGTTCACTTTCCTCTATACTTCCAAAGTAAACTACATGAAGCGGGATACAAAAAAAGCAATCATACATGAAAATGGATGATTGCTTTAACGTTTTATTTATTAAATATCCGCACAAAATTCAATAGTGGTTTGTAGTTTTTACCCGCGAGTCCGATGACTTCAACCAAAACTTCAATTGCAGTTAATATGACAGCTACGAGTAAAATCGCACCCCATACTTTTGCCATAGAGAAAATGATGGCTGCTAATCCAAACATGATGGCAATCCCATAAATAATGAGTACTGTTTGGCGATGTGTGAAGCCCATATCCAGTAAACGGTGATGCAAATGTGATTTATCTGGATCAGACCATTTTTTCTTCATCCGTACACGACGGACAATCGCAAAGAATGTATCAGAAATTGGCACACCTAGTATAATAATTGGGACAATTAATGCAACGACCGTAACATTTTTAAATCCAAGCAATGCGAGCACTGATATCATGAAGCCAAGGAATAAGGCCCCTGTATCACCCATGAAGATTTTCGCTGGGTGGAAATTGTAAAATAAAAATCCAAATGTTGCTGCTGCTAAAATGGCAGCGATTGCTAACACGAACATATTGCCCATAATAATTGCCATGATAGCTAAAGTAATGAGGGCAATCGTTGAAACGCCTGCCGCTAAACCATCTAAGCCATCGATTAAATTAATGGCATTGGTAATCCCAACAATCCAAAGAATTGTTAAAGGAATACTTAGGAATCCAAAATTTAATTCACCTACAAATGGCAAGGTAATCATATCAATTTGAATGCCACCTACAAAAATAACGATAAGTGCCGCAATAAGCTGGCCAACTAATTTGGCCTTTGCGGAAATTTCACGCATGTCATCTACGACACCTGTTGCTACGATAATGCAAGCACCAATAATAATTGCAAGTAAAAAATTACTACCATTTTCATTGATTATCAAAATCGGCTGAAATATAGCTACAGCTATTAAAAAAGAAAGGAAGATCGCCAATCCGCCAAGTCTTGGCATAATTCGTGCATGTACTTTTCGATAGTTTGGTGCATCGACTGCACCTATTTTGAACGCTAATCGTT
The DNA here is from genome assembly GCF_050278745.1 of Lysinibacillus sp. NPDC094403. NCBI lineage: Bacteria > Bacillati > Bacillota > Bacilli > Caryophanales > Bacillaceae > Lysinibacillus > Lysinibacillus sp. NPDC094403. The sequence continues at coordinate 231,640 of NZ_JBNNTL010000001.1, read as the reverse complement.
TAACTAGTGGAGTTAACAATATTGAAGCAACGAATGCTGCTATTAAAGACACGTAGAGCATGTCTCTCCTCCTCAAAAAATAATCTACATTTAAATCCAAATTGATTATAGCACGAACAGGCGCCGAAATATACTTTTTCTATTTATTTTCCACTATTTCACAAATATTTTTCCTCTTTTTCAATTTGGAAGAATGCTTCATGTCAAATGTAGTCACCATTCGTAAAATTTGATAAAATAATGTAGTGTCTAGCATTTAGACAACTTAAAAGGAGCGTAAATTTCATGTTCTCAATTTTTAAACGCAACAATGAGCAAACTAGTGCTCGTCAATTAAAACGCTACTATAAAATAGTAGAACAGATTAATAGTCTTGAAGAAAACTATGTCAATAAGTCAGATGATGAATTAAAAGAAATGACTTTTATTTTCAAGGATCGTTTAGAACAAGGTGAACCAATTACATCTATCATCCCAGACGCATTTGCTGTAGTACGCGAAGCCTCAAAACGTGTATTAGGTATGCGTCATTTTGATGTACAGCTTATCGGTGGTCTTGTTTTAACTGAAGGCAATATTGCAGAAATGCCTACAGGTGAAGGTAAAACGCTTGTCGCTTCCCTTCCTTCCTATGTACGCGCATTAGAAGGTAACGGTGTTCACGTCATTACGGTTAATGACTATCTAGCTAAGCGTGACTACGAGCTTGTCGGTCAAATCCATCGTTTCCTTGGCCTAACAGTTGGTTTAAATATACCAATGATGGAGCCGGATGCAAAAAAAGAAGCCTATAACGCAGATATAACATATGGTGTAGGTACTGAATTCGGATTTGACTACTTACGTGACAACATGGCACATAGCTTGGCAGATAAAGTACAGCGTCCTTATCATTTCGCCATTATCGATGAAGTCGATAGTGTACTTATTGATGAGGCAAAAACACCACTTATTATCGCTGGGAAAATGGGTGCGAATGATGAACTACATCGCATTTCTTCTATGCTAGCTAAACGTTTTAAAGAAGAAGAAGATTACGATTTTGATGATGAAACAAAAGCTACTTCTTTAACAGATAAAGGCATTGAAAAGGTTGAGGCTGCCTTCAATGTTGACAATCTATATGATCTTGAACACCAAACACTTTACCATTACGTTATCCAAGCAGTTCGTGCCCATGTGATGTTCAAGCGTGATGTTGATTACATCGTAAAAGATGACAAAATCGAGCTTGTCGATATGTTCACAGGTCGTATTTTAGAAGGTCGTTCGCTATCTGATGGCTTACATCAAGCGATAGAAGCAAAAGAAGGCGTAACGATTACTGAAGAAAACAAAGCACAGGCTCAGATTACCATTCAGAACTATTTCCGTATGTATCCGAAGCTTTCCGGGATGACGGGTACGGCGAAAACACAGGAAAAAGAAATTCGCGAAGTGTACGGCATGGAAGTTATTCAAATTCCAACAAACCGCACACGTCAACGTGTCGATCAGCCTGATATTATTTTCAACAAACAAGAAGATAAATATAAGTACGTAGCAGCTGAAGCTAAACGTCGTCACGAAAAGGGACAACCTGTCTTAATTGGAACAACGTCAATACTGCAATCTGAAACAGTTGCCGAACACTTAAAGAAAGAAGGCTTAAAATTCCAATTGCTGAACGCTAAAACAGTTGAGCAAGAAGTTGAGCTGATTTCACAAGCTGGTCAGAAAGGTCGTATTACTGTCGCAACAAATATGGCTGGCCGCGGTACAGATATTGTGCTAGAAGAAGCAGTTCACGCGCTCGGAGGCTTATATGTCATCGGTACTGAAAAGCATGAAAGCCGCCGTGTAGATAACCAGCTGCGCGGTCGTTCAGGTCGCCAAGGTGACGTAGGTGAAAGCCGCTTCATTCTCTCTATTGAAGATGATATGTTCCGCCGTTATGCAAAAGAAGAGGTTGAAAAATTCTCTGAAAAAATGGTTGTCGATGAAAAAGGCATTATCCAAAATAAAGAGGCTCAAGAACTTATTAACCGTACACAACGTATTGTTGAAGGCTCTCAATACGGTATGCGTGAATACAACTTAAAATTAGATGATGTTATCAATGACCAGCGTACAGTTATTTACGGTCTACGTGATAAAATTTTAACTGGTGAAGATTTAATGGGTGAGCTGAAAAAAATGCTAAGTGAAGCGGTTGATTTCGCTGTTCGCGAAGCTGCTTCAGATGATCTCCCTTCAGTGGAATGGGATTACGATCAAATGGAGAGTTCTCTCAACTCACTATTCATGACTCCTGTCACAATTGACCGTGAAGTGGGCAAAGTAAAACAAATTTTAGCTGATATTCAGCCTTCTGAACAAGAGCTACTTGATCGTATGGGCAAATTTGCTGAAAACGAAGAAGTATTAGCAATTATTCCACAAGTAATGCTAAGCTACCTAGATAGTGGCTGGGTGAAACATTTAGAAAACATGGCACACTTAAAAGAAGGAATCGGCTTACGCCATTACCAACAAGAAGACCCGATGCGAATTTACCAACGTGAAGGTCTTGAATTATTCGGTAAAAATTTCCAAGAATTGCGTCGTTCTATTATTATAGAAATTACAGGCTTCATGAAAATGATTGAAGCACAAATGGAGGTACAATAATGGGCTTATTCTCATTCTTTAAAAAATCAGACAAGGTTGTACAAGAAAACACAATTGACTCTAAAGACTTATTAGGAAGTGTTACTACGAATAATAGCGATAATCGTGATGTCGAGACTAAGCTATCATTCCATCCAGAATGGGATGTTCCACAAGAGCAAAAGTACATTTTTAATTTCCTTGCTAACGAGCTAGAACCATTGAAGCCAAATCAATTATCACTTTCTTCTATTAGTATCGAAGAAGATAAGCGTTCTAAAAAATGGCAAGTACGTGCATTTTTCCGTTCATCATTACCTCAAGCAATTGAGCTAGGTGAAATCGAGCTTTTCATTATGGATAAAAATGACGAGCTTGTAGCATCTAAAAAATTCGATTTTGCAGCACTTGGCACAATTCCAGCAGAAAGTGCTCGTCCATGGGTATTTGATTTTGAAAAATCGACGATCAAAGTCGATGAAGTACCAGAAGATGGCTGGAAAATCGCATTCAACCTCGTTTCCCTTCGTGGTCACCAATTAGAATTGGACCCATCATGGGAAAAACAACTGCCTGAAGCACAAAAAGAAGAACTTGCAAAAATCGTAAAAACTTTACCTAAGTTAGGTGAAACAGAAGTAAACTTCACTGGCCTACAAGCGAAACTTGCTGACAATGGTAATTTAAATGTGTCTATCTTCATTCGTAACGGACATAATAAAGCTATTAATCTAGAACAATTACCACTAGAAATTATTGATGCAACAGGCAAACAAGTTGCTAACGGTTCATTTAAAATGGATCCAATATTAACTGTACAACCAAACTCAACAAAGCCATGGACATTTATCTTCCCTGCAGAACTTGTTGACGCTAAAGATGCCGATCTTACTCGTTGGACAGCACGTGTAACACAATAAAGTGTTTAAAAACCCTTCTTTTAATAGAAAGAAAACCGTTTATCAGCGATGTTTGGTGTTTTATCAGCGATTCTGACACCTTTATCAGCGATGTTCGTTGGTTTATCAGCGATTCTAAGACTTTTATCAGCGATTCTGACACCTTTATCAGCGATGTCGGTTTTTTACCGGCGATTCCGGCACTTTTACTGGCGTTGTTCGTTGTTCTACCAGCTTTTCGATACTTTTATCAGCGATGTTCGTTGGTTTATCAGCGATTCTAAGGCTTTTATCAGCGATGTTCGTTGGTTTATCAGCGATTCTGACACCTTTATCAGCGATGTTCGGTGTTTTATCAGCGATTCTGACACTTTTATCAGCGATGCCACATTTTTTATAGCAAAACTGTCGACTTCAACAGAGCGATTTTATCTAACTCCATGAAAAAAGCGATTTCTGCGTATATGCAAAAATCGCCTTTACTTTATTTTATTGCGTCGAATCGTTTATAAGCTACTAATCTTGTAGACCAGTAAGAGTATGTAACGTCCGAAATTTCAACACCGTCTGACCCTGCATGGATAAATTTATTATTGCCAATATAAATACCCATGTGAGATATTCCATCTTTATACGTATTTTGGAAAAATACTAAATCTCCTGCTATCGGAGTTTTAACTTGTGTTGTATTTCCGGAGAAATATCCTTCGCTACTGTCTCTGCCAATTTTTAAACCACCTTGATTAAAGGCATAGTAAATAAGGCCACTACAGTCTAGACCTTCAGATGTGTTACCACCGTAGACATATGGTGTTCCTACTAATGAATTAGCTACTTCTACTGTTTTCTTATAAACAGCTTGTCCATTAGTTGTAGGGTCCTTAGGCGTTACGGATGATGTTCCCGCATCTGAAGATCCGTTATTATGTACTGTTTCACTCTCAGGTATTGAAGCTACTGGAGATAATTTTAACACCTGTCCAATATAAATGGAGTCTGTCGTAAGTCCATTCCAGTCTTTAATATCCTTTATTGTCACATTATATTCCTTAGCAATTTTGGATAATGTATCGCCTTTCACTACTGTATAGGATGTAGTTGTCGGCTTTGATGGTGTTGTCGGTTTTGTTGTTGATGGATTTGAAGGTTTTACCGCATCATTAGTAGCTAGTTTTGTAACTTCAAGTTTTTGCGCGACATAAATCATATCATTTGTTAACTTGTTCCAACTTTTTATGTCTTGTATTGTTACTTTATGGTTTTGAGCGATTTTAGTTAAAGTATCTCCTTTTTGTACGGTATATGTAGCTGCTTCTGCGGTCTGTAATGCTAAAAAAGAAGTAGCAATAGTGCTTAAAGCTAGGATTCTTAATTTTTTTGTTTTTTTCATACCAATTTGCCTCCGTTCGTGCTAAAATATTTCCTTGTGTGTCTATCATACTAGATATTCTAAAAATCATATATCGGAAAAACTGACTATTTTTCAAACAATTTATGAATCTTGCTGATTCCGACAGATTCTGACAAATTGTAAGAGAATATTAATTGCAAGATTAGTATTCATATGATAACATACACTTCTGTATTTAAAATTTTTAGAAAGTTTTATCTTTTCAATCTTAAAGGAGTTTTAATTTTTATGAAAAACATTTTGCTTTTCATCAAAGAAAATTTAGCAGTAGGTTTACTATTATTTGCCTTGTTTTTAGGCGCCGGAAATATTATCTTCCCCCCATTATTAGGTCAACAAGCTGGTGAACATATAACGACAGCAATGATTGGTTTCTTAATAACGGGTGTAGGATTACCGCTATTAGCAATAGTTGCTATTGCGAAAGCAGGTGGCGATCTACAATTACTTGCAAATCGTGTCAGCCCTACCTTTGGTGTCATTTTTACATCAATCGTTTATTTAGCGATTGGACCATTTTTTGCAGTGCCGCGTACAGGTTCTGTATCCTTTGAAATTGGGATTGCCCCATTTCTCCCAGAGGCAGCAGCAGATCATTGGGCACCGCTTTTCATTACTTCTATACTATTTTTTGCCTTTATACTATTCTTGGCTATTAACCCTTCAAAGCTTGTTGATCGCGTAGGGAAAATTTTAACGCCTGCACTATTGGCCGTTATTTTACTACTAGCAGTTAAAAGCTTTATTTCTCCAATGGGTGAACCAGGGGCAGCTATAGGAAAATATACTAATTCACCGTTGACTGAAGGCTTTGTTCAAGGCTACTTAACAATGGATGTGCTCAGTGCACTCGTTTTCGGAATCGTTATTTTGCAAGCATTGCGCGACATGGGTATGTCAGATACTAAAAAACAAGTCAAAACGACAATTTTCGCGGGAATTGTTGCCGCTCTTGGCTTATCATTTGTTTACATCTCACTTGGACAAATTGGTAACACTAGTATTGATGCAATCGGTACTTTTGATAATGGTGGTGCTATTATTGCGAAGTCGGCTGAAGCTCTTTTTGGTAAACTTGGAAGTATCATATTATCTGCCACAATTTTACTAGCGTGTATATCTACTGCTGTAGGTTTACTGACTGCCAATGCTCAATTTTTCAATAAGCTATTTCCTAAAGTTTCGTATAAAACGTTTTTAGTAATTTTCACAATTTTCAGTGCAGCAATAACAAACGTAGGCCTTAAAACAATTATTAGTGCATCACTACCTGTATTATTAATCATTTATCCGCTAGCGATGGTGTTAATGGTTCTGTCGCTTTTCGATAACTTCTTTAAAGGTGGAAAAATTGTTTACATTTTTGCATTAATTCCTACATTCTTTGTTAGTCTGAATGATGGTTTAAAACAAATGGACATCAATATTGCACCATATGTGAACATTTTAAAATCTTTACCATTATACGAACAAAGTCTGGCATGGCTTGTACCTGCAATAATCGGTGCGCTTATCGGATTTATCATTCATAAGCTAATAAAAATATGAAATTTAATCTAAGTAGAATCTGCTTGTTTTTTGCTAGTAAGCCTCAAGCTCTTTAGACGACTGTCTATGAATCTTGCATTAACTTACTTTTATCAAAAAGGCTAGCAGATTCTTTTTTTGTTGTAAATACCCTTCTTTTCCTATTCACGGTTATATGGAAATTCATGTATAATAAAAAATAATTAGAAAGAGGTGTGCCCTATGAAAAAAGTATTGTGGTCTTTCGTATTCGTTCTAAGCTTCTTCATCTTTCCATTTACAAACGCTTCTGCTGCAAGCAATGAACAACAGCTTGTAAAGGAAATCAAGGGAATTATTGAGGAAAATTATGTTGGAACTATCCATGGAAATTTGCAAAAGGCTAATACAATTCCTGAAATCATTGATATGCTAGACCCTTATTCTACATATTTTACGAAAAAGGAATTTGAGGAATTTATCAATAGCATCGAACTATCAACAATTGGAATTGGTGTAATTATCGAAGAACATGAAGATGGCATTCATATTTTACAAGTGTTTGAGAATAGCGGTGCCTCTGATGCTGGTGTAGTTGCCGGAGACACTATTATTGCCATTAACGGGCAATCCCTAGCAGGAAGCTCTACACAAGAAGCCTCATCCTTATTAATTGGTGATGAAGATACTAAAGTAGAAGTGACACTCCAACATGCAAATGGTAAAACTTCTACTACAACCATTACACGTAAAAAATTCACATTACCGAATGTAGAATCTGGATTACTATTTGGGAATGTTGGATATATTGCTATGTCATCCTTCTCAGAAGACGGTGCAAAGCTAGTGAAAGAAGCGCTTATTCAATTAAAACAGCGTGGTGCAACCTCATTTATACTTGATTTGCAAAACAATGGTGGCGGTTATGTGACAACAGCTGAGGAGATTGCAGGGCTATTCCCTAAAGCAAAAATTGCTTATTTACTGCAAGAAGCACACGCCTCATATAAAGTACGTGCAGCCCTTCAAAACGAAAAATTCCCAGCTGATACACGTATTCTCGTAAACCGTTATAGTGCTAGCGCCTCTGAAATGTTAGCAGCAACATTACAAGACCAGCAATCTGCTATTTTATATGGAGAAACTACGTATGGAAAAGGCTGTATGCAGGGCTTTTTCGAATTACATGATGGTAGCTATTTAAAACTTACTATCGGTAATTTCACAGGTCCTTTAGGGAAAACAATTAATGAAGTTGGGGTAAAACCAAACATTCCAACAAAGACTGCTCCTATTTTCCAGGCGCATTATGATGCACTTAAAGCACAATATACAAATTATAAAGAACTTGCAAGCTTGAAAAATGTACCAATCTCTAAAACATTTACTGTAAATTTCTCACAAGCACTCCCTTCGCCGATTGCTGAAGGCAGTGTACAGCTTGTCGCTTTAGGTGGTAACGAGGTACCAATTACTACAAAAGTTGATGGTCATTCATTACTTGTTACCCCATCAGAGCCGTTAAAAAGTGGGCAAGAGTATATGCTTCTTGTTCATCCATCTATTCAAAAAGAAACAGGCAATAAGCTTCAAAAAGGCGTTTATCTTCATATTACAGCTAAGAAATAAAAAATTCCTCTCACCATTAAGTAGTGGTGAGAGGAATTTTTTTATTTATAACTAACCAAGCCCTTTATTCGGCCTGTGAAATATATGTTGTTACTTCTCTTAAAAAGTATAAATGAACTAAGTCGCTCGCTAGCTCGCATGGCAGTTTTTTTTGTTCAAGTAAATTTGTTAATATTAGACGTTCCAAGGATCCTACAAAACTATCTACAATTATGTTAATATCTGTACAAGATGATTGTAAGACATGAGCACAATCATAGCGATGTATAAGGTGAGTAAGCTGCTGTGTAAGCTGAGATTTAACTAAAATTGACTGCTCAGATTCGAATAATCCAATTTTTGTTAATTTCTGATTTTCGATTATGTAAACAAATAACATATGTATTTTTTGCTCTAGTACTCTAACAAAACCGTCTACTCCCTTTTCAACTTCTTCTGATTGTTTACGCATAATTTCATCAAATCCGAGTTGAAATCGTTTATTCAGATCGTTGTACAGAGAGTCCTTACTTTCAAAATATAAATAAAAAGTTGGCTGTGTTACATTAGCAGCTTTTACAATGTCACTAATTTTAGTATCATGATACCCTTTTTCAGAAAATAGCTCCAAAGCCTTTTCAAGCAATAGTTGTTTGCTTCGTTCACCATTTGAATTAACTTTCCTACCTCTTGCCATACTTCCCACCTTATCTTTTTTTGTAGTAAACATATCCCTTCAAGCATTACAAAGTAACGCCAAAAAATCCATATTCGCTGAATAAAATCAATTATAATACAGCTCCTATTTTTTTACTATTAAATATTATAATAATGACAATTTTTTTACCAAAAGTACTTATAGTGTCCAACGAATCTAAGTTTTATTTCAGGTGACGTAAAAAAAAGCAGGTATCAAATTATTCCTAAGATACCCACTTTTTTCTATATTATTTTAAAAATTTCTTTTTTAGTTTATCACTAAATTCTTTTACTTCCTTCACTCCAAATAATAAGTACGAGCCAACAACCACTGCACTAAAAATAACAAGGCCTACAATGAAAGTTATCCATCTGTTGTCAAATACTAAGAACTTGCTTGAAAGATACAAAACAATCGTGATAATAATCATAGGTGGAACTGATCTGAAAAATTGAAGCTCCTTGCTGAAGATCCCCATTTTTAAGTCATATTTAGAGGCCGCATAAATAATCAGCATAATAAAGTTTGTTACAGAACTCACTAAAGTACCCCATGCAATCGCTTCTGCTCCATACTTATCGACAAGTAGCATAATAACGGCAATGTTAACAACAAATACATTTATTACGCTAAAGATAACAGGTGCCATTGAGTCACCCTTTGCATAGTAAAAGCGCGTTATATACCCGTTTGCAGCTAAAAAATACATCGATAAACAAAAAATTGCCAGCACAGGTGTTGTAATTGCAGTTGAAGCTGCATCAAAATTACCACGTTGATAAACAACCTGCACAAGATTCTCTGCGTAAAAATATGAGTAGATGGTTACAGGATAAAGTAACAACAAAAGATAATGTAGCCCTTTTGAGTATAAGCTTTTAATGGAAGCAAGGTCATTCTCTGCTTCTTTTTGACTCAAAATTGGAAAGATAACTGTCGTTACTGCTGTAATTAAAATTGCTTGAGGGAATTGCATAAGCCTTGAGGCGTAATTTACAGCAGCTACTGCCCCTTCAGATAACATCCCTGCAAAAACACGCTGTAATAATGCATAAAGTTGAATGGTAGCGCCACCGAGCATTATAGGTAAAATCATTACCCACAATTGCTTTGATGCAATATTACGTTCAAATGAAAAACCAACCTTAAACGAATCCATTTTACGATACCCGATAATTAAGAAGTATACCATTATTACCGCACTTACTAATGCGCTAATTCCATATCCCATTGGACCGATAGCGGGAATTTTAGATAAACCTACAGCAATTAATAAAAAGATTGCATTGTAAATTAAAATGGCAAAGCTAGACAAATGGAATTTTTGATTGACGTTTAGCAACCCACTATACCAAGAGGATAATACGAGTAAGATTGACGAAGGCATCATCCAATAATATAGATTTTTAGCTAAATCTAAATCACCTTGACTAAAATTTTTTGGATCTTTACTTTGGTTAAAAAGCTCCATAATCGGATTAGTGAACGCTAACATTAAAATTGTCATTATTGAAACCGTTAACAAGACAATTGTAAATGACTGTTTAACAAATAACGCACGATCCGTTGTTTCCCGATTATAAATTGAGATAACAGCTGTAGTAAATGCACCACCTACGACTAGATATAAAAAATTTGGAATTGTGTAAGCTGTGAAGATACTATCAGCAACATGGCTACTACCATATTGGTATCCAATAATCATCTCACGTAAAAATCCGAAGACACGGGCAACGACATTAATAATCGCAACTGCCCCAACTATTTTTATAAACTTATTCATAGGCCATCCCTACCTTCAATGGCCGACTTGTAAATCGCTATACAGCGATCTGTTATATTTTTTTCATCGTGAATGGCTAATACTTTGTCGACCGCTTCACGATTCATATATTGTTCTTTTGGCGTGTTCACTGCACGCAGCATCTCCTCAGATAAAACCATAGCATTTTCGGGCTCCACTAAATGCCCTGCGCCTTCTCCAAGCAAAGATACAAGTCCACCTACATTTGAAGCAATAACCGGTGTATCTGTCGCTAATGCCTCTAATGCTACTAATCCAAACCCTTCTAAATGGGATGGTAATACAAAGACATCACTTGCTTGGAACCACTTCACTAGTTCTTGTTGTTTTAGTGGATCTATAAATTTGACGTCTTCACTGATTAATGGTTGCAAGGATTGGAAAAATGCTTGGTCTCTTCTAGAACCTACAATATTTAACTCAATAGGACGAGATACTTTTGTTTTTAGCATTTGGAAAGCTTGTAACAGCTCCTCAACGCCTTTTTGTTTAATAACATTTCCTACAAATAAAAATCTGAATGGCTCATAAGCTAATTGCAGTTCTTTGTACACTGCTGCTTGATTTCCTTTTGTGAAAACCTCACGATTCACACCCATGCTAACGACAGAGATTTTACCTTTTTCAATCCCAAAATCTTGTTCTATTTGTTGAGCTAAGACAGGACCTACTGCGATAACGTGTTCACTTTCACGTAAAATACTCGCTGTCCAATTGCGAATTCTTGTGTTCTTCTTCGCCATGCGCTCAATATCGCCGCCATGAGCTGTAACGATAAATGGTATACCAAACATCTTCTTTAAAAGTAGCGACAGCATACCAGATGGAAACACATAATGTGCATGTGTGACATCAATAGACTTTCTGTTTTTTAAACCTTTCACAAATGTCGATAAACCCCATTTTGTATATTTCATAATGGTGTTTTTCTTACCTGTTGCCGGATTAGTATTAACAGATATATCTACGTCTAGTCCTGCTTTTTCAAGTGCAGTGACTTGATTTTTCACAAAAATACCGAATGATAAATGATCAGATGTTGGATACATATTACTAATGACGAGTATTTTTTTCATAGACGTGTCACTGCCTTTTTCATTAATTCCTGACCACGCATGGCCTCTTTATGAATATGGGTAGCAATTTGTTTCGTTTCCGCAATCGACTGCTCCCAATTACTACTTAGTTTGCCAACTAATGTGGATAGAGCCTTCTCATCATCCTCTATATCCTGCATTTGTAAGCAACGATCTGATGCGCCCACAAAGGACATAAAATCCTGTACTTTTGTATGATAGGATACCGCAATAATAGGAGTTTCCGAATTGGTTGCCAAAATAAGCGAGTGTAGACGAGTACCGATAATAATATCCTGCTCCTCAGTCACATCAAGTAATCGCTCCGGCACCAAATTTTCATCAATAATTTCAGTATGTGCACGTTGTTGCATTTTTTTCTGAATATCCTTTGTCACAGTGACGTCTTGCGGATACTTCGTTGCAAAAAATGTAATTTTGACATTATGCTTAGAAATTACCTCATCTAGATTTTTCGCCATGCCTGTAACGTACGCATCATATTTTTCAACATTTCCCTCTGGCCAATAGTTTGCATTATAGTACGGAACCGCTGATACACCTATTTTGACTGGTTTTTCGGCGTAATGTTGACGATCCCCTTTTAATGTAAATGCAGGATCGCCTATAATTTCTATTGGTTTTTTCACCCCAATACTTTGCAAAAGCTTTTTAGACTGGGGATCACGTACAGAGATACTTGCTGCATAACGACACATTGCACGAATACTAATTTTTCCAGAAATCGTATCCAGTGGTCCTGCGCCACATCCGTAAATAATGTAGGGAACATTACTTTGTTTTGCCATCATTGCATACGCACCATACAGGTGAGCCTCACGTTTATAAAAATCCATTAAAATACCACCACCACCAATGATGAGGAGGTCAAATGTGGATACAAATTGTTTATTGTTTTTATAAGTATGGATAAACGTTTTAAATAAATTACTCTTTCTGTAATACAATGGATAGCTATGTACCCCATAGCGTTCGGATGTTTGTTGTGTGTTATTACTAAAAACGGTAATGTCATCACTAGTTACCGAAAATGTTTGTTTTACTTGTTGAAGAATGCCGAATAATATTGATTCATCACCATTATTATCATTGCCGTAATTCCCCACAATGCCTATTTTCATTAAAAAACATCCTTTTACTTTTTAATACTGAGATTATACCACAATTGCACATTTTCTTTCTTTTTAAAAATAGTAAGAAAAGGTGAGCTTCATATATCGCTAGTAGATTTATAATATGGTAAAAAAAACTCATCACCATAACATAGAGTTGATCCCCGTTCCGACTGAGCGCTTTTATCGCTGCCGCTTCGCTTTCGCACAGAGCAAAGCTTCCTGGGGGCGTCCGATGAGCCGCTTCACTCATTTTAATGAAAGAGAAAAATAGCAAACTAGGAAAATTACTAGTTTGCTATTTTTCAAATGCTAAGTCTTTCTTTAAGAACTACTATTATTGTTGGATTGCTCTATAAAGGAATAATCCAAAATGAGCGCGACTAATCGCATCATTTGGCTTAAAGGTGTTATCACCATAGCCAGTTGTTATTTTATTTGCAGCTAACTGCTGAACAAATGTGTATGCCCAATGATCCTTCGAAACATCTTTAAAGTTAATGCTGCTTGTTCCTTTTAGATTATAAGCTAATGCTACAACCTTTGCCATTTGTGCACGAGTTAAAGTACCATTTGGATCAAAGGTATTGTCGCCTTTACCACTCATAATGCCAGACTCAACTACAGCAGCGATTTGTTTATAATAAACGTGATTCGCAGGAATATCCTTGAAGCCTGGATTTTTTACGTTTGATGTATTTAAACCAAGTGCACGACTAATAATAACTGCTGCATGTGCACGTGTAAGCTTGTCATTTGGTCTAAATGTGCCATCTGCTTGACCTGTAATGATATTATTTTTTGTTAAATACTCAATTTCTTTATAGTACACATAATTACTTGGAATATCTTTAAACAGCGCAGCTTTTGCTACAGTCACCGTAGCCACTTCACGTTTTTTTCCTAAAGTCGCTACTACTTTACCAGTAGCACCTGGGTTTTGAGCTGTAAATTTACCATCACTAGTAATGGTACCGATATTACCTTCTACAGACCATTTAACTTGTGAAGGATTGTAAACTAGAGGTTTACCACCCTCATCCTTTGCATCCATAGTAAATTTGACCGTTTCACCGGCGCCCACTGTTTTTGATTTTGGTGCAATGTTCATTGCTGCTGGAGCATCTACTACTTTCACTTGGAACGATTCAACAGGTGTTCCATCGTGGTTGATGAAAATGCGATCATCGCCAGCTGTCGTTGCAGTATAGTTCATGCCGTTAACTTTTAAAGTATTATTCTCAGATGTTAGCGATAAATGACCATCTAGTGGAAGCGTATTATAGTTTTCATCTAAAACATATTTTACTGCTATACTAGACGAAGCACCTGTTAAAAGAGTTGCATAGTTTGTACTATTTGTATAATCAATATATTTTCCTTTGCCAGTTGGTGCAGTACTAACAGCTTGTAATGTTGCGGACACAAGACGTTGCGCATTACCTGCATTAGATGGTAGATTCGCTAATACGACATTATTATTACCGTAATTTCGAATACCCATCGTTGTTGAGCCGCCACCATCTAAGTTAATTGCTTGTTCGACACCAAGCGACACTAAATAGTTCGCAAGCTGAACCATATTCATACCTGCGCTATGTTTCTGTTTTCCATCAACCGTAATAAAGTGTACTGTTTTTCCATTATTACTTGTCGCTACAACAGTACGTGATGTTACCTCTTTTGCACGAACGCTAGATGAGCTCATCATAATGTAAGGCTTATTATCTTTTACTAAATACGGACCACTTGCTAAGATAAATTTTGCATCCTGCCAAAGCTTATCAATCGAGAAGTTAACACTTAACTCATCTCCAAGTGCAATTTGGCTTAGCTTACTGTGCCAATCTCCACCTTGTAAAGAAACGACAAAGCCAGTTGAAGGAATGGATATTTTTTCTTTCGATCCATATGGTGTAATTTGTGTAACCTTACCTGTTAATGTTTGACCAAATTTGTTTTCAGTAATCGGAGCTCCTGTATCTACTACGATTTCAAAGCCATATTCATTTGTATTTGTTGTTTTACTATAAAATTGTGGTGTGTAAACAATCGCTTCATATATATTACGTGCACGATTCATTCCTGACATTTTATAGTCTGTACCATTGTGAGAAAGTGTTACATTAAAATCAAAATAATCAATGACACCACTGCCATCTGCTGCAACCCCGAAAGCTGTAGGGACATTCATATATTCACCGGAGCCGTTTGAAACAGCACCACCGTTTAAAATAACATTATTTTTAGCTAGTAAAAATAACGGGAAACCTGCAGACATATCGAAGAAACTTGCATTAATAGCACCGACTACACGATTCCCCTCACGCGAATTACGATTTGCATTTGCTACTGTCGATTCTCGACCATTGACATTCGCGGGCATACCTAATTGTACTTCTGTCGTGTCATCTACATTAATAGCAAGATGATTAATAGAGTTTGTATTGGTACTGCTGTATGTATATTGTTTATACTGCACACCTTTCGATAGTGGATAATCCTTCTTGACCGTTTGGGCTGCATAAGCATTTAACGGACTAATAACCATTGCCAATAATACAACTAAAACTAGTAAATTTTTCGCTATTTTTTTCATTTTTTTGCGCTCCTTAATAATATAGAGCTCTCACTCTCCCCTCACATGTTTTACTTCTATAAGATTAGCAAAAATATGCCAAAATAGCTATGGAACATTTAAGCTATTTTCCAGTTTTATATTAATCGTCAAGAAAACTATTTATATAGTCTCATTTTATGATTTTTCTAACATTTGACCCTTATCGTGACCCTATAACTTTGTTAAAATGATGTAGAAGTTCTAGGAGGGTAAAATATGAAAAAACTATCAATCATTGCTTTGCTAATGACAGTAATCGGCATGCTCTTTTGGCAACCCCAACTAGCATCTGCTGATGAACTAACAGGGCATTCGCATGAAAAAGGTCTGCGTTATTTAATTTCCAAAAATGCATTAGTAAAAGATGCAAAAGGAAGTTATCGTCCAAATGACAATGTGACACGCGGAGAGTTTGCTTCTTATTTAGCTAAGTCTATGAATCTTGAAGCAACAAGCGACATAGTCTTCAAAGATGTCCCAAATACATATGTCCATGCAAAGGATATTAAACTTGCTGCTTCAGCCGGGATTATTACAGGCTACGGTGATGGTTCATTTAAGCCTAATGCCGCTATTTCAAGACAGCATATGGCGGTTATGCTAGAAAGAGCTATTGATTATTTAAAAATTCCTAAAGGTACTCCTACTATTACCTTTAAGGATAATGCATCTATTATTAAAGACTACCGCCAAGCAGTAGCTATAGGTGCGCAACTAGGAATCATTCAAGGCTCTGAAGGTAAATTTATGCCTACCAAAAATGCAACTATTGGACAAGCCGCTACGTTTGTTCACCGCTTAATGACACTTGCTGGTGATTCAAATACTGGTAATTCGAACGGTGGTAATTCAAACAGCGGTAACTCAAACGATAGTAATTCAAACGGTGGTAACACTAACGGTGGTAATACTAACGGTGGTAACACTAACGGTGGTAACACTAACGGTGGCGATACTAACGGTGGCGATACTAACGGTGGTAACACTAACGGTGGCGATACTAACGGTGGCGATACAAATACTGGCTCCTCTCAATATGCTATTAAGGAAATTTCAAACGGCACATTAGTTGGTAACCAAGGATTCTCTACCTTTGAAGCTGCTGAAAAAGCTTTGACAAAAAACACACAGGTTATTGTCCAAAGTGATAAAATTGTGAAAATGTCTTCAGGCTACGTTGTTACAAATAAATATGTGGCACTAAAATCTGAAACGATTAATGACGCGATTGCTGTTGCAGGTAATACAGAAATGGAATACATCAGTAGTGATGCAACACAAGTAAAAGTTCGATTAGCTGGTCAAGTTGGCTACTTAAAACACGCCGATGTTACATTAATTCCATTTTCAATGAGCAAAGGTCGTTCTTACTATTCAAATGAAAATGGCGAAATTAAACACACACTCTACGATTACAATACAAATAAGTATTCTTCTAGCTATGTTTACGGAAAAGCTCCATCATTCATGAAACCTGGCGAGAAATACTATAGCTGGAACGGTATTTATTTCACAAATGGTAATGGCTCCTCTAAAGGTGAGGCCTATAACTACTATCAGTTTTTACCTGCCCGTGCCCAAACACAATATACAGCAGAAGAAATTGATGCTTATATTATGAATAAGCTAGCAGAGGTTGAGAGTACAGGAATCACCCTCTATAAAGATGCTACAAAGAAAAGTAAATTAATAGGTTTAGGGAAAACATTAAAAGATGTGGAAGCTAAATCCCAAATTAACGCAATGCTTGTGTTGTCACTTGCTCAGCATGAAAGTGCTTATGGTATGAGTGAACACGCACAAAACTTAAATAACCTATTTGGTTTGTACGTATATGATACGAACCCACTAAACAAAAAGTTTGATAGTATAGCTGACAATATCAATGAGCTTGTTGATAAATTCCTACAGCCAAACTACATTACTCCAGGGGGTTCACCTGGTAAAAACTTTGCAAATGGTGCAGTAGTTGGTTCAAAAGCTATTGGCTTTAACGTAAAATACGCTTCTGATCCATTCTGGGGTGCAAAAATTGCCGGACACTATTACCGTGCTGAAAAGGCGTTAGGCTTTAAGGATGCCAATAATCCATACACAATCGGTCTAACAACAACACAAGGCTTAAATGTCCGTACAGGCGCATCTACTAGCAATGGCCCAATATTCACATATGCACGAAGTGGTATGCCCGTTATCATAACAAGCTCTGCTACAAACGGCTGGTATGAGATCCTTTCTGATAGATTGTATACAGGACAGGCTTTCGTTAGCAAAGACTATGTACAAGTGATCAATACAGTAAAATAAAAAAAGAAGTCGTCCTATAATGTTAGGGCGACTTTTTTGTTGTTCTATTATGGCAATGAAATTATGGTGTCATATTAAATAAGGTATGACTCTTTGGCAAAACGTAGCGACGGCAAAGGGAAAGCAGAAGGTCGAAGCAACGGAAAGAAGAGTCTGAACGACGGATGGAAAAGTCAGCGACGGATTGATGAGCTGGAACGACAGATGGAAGAGTCAGCGACGGAAAGAAACCCCGGAACGACGGATGGAAAGTCAGCGACGGATTGTTGAGCCGAAACGAGGGATGGAAAAGTCAGCGACGGAAAGAAGACCCGGAACGACGGATGGAAACGTCATAGCGACGGAAAGAAACCCCGGAACGACGGATGGAAAAGTCAGCGACGGAAAGATGAGCCGGAACGACGGAAAGAAGTGCCGAAACGACGGATTGAACCAGCGGACTGACAGATAGAAACCTAATGAAAAAAGAGATGCCTCAGATGAGACATCTCTTTTAATGTTAATATGAAAGCTTTTTATTATCCGTTTTTATAATCGATGACGCAAATATGACAAAGCCGAGCATTAAAATAAAGATTAAATCAAGTAAACCAGTATGCATAGTCACTGTAAATACGGTAATGACAAATGCATAAGCAACTGAATGGAAGCTACGAATACCGCCTTGCTTCACTTTATTGTAAATTAATGAGATTAATACACCATATAAGAAGAAGCCAATCGCAACAAGCAGATAACCACCATCTAAGAATAATTGACCGATAAATGTTGGTGTTGTTGTTCTGTTTGGACGTGTAATATATTTACCTTCAGCTTCGCTTAGAGAGTTTACAACTTCTGTTACTTTCATACGTGGTGATACTTGTTCACCCGGTAAAATTGTACTGAAGATACCAGCATGGAGCTCTCCATTTAAGTAGCCTTCCTCTTGCGTATATTCAATAATTTTACTTAAAACAATATGGCCGGTTACACTCTCACCATTTATTGAACGAATCCATTTTGGTGTTAAATTAACCTTCTGCTCTACTGTTAACAGTTTTTCTTTTTCTGATTCAGTTAATTCTACATCTGGTTGTTCACGGCTATTAAATTCCTTCGTTGTATCCTCTGATATAACACGAAGGAAGCCAAACATTGAGAATGCTACTCCGATAACAAACAGAGCTGTAAGGAACCATGTTAATTTCACTCGTTTTACAACGTAATGGAAAATGATAATACCAGTAAATAACATAATAATTAATGGTGTACGGTATCCCATCAATAGGAATAAGAACATTACAGCAGCATAAATGGAACCGTAGATTAATGTTTTTTTCCATGTCATGTTTTTTTCTAAAATCATTTTATATGATAATAAAAGTAAAACGCCAAACCATAATAATTGGGCAAAGAAGTTTAATTTTGGATTAAGGTTACGTCGATTAGATTCATCAGAAATTCCTAATCCACCACCGGAAATCATCATTAGTACATATGAAACTACACCAAGTATAGTTAAAAATACAATAAAATGAACAACATATTTCCCTAAGAAGGATAAACCAAATGATGGGATTGTCCATTGTAACTTATCAATAATGTACACACCGATGTAGTAGCATATTACTGCTAAAAATACCGCTGGCCAAATTGATACACGTAAATTAAATAATTCAAATCGATGGAAATCGAAAAGACTTGTAAAGAAATAGAGCATTAATATAAAAGGTAAAAAGAAGTACGGCGAAAACGTATCAATCTTGTTGACCTTTGCAAAAGTTTGTTTCAATTTATTCATAAATGTCATACATCTCAGAAGATGTGATTGCCCTCCTCTATCGCGAATCATAATTGTTTATTCTTTTATTTACTAAGCAAAACAAGAGTTATTATATCATAAATACAGGTAGACTTATAGAAAGGAATGACTTGATTTTATATAAAATTATACAATGATTTCTCTCATTCCCTAAATTACGAGTTAATACCCATTTTATTCTGAGTTAATTTTCCTAATGTTTGTCTCCTCTCGCGCTGGGCACACGATTGTATCCTCACATCAATCGACAATCTCTTTCAGAAAAAGCCTAAAATCTCAGATAAGAACCAATTTTTAATGATTTATCCATTATTTAGATGTATGCTAAATAAGTAGTGCGAATTTCACAGTTCAAGCACATTTCAAAATCAGGACGCAATTGCGTAGTTGATGAAAAATACAAATTTAGGATGTGGATTTAATGAAGAAATTATTCATTTCAATGCTCGTAGCAAGCTTTTTTATGCTTATAGCTTTTTTAGCACCAACACAAGCTAAAGCTGCTCAGAAAATCGGTGTCGTTTTCTCTGAAAGTAGTGAAAAATACGCCAATACTACACACCCTAGTGGAACGTTTAATGGCCAACTTGTTTCTGAAAAGGTTGACTATAGCTCCACATATAATAAGGAACTAAAAGCTTTTCTCCTCTATCAGCAACAAGGCTTCCAAGTTGAAAAAATTTATGAGAGCGACTTAAATAATTTAGAAAATCTAAGTCAATATGATGCAATCGTCTTTGCCTATACTGTCATGATGAATCATCAGCAACGCGAAAATGTCAAAATGTACGTTCGAAATGGTGGTGGTGCGATTTTTGCCTTCCAGACAGCCCGTAATGAATTAACAAAATTCCCTAAACCAGGACAAATGGATCTCTCTCCATTAATCTATGATGTCGATTCTTGGGTAATGGAGTGGGACAATTTAACTGAAGTCTTCAATTCTCGTTTTATTGACGATATTGTGTTAGGAAACTCTACAATAAGCAATATCAACACTGTTCATCCAATTATTCAAAATACAACAAAAGAACTTGGCAAAAGCAAACTTACTCTAACAAAAACAGATCGTGAATGGGTCGAAATCATTAAGCCTTGGGAAGGTGGATCTGCAACACCTATTTTATATTTCTCGGATTACAATTACACAGACAAGCCTAAAACAATGAAAAAAAATGAATTTGGCGCTGCCCATGCGATCGAATACGGTAAAGGCAGAGTTGTTCAAATTGGATTCAAAATCTATGATTATATAAATATTAATGATAAAGCGGATTGGCAAGATAATGAAAATGGTGCTGCCTATTCAACAACTAATGATGACCAAGATGCACAAGTATTTATGAAGCATGCTTTAAATTGGGTAGCCGAAAATCATAATGGCTATGTGCCCCGCCGTTATAACCTTTCGCTTTACTCTGACGGGGTACAAAGTTATGTAGCACCGTCTGGTAAATTTGTTTTCTACTCCACTGTAACGGTTAAAAACAATGGTAATGTGCCTGCACGCGGTACATTGAAAGTAGAAATTCTAGACGCAAACGATAAAGTTGTTGGTAAAGACCATGAACGTTACATTCCAGGACTTGCTGCTGATTCCACAACAGATAATGCCGATCAAAAAGATATTAGTACCCATTCGGAAAAATATCAGATTTTTATGCCTGGTGATTTAGCTGCCGGAACATATACGATACGTACATCCTTTATAGAGGGGCGTGATGATCGCAAAAATGCTGATGAAAAATTTGCAACGATTGCAGAAATTAAAACGCTCACACGCACAAAAGGTTCCAACAAAGCAACCATTGCTGCCGCTCCATTCTTCTCAGATGTATCTTCATCGAATGGTGCCTATTATGATATAAAAAACTTATATGCGCTAGGTATTGTTAAAGGAACTAATGGAAAATTTAATCCACAGGGTACATTGACTCGCCTGCAAGCAACAGAAATGATATTGCGAGCATTAGGAATTCCAGCATCAAGCTCAGCTACTTTAAATGCGAGTGACATCAAAACAGGTGATTATGGCTATGCCGTTTTAGCAACAGGCTTACGCTACGGCATTATTGTATTAGAGAATGACAAAATCAATGCTCATCAGCCAATGACTCGCGCTGCCATGGCACGAGCACTTGTCAACGGCTTCAAGCTACAGGGCTACACAAATAATACTTTCTCAGATGTGCCAACATCTCATGCATATTACAAAGATGTCCAAGCTTTATATGCACTTGGCATTACTACAGGCTATGCCGATAATACGTTTAAACCAAATGGTACAGTGACACGTCAAAACTTTGCTCAATTCGTTAATAGAACGCTTTATACAAACTCAAAATAACTAAGGTGAAGTTTTAGCGCGATGACTGGAATGATGCTTTAATAGAAGGTAAATTTTCATTCATCGCTGATAAACTTGTGAATATCGCCGGTATACCCGTGATTTGCGCCGCTAAATGGGCTCTATTCGCCGCTAAACTCGTGATTTGCGCCGCTAAGTGGGCTCGATTCACTGATAAAGTTCCTTTTAATAATACAAATCAAACAAAAAGAGCTACATCGTTCACTTTTGAACAATGTAGCTCTTCATTATTATTGCTTTGAGTAATATTCCAAGATCCCATTGTAGATAGATTCAGCATATAACTCAATATATTGATCATCTGTCAGTTTAGCGCGGTCTTCACTATTTGTGAGGAAGCCTAGCTCGACTAAAATGGCTGGAATATTCGTATTAGCAACTACAATGTATTTTGCTTCTCTAACATTACGATTATTCATATTTACATTTTTAACAATTTGATTGTTTACAAATGTCGCCAGATCAATGTCTTCTTTATACATATCACCCGATGTTTGAGCGAAGTATGTTTCGGTACCTTTTGCATTAGTATTCTCTGCTGAGTTTACATGAATACTTACGAATATTTCACCGTAATTAGCATGTGTAAAGTCTACACGATCTTGTGGTGTAGGAAACGTATCCCCTGTACGAGGCATCAATACCTTTGCACCTGCAACCTCCAGTTTTTCCTTAACAAGAGTACCAACCTTTAATGTAATGTCTTTTTCTTTAATCGTATCGAAAGAAGTTCCAGGGTCACTGCCGCCATGACCAGGATCAATAATGATAATTCGATCTTTTAACGGATTACCATTTTGATTTAATAGCTTTAAGTAAGATTTATGGACATACCCTTTTTGACCTTGATAGGTAACTTGAGCCCAATAACCGTTAATACTGTTTACTTGAACATATTCGCCCTTTTTCAGCTTACTTACTGCCGTAGAAGTAGAGTTAGCTTCTTGGCGGATATTTAAATTGTCAACTGTCACTCGACCTAATAGATCCCCAGAAACTGTAGGTGGAGTTGGAGTTGGTGTTGGTGTTGGTGTTGGTGTTGGTGTTGGTGTTGGATCTGGAGTAGAAGGTTGTTCTACTTCAACATCCTCTGCACTAGTCGCTTCGATATACCCTGGTACACCATTCACTACAGTTAAGTAGTAGCCACTTTCCGTCTTATAAACAGGTAAATTCACTTTACTAGCTACAGTCGAAATAACCTTTGATGAAGAGGTTGGTTTTACGTAAAGCTTTAGATTTTGTGTTGTAGTTACTTGCTTTTGAACATTTCCTAATGCATTACCATCAGTATCTAAAAACTGCGCATATGTTTTATAAATATAAGCAAATGTATCTTTATAGGAAACTTTTAACCAGTCTCCTTCAACTGCATAGACTGATAGTTTTCCACCTTTGTTCACTTTACCTACTACATTAGCAGTAGATGAAGAATCTTTAGATTTACGAATATTTAATCCGTCAGTTGTTATAGAAACTAAGGCAATGACTTGTGATGAATCGGGTGCAGCTACACTTTTAACAGGTATATCTAAGCGATATTTTTCATTTTTAGCACGGGCTATAAATAACGCAAACTGTTTACGTGTTACTTGTTCATTTGGATTATATTTTTGATTACTTCCCTTTGTAATACCATTGTAGTAAATCGTATTCACGTATGTAGCGTACGGATGAGTTATACCTATGTCTACAAAAGGAGAATCGATATTTTCATGCTCACTTGTATCGAGTTTAAACGCTTTTGTTAATACATAACTCATTTCATCACGAGTTAAAGGTTTGTTTGGTAAGAATTGACCCTTTGTATTTGTTTTAAAGAAGCCAAGTTGTACAGCGCGTTCTACATAACCAGAAAGCTCTGTGCCGTCTGCTACATCCGAGAAGCTTGATTTATTAACAACGAGTGGTTTGTTGCCTGATGCAACAACAACCATTTTAGCAACTTGTCCACGCGTTACTATGTTGTTAGGTTTATAAAACGTTTTTCCTTTTTCTGTATACCCTTTAATAACACCTAAATTCACTAAATAATTGATCTCTTCATATGCGTCATCTTGATTAGTAACATCTACAAAACCGCCACTTGCTTGTGCACTATGTATTGTAAAGATAGAAGCTGAAACGAATAAGACGCATAATATAAGACTGATTTTTTTAAGATACAATGTCATATTTCCTCCTTTCTTGTTCTAATATCGATTTTAACAGAATTTAACAGGTAAAACTATCAAATAAATGTAACTATTATAAATTATCACCAAAACGTGCGATTGATTTCCGTTCCGACTCCAATCAACTCTCGCTCTATGATAAGAATAATATTTAAAACGCAAAGTACTAAATCAGTTGGAGCGATAAACGAATTCTTATCAAACAAAAAAGGCTACATCGTTCAATTTGAACAATGTAGCCCATTTTTTTATTTCTTTGCGTAGTATTGTGAAATCCCTTTGTAGATAGAATCAGCAAATAACTCAGCATATTTGTCATCCGTCATTTTACCGCGGTCTTCGCCATTTGTTAGGAAGCCTAGCTCAACTAAGATGGCTGGAATAATCGTGTTGCGAATTACATAGTATTGTTCTTCTTTAACACCACGATTTTTCATATTTAAGTTATTAACGATTTGATTATTTACAAATGTCGCAAGATCTATGTCCTCTTGATACATATCACCCGTTGAAATTGCATAATATGTTTCAGTACCTTGTGCAGAAGTATTTGCTGCTGAGTTAACATGGATACTTACGAATATTTCACCGTAATTAGCATTTGTAAAGTCAACGCGATCTTGTAGTGAAGGATACGTATCCCCTGTACGAGTCATATATACCTTCGCACCTGCAGCCTCTAGCTTTTGCTTCACAATTGTGCCGACCTTTAATGTGATAGCTTTTTCGGAATTAGAACCTACAACAGTTCCAGGGTCCTTACCACCATGACCTGGATCAAGAATGATAATTCGATCTTTCAACGGATTACCACTTTGATTTAGTAGCTTTAAGTATGATTTATGGACATACCCTTTTTGACCTTGATAAGTAACTTGTGCCCAATAACCGTTAATACTGTTTACTTGAATATATTCGCCCTTTTTCAGCTTACCTACTACCGCAGAAGTAGAGTTAGCTTCTTTGCGGATATTTAAATTGTCAACCGTCACTCGACCTAATAAATCACCAGAAACTGTTGGTGGAGTTGGGTCTGGATCTGGTGTTGGCGTAGGATCAGGAGTAGTAGGTTTTTCTACTTCAACATCCTCTGTACTATTCGCCACGACATAGCCTGGTATACCGTTTACTACAGTTAGATGGTAACCGCTTGCCGTCTTATAAACTGGTAATTTTGTTTTGCTATTAATTGTTGTAATAACTTTTGAGGAAGAGGTTGGTTTTGCGTAAAGATTTAGATTTTGTGTAGCAGTAACTTGCTTTTGGACATTCCCTAATGCGTTACTGTCTGCATCTAAAAACTGTGCATATGTTTTATAAATATAAGCAAATGCACCTTTATAAGTAACCTTTAACCAGTCTCCTTCAACAGCATAGACTGATAGTTTCCCACCTTTGTTCACTGTACCTACAACATTAGCAGTAGATGAAGAATCTTTAGATTTACGAATATTTAATCCGTCCGTTGTTACAGAAACTAACCCAATGACTTGTGATGTATCAGGTACAGCTACACCTTTTACTGGTAGCTCTAAACGATACTTTTCACTTTTCGCACGCGCTACAAATAACGCAAACTGTGCACGTGTCATTTGGCTATTCGGGTTATAATTATGACCGCTTCCCTTTGTAATACCATTATAGTAAATCGTATTCACGTATGTAACGTACGGATTAGTAATGCCTACGTCCACAAAAGGAGAATCGATATTTTCATATTCACTTGTATCAAGTTTAAACGCTTTCGTTAATACATAACTCATTTCATCACGAGTTAAAGGCTTGTTCGGTAGGAATTGGCCTTGAATATTTGTTTTAAAAAGGCCAAGCTGTATAGCGCGTTCTACATAGCCTGAAAGCTCTGTGCCGACTTCTACATCTGAGAAGCTTGATTTATTGACAACTAGTGGCTTGTTACCTGATGCAACAACAACCATTTTGGCAACTTGTCCACGCGTTACGTTATTATAAGGTTTATAATACGTTTGGCCATTTTCCGTATATCCTTTAATAACACCTAAACTAACTAAATAATTAATCTCTTCATAAGCTTCATGATCTTTAGGAACATCTACAAACCCACCACTTGCTTGGGCACTATGTATTGTAAACATAGAAGCTGAAATGAATAAGACGCATAATATAAGACTGATTTTTTTGAAGTTCACTGTCTTATTTCCTCCCTTCCTGTTCTCGTGTTCATTTTAGCAAAATTTCACAGACAAAACTATCAGACGAATGTAACTATTATACTATTTTTAGACACCACCCCTATTTTTGGTATTTCATAAAAAGAAGAGAGCCTGCAAATGCAAGCTCTCCTCATTTTATACATTATTTAAAAGAACTTCCTTGCAATGTATTACTTTAAACGTAGCCCTTGTCAAAGTAACACGGAATTTAATTATTATTGTAATTTTTGTGCACGTTCAATAAATGTTTGAAGCTGAGAAATTTTTAGCATTTCGTCGTAACCAAAGTTACCATTTCCTTTACCTTCTGTAATACCATTTGAAGCTAGAATTGAAATAAATTCATTTGCCCAATGATTTGCAGGAGCATCAGCAAATGTTACAACATCGCCCTGTTGCTGTAATCCGAAGGCATGTACTAATACTTTCGCGATTTGAGCACGTGTTATCGGTGAAGATGGGTTAAATTTGCCACTACCATCACCATCAAAGATACCTAACTTCGATACAGCAGCAACCGCACCAGCATGTGCATATGTGGGTTTTACGTCTGTAAATTTCGTATTTTTATCGGATGTATCCAAGTTAAGCGCTTTAGCAATTTGCTCTGCCACTTCAGCACGAGAAGCGTAAACTGTAAAATCAATAGCAGCTTCCTTTACTTCTTCTTTAACAGCTTCTGCTTGTTCACTATCAAATGTTGCTACGCGTTTAGCACCAACGTAACGAGAACCCCAATAATATGGATCATTTACATTTGAGTAACTAACACCTTTACCTGTTTGTGAGTGAATCATTTTCCCGTCACCTATGTAAATAGCTACATGTGAGACACCACTACCACTAGTATTGAAGAATAGTAAATCTCCAACTTGAAGATCATCCTTTGCAACCGCAGTACCTTGTTGATATTGTGAGCCTGATGTACGGTTTAGTTGAATACCTAAATCTGCAAAGACTTTAGATGTATATCCTGAGCAATCCAGCCCTTTTGTAGTTGTACCTCCATATAAATATGGAACACCTAAATATTTTGAAGCTGTATCAGTAACATCGGTTGGTGTAGCTGCTTCAGCATTATCTATTTGAGTTGTTGTAAATAACATGAAAGATGCAAAAATCGGTAATAACCATTTCTTTTTCATATATTCGGTATCCCCTCTCAGAACTTTTTTGCCTATAAATAGACTATCACAAAAGATGCTATTTTAACTTTTCAATTGTGTAACGGTTTTTAAAACGCAAAAAAACACTGATATACCAACGTTTCGTGGTATATCAGCGCTAAATTATGGGTATTAAATAATGGTTATTAGGGTTTTTTGTAACATTCCTGTAATATTCGCTACGCTTTGTCACAATAGATTACAAGATTTAGTGCAATTTCAATTATTAATTGTTGGTTATGAGCGTTTCCGATACAATTTTCCATTAAAGGATATATGGCGTTTGCACCTTTCGTGGTTCTTCTCATGGTCTTCGTGGGTATTCCTTTGCTTCGCGCGGGTTTTCTATGCCGCGCGCGGGTATTTACCCCTGCTTCGCGGGTATTTACCCCTGCTTCGCGGGTATTTCTATGCCGCGCGCGGGTATTCACCCCTGCTTCGCGGGTATTTCTATGCCGCGCGCGGGTATTCACCCCTGCTTCGCGGGTATCCCTTTGCAGCGCGGGTTTTCGCCTCTTCTTCGCGGGGATCCCTTTGCAGCGCGCGTATTCGCCTCTTCTTCGCGGGTTTTCCTTTGCTTCGCGCGGGTATTCACCCCTTCTTCGCGGGTTTTCCTTTGCTTCGCGCGGGTATTCACCCCTTCTTCGCGGGTTTTCCTTTGCTTCGCGCGGGTATTCACCCCTTCTTCGCGGG
>NZ_JBNNTL010000001.1:94737-203455 GCF_050278745.1 Lysinibacillus sp. NPDC094403 | reverse complement strand
CGGGTATCCCTATGCTTCTTTACGGGTATTACTCGTTCCGCACAAGCTATTGACTAGAAAATAACTGGACCCAATAGTAAAATCCTTTACTATCAACTGCAATCGCTACCCCGGTATTTGTGTAATTTTCTCGCAAAATATTGTCACGATGTGTTGGTGAAGCCATCCATGCTTTAACGGCCGCATCAGGTGTTGGAATGTTTCTTCCTATATTCTCTCCTAAGCTCGTATATGGATAATCGAATAATGTCGCTAAATCCCATGGCATTCCGTAGTAAGGTGATTCGTGCTCAAAATAATGTCGATTCACCATATCCTGTGCCTTAATAACGGCAACTTGCGTTAAAGCTGCATCAAAATTTAGAGGTTCTAGCTTTCTTTTTTGTCTTTCGACGTTGACTAGACGTATTACATCATTAGACATGGCTGGTGAATAATTTTTTGTAGGAATATAAGACTTTGATAAATAGTCATAAACTACCTCTAAATTTGTTACCTTCGTTGTAAAGTCGAGACTTCTTTCAACCATAGAAGCAAATTGCGCACGTGTTACTAATTGATTCGGTGCAAATTGTTGTGCATTGATTCCTTTAATAACACCTACATCTGCAAGTGATTCAATATAGTCTTTTGCCCAGTTTCCCTCATTAACATCGCTAAACTTACTATTATTTTGGGAATCGACTTCAATTTGATAAGCGAGCGTTAACATCTTGGCAATTTGCGCACGTTTTAAAGGTGCATCAGGGTTGAAGAAATCACCATTTTGTAAAATTCCTAACTCCACTAACGCACAAATTTCTTTATAGTACGAATGATTGGCTGATAAGTCTGTAAAATTTGGAGAGTAATCGGTATCAAGTTTTAGCTGCATAGAACGAGCAATTGCAGCTGCAGCCTCTGCCCTAGTAATCGGTTGTTCTGGTCTAAAGAAGCCATCCTGATAATTTGTCATATAGCGCTTTTCTAGCATATGTTCTATCGAGCTTCTAGCCCAATGTGATTGTGAAACATCCTTTGCAATATTGGCTGCCAATACTTCTTCAGATGTGTTTGTCAGAGGCACAGCATATGATGTAGTCAGCAAAATAAGAGACATGCCAACAACACTAGATACTTTTTTTAACATTGCTATCTCCTCCTTCATTTAATTATGTAGAGTACTCTAAAGGAACAATTTTGCTACCATCCACGAAGACCGCCATTTACTTCCACAAAGTTCGTATTCACATGAAGTACAATGGTTAAATCTCTGTTACAGCCAAAGTTTCACTGGAGGCGTATAGTGAACTCACACGTTGGGGCAATAAAAGCGTTTTCACAGAATTAAATAGCTGCTTCAAGGTCGACTGGTCTTGGCTCCCGACTTTGGATGGCGCGCACAAGTATTCCATTATTACCTAATTTTACCTCGATAGTTTTAAAAAAACCACTCCAAGATTGCGGATAATCTAAGAGTGAGCCTTCGCTTTTATTCAACGCTAATAACATAAAAATTGTCTTCAGTTTTTTGCAAGGTGCGGTATAGGAATAAAACCATTTGACCGCGTCGAACATCTGTATATGGTGAAAATGTTGTCGCACTAGTCCCTTGTGTAATCCCATGATTTAATAACGTTTGAATATACTTATTAGTTTCACTATCTTTTGTAAAATCTGAAAATGGTGCAGATAATGTTGTTGCTTGCTGTAAATCAAAGCCAAGTGTCAACATCTTTGCCATTTGACTTCGCTTAATAAAATGATCCGGATTATAATTTGTACCTTTTTGGATAATGCCCTTGTCAGCAAGTGCAGCTATATGTCCGTAATATTTATGAGTGGCTGGTACATCACCGAAGCCAGGATTTACTACATTTTTTGTCTCCAACTTTAGAGCTTCAGCTAAAAAGTATGCCGCTTCCCCTCACGTTAAATTTTGATATGGACTAAACGTAGTCGATGTTGTCCCAAATACAATTCCCTGGCTATATAATTCGTTAACGGCCTTGTATAGTTCAACTTCGCTTCCGCTATTTTTTATATCTGTAAATGGCATTGTGGCTGCTGCTGTAGGCATAACTGTAACACAGGGAACTACTACTGCCGCGGTTGCAAAAGCCCATGCTTTATGTACCTTCTTAGTTGACAAATTAACGCTCCCTTTCCTTATTATAAACAAAGAAAAGAGGGACTTGCCCTCTCTTCTTAATCTAAACCTAATGTTTTTAAATGATCCTGTAAAATACGATAATTATACACTAAGTCCTGCTGATCAAGAGTAAGTGCAGAGTATAGTTTTTGTGCAGCCAGTACTTTCTTTTCAAACGTTTTAGCATCTGGATCCAACTCGCCGATCGCACTAACTACTTTTAACACAGCAGTTATATCTTTTTCCGCATTCTTCAAAGTATCGTAGTTAAGGACTTGTCCTTTTACTTTAGAGTCTAACGCTTTATATGCAGCAGAAGCATTCGCTACATCTTGAATATATGTGCTAGAAGTCGGATTAAGACCAGCTATAATTTCAACAACCTTCTTTACATCACTCATACTATTCTCAGCTTCAAGCAAAATATTGTAATTAGATACCCTTTGCTTATCTGTTGTACTCAAGCTATCGTAATCTTTTCGCACAGATTCTATCATACCAAAATACAATTTGTCGCTTGGCTTTAAAGCGGCAATACTCTTATAAACTTTAATAACGTTATCTAACGATAGAAGTAGCTGCTCGTTATAAACATATTTACGCTGAGTGGCATTAAGATTGTCATATGCTTTTAAAATCTTTTGATATTGGCTGTCCATATTTTTCGATGTCATCAGTTTATCGATCTCATTGACAACGCTAATGACAGGCTTAATAATTTTTTCTTGCTCTTGCAATGTTTTATAGTTTTCAACCGCATATTGTTGATCTTTTGGTAACGCATTATATGCTGCCCGTATCTCTTCAATACGTTTAATATATTGATTTGCTGGGACAGTCGGAAGCTCATCAATCATGCGCTGTACATTTCCTGCACCTAAGATGCTTGTTTCAGCAGCTTGTAATAAATTGTAGTTTGTAACATATTGCTGCATGTCCTTACTTAGAGCCTCGTATAATGCTCGAGCTTGTACAGTATCCGCATTGAACGTTTTACTTGACGGCTTTAACTTGCTAATTAATTCAATCACTTTGGCAGTCGGCTCATAGTTCTGTAAAATATCGATATTTTTAACATATTGCTTTTGATCTTTTGTCAGCTTATCGTAAGCTTTTCGTGCTGAGTTTACTTGACTGACAAATTTGCTTGTGCCCGGCTCTAAACCATCAATTTGTACCATAGTATTTAAAATTGCTTTTACTTGTTTTTCACGGTCTGTTAACACCTTCACATTAGACACAAGCTTTTTCTGTCCTGATGAAAGTTTATCGTAAGCAACGCGAGCATTCATAAGCTTCGTTAAATAATCCGGGTCTTCAGGCGTTGCCGCATCTATCAACTCAATAACTATATGCGCAGATTTCAGCTCAGTCTCAGCTGTGACAAGCTTTTCATAGTTTATGACAGCTTTTTGCTTTTCTAATGGTAATGCATCATAATTTTTGCGCGCACTATCTAAATCATTTAAAAATGTTTTACTTGTAGGTTTCAATGTTTCAATCAAGCCTATTAATGTAGCAACATCCTCAACTGCTGTTAACTGACCGTAGTTTGTTACACGTTTTTGTGAGGCAGGGTCTAATGCATTGTATGCTTTACGTGCTGCTAAAACCTTTTTTGAATAATCCTTATTTGCTGGATTTAAAGCTGCAATTGCATTAATAACCTTCACAACATTAGCATTATTTTTCTCATAAGTTGTTAATGTCTTGTATTGTGTTACTAATTTTTTCGCATTTTTATCCATCACTTTATATTCAGCAGACATCGCTGCTACTTGCGCTACAAATGTAGCATCTGGCTCATTAGCTAAAGCGATAACACGATCATCGAAAGTTTTTGCTGTTTTAATATAGCCATTCGCAGTTTCAAGATCAGGATAATTCGTTACAAGTTGTTTTCCCTCAGGTGAAAGTTTCCCATAATCTTCATATAACTTCGTGACTGTTTCCGTATATGTTTTTTGTGATGGGTTTAAGGCCATGATGCGTGACACAATATCCATCGCCTCTACTTGATTCTGCAACGATTTATAGTTTTTTACGGACTCACGTTTCGCAGTATCTAGCTTTAAGTATGCCGTATTAGCTGCCTGCGCTTTTTTAGTATAATCCTTCGCAGCTGGGTCTAGCTTTTCCACAAGCGCAAGTACATTTAAAACAGCTTTATGTGAAGTTTCCCAGCTTGTTAGCAATGACAAATTGTTGACGATTTTTTTGACAGTGGCTGGATCTATTTTCTTCCCTTCAGGTGCAACAGGCGCATTGTAAGCAGCGCGTGTTTGCTCTATTTGTGTTATTTTATCCGGAGCTTTGTCAATTCCCGAAATGAGGTTCTCAATTGCTTCCGCTGCTACTATATTTGCTTCAGCTAATTCTAAGTCAGCTATATTTTTTACAAATCCTTGTTTGTCTAATGATAATGAAGAGTATTTTTCCCTTGCTGACTTCACTGCTGTTCGATAATCTGCATTATTTGAGGGCTTTAATGCTGTAATTTGATTAGAAATATTAGCGGCAGTCTTATATGGTTCAAAATCTTTAGAATTTGTAACTAGACGTTTTGAGCCTTCATCCAGTTTATTGTAGGCAGTTTCAATTGCTGTTACTGCACTAATATAGCTTGTAGCAGATGCAAAGTCTTCTGGAGTCTTTTTCGCCAGCTGTGTAATACTCGCAATTACTTGATCAGCTGAAGATAGGTTAGCTAACACATCTGTATATTTTTTGTATGGTGTCACTGCTGCATTTTTAGGATTATAGGCTGTGATGATTTTCTTTTGATCAGCTGTGAGAGTGCTCAATTCAGTTGTTACTTTAGCAGCTGCTTCTGCAATTTCAGTGGATGTAGATGACTCATTGTTTAGAACACCCATAAAAGAATTTAATTCCAAAAGTGCGTTTTCTACAGCCTTTGCATCTTCGTTCATTTTCAAAAGCTTCTCAGTATCTGCACCGTTCTTTTTGAAATAATCAATAAGATAAGGCCCTTCATAGCCATATTGTAGAGATGTACCTCGAATTGTAGAAGCAATGCCATTTGCATCCTGTGATGCGAGTGCTGCATTTACAGCATTCTCGAAAGTCTTTTGAACTTTTAAATAAGGCTCTTCTTTAGTGTTTGAAACTAAAAAAGTATCGTACTCTTCATAAACTGCTGTAACTTCATCCACAAATGTTTTACTTGTATAAGACAACTTACCAATTTTGTCCCCAATAGTCTTTAATTTGGCCAATAAATCTCGTTGGGCTACAACATAGTCGTATTTAGCTTTAATAAAATTGACTTCAGCTGGATTGAAGCCTTTATCACCTAAAACCGCTACATCTCCCTTTGCTATCACCATTTCATCATTAGTTGACGTAACAGATAGTTTTCCAAATTGTGCAATGGTTTGTGACCTAGCATCTGTTGCTGCTACATTCACATTAGCTACTTGATTCGTCTGAGAGATTGTTTGAGGTTGTCCTTCTTGAGCATTGGCAATCGCTGCCGGAGTTAATAATAGACTTGTTATTACACCAACTTGTATTGGTTTCTTCAAAATGCCCACCCTTTCTTTTTATAGGTAAATAGATATGTATCATTGATTTCTAATTTGCTACCTTTTGTATCGGTGCATTTTATCCTATTTCAAGCTAATCTATTAAAGTAGCTTTTCCTCTTCACTAAGCAGAAAGATAATTTTTTTAGATTGAATAGTCTTTTTATAGGAAGTTATTGTTAGGATACTATATAATTAAATTATATGCATTGATCTGGCAGAAATTTTGGCAAAAGATGACTAATCGCGAGTAAAAATGCTAATAGAAAAAAACAGACACAGCTGAAATGCGAAAGCGAAGCGTTAAAAGAACCAACGGAATATTTAATGTACTATTTAATAGAAAGCACTACTCTACATGTACTTGCGCTTAATATTTTTCGGGAAATATTTTGTCGAAGACTTACTTAGATTGGTGAATAAATAATTTCTATCATTGTCTAAAACAACGATTAAATTTTCTCTTTATCGAGGGAAATCTATGAAAAACTTAGCATTTCCACTATGTCATTTACCAGTAATTAGGTGTATACTACAACTTTAATATTTAAATTACGAGAAAGGGAGCTATATATGTTTTATCAATATAAGTTTTGGCACAGCTTAATGCATCCCACTAACTTTACCCAAGCTGTTGAACAAGGAGAGATAACAGGCTATAAGAAACGATCCTTCACAGTTTTCATGCTCTTTATGCTTCTATTTATTGTTCGTGAGTTTTGGGGCATGGGTACTGAAAGCTTAACAACATTATTTGCATCAAATCATCCAAATGAATACTATACTGCCCGTTTACTATCAATGGTTGGGGTAATTGCCTGGGGAATCATCTATTATTGCTTCCATTATTATGGCGTTACATACTTGTTACATCTATTAACAGACATTCCTTACAAGTGGATTCAGAAGGTACAACTTTATGTAATGGTATTTTTACTTATTGAAAAAACAATTTTATTTGCGGTGTTTTATGCAGTTGGTTACACGACAAACTTCTCCTTCTTTTCACTTGCACCTATGGCTCAGCAAGTAATTGATACGGATTTTGTGCTATTTGCTATCAATCAATTAACTGTAGCAACTGTATTAACAATTATTGTGCAATACACATTCCTTTCAAAATGGGAGGAATGGTCAGATCGTAAGGCATTATTAGCAAAAATTATTGGACTATATGTGGTAATGGCTATTTTTATCGGAATGGTTAGTGCGTTACCTCTACAAGAATGGATTACAAGGGGGTTAGGATGATGCGCTTTATTAAATCCAGACCTTGGACAAGTTTAAGTATTATTGTGGTAGCTTTATTAATTGGTGTAAATGCTTATTTTGTATTTAAGGATGATAGTAAGGTAGCAAGATCCTACTTTATCGACGAATTTCAAAGAGCTACTACTGGTGACCGTGTAGAGACGGTTGACAAGGATGCGATTGTTGCACCTACACAAACCTATACAATTTCAGCAGATGCGAAAAGCCTTTCTGCAATAGATGTAACACGTGGACAGGAAGTACATGCTAATGATTTACTAGCTACCTATAAAACAGAGGAAGTTGACGGTGAATTAACAAAGCTTGAGGCTGAACGCACTGCTTACGAAACTGAATTAAGTGATTTAGAATCTGCTTTAGCCGAGATAGAATCTGAATACGGTGGAGCCAAAGACCCGAAAAGCTCTATTAATACCGACCAGATTAGTGACAAGCTAAATGTCTCTGTTAAATTTGAATTAGGCCAGCAAACTTCTCCATCAACTGCAGTGGCAATATTAAACCGTCATATTGCGGAGACTACTCGTCAAGTAGCATTAATGGATGCACAAATAGCTCAAGTTAAAGCACGCCAAGGCGTTATCTGCCCAGTAGATGGTGTAATCTCAAAAATCACTGAAGAAGCTGGTGCCGTGACATTTGAAATTTATTCATCTGAAAAATCTATGCTTGCCTACTTATCTGAAGATGAATGGCAAAAGGTAAAAGATGGACAAACCGTTAGTTTTAAATTGCAGCATTATGATGGCGATCTAACAGGTACTGTCGTTCAAAAACAAATGATACCAATGAATAATGAATCACCTTGGGCAAACGAATTAGCCAAGTCTAAGAAGCTACCACTGCCTTCAAGCTATGAAGTAATATTGCACCAGGATGATGACATTCTAGAAAACATTCCATTTTCAACTGTTGGTAAGGCTTCAATTACCGTAAATGAGGCATCCAACGCATTTAAGGTGAAATCCGCATGGGTGAAATCAGGAAAGAATAATAAACATAGCGTTTATACGCTTGATGAACATGGTAAAGTACGCCTTGAGGATATCGAGGTTGCCTTTAAAACGGCTGATTCTACTATCTTTACAGGCTATATGGAAGCTGGAACACCAATTATTGTAAATGAACAACGCAATATTTTAGCCCGCTCCTTCCGTTCAATACCTCTTAAAAAAATTGAGTGGCAACATTTCAAAGAAATCGGTTGGAAAGACTATGTGAAATATATTGTCTTTTAGTATACAAGAACCTCCCCGAAAATAATTCGGGGAGGTTCTTTGATGTTTATCGGCGATTTATTTTGTTTTATCAGCGATTCTTTAATGATTATCAGCGATTTATCGGGTTTTATCAGCGATTCTTCGATGTTTATCAGCGATACTTCGATATTCTACCGGTGATCACATCTATTTATTAATTAAATGATGAATTCTCCATTTGTTCTTGTGTCGCTAGTTCATAGTTCATTGCTGTTATACCACTTACCTCATAGATCATACCGTGTACATATAGTTTTTCACCATTCTCTCCATTCAGACGGACAGAAAAAATAGAATTACCTTTTCCGACTCTTTTTACAGTTACACCATCTGCTGAAAGCTCGACATCAACTATTTTATGATCATGCATTGCTCCGGTATATTGCTCTATTTTGAAATCCTTCACTTTAAAGCCTATTTCACTTTTTGGAATGAACGCACTATTTTTTTCAACCGCTGATGTTGTATACAATTCATACCCATCAGATTCTGCACGGATACCTATACGTACCGAATGCCCTTTATTATCAGATAGAGTCGCAATATAGTCACCTGTTTGTGATAACAACAACATATAGTTACCACCCTTAGGAATCGTTTCTTTCTCCCAACCATCAAATTTAAATGGCTTATAGCTGAAAACTTTATCACTAACAGCATGACCAGCAGCTGTAGTTAGCTGAATATTTTTCGGATCAAAGCCTAAATCTTGCTCTAAAAACAGCGCTGAGCCTGGTGTCACTTCATCTGTTGGCTGACAGTTAATTTGTAATTTTCCATCTACTTTTGTTACATCAATTTTATATTTTTGCATTTCGACTATTTCATAATTTTCCTCATTATCGATATTGTAACCAATAAGCATAAAATAGCCCGATCCCTCTCTTAACGCCTCAACCTTCACATCATTATTTGATCGAAAAATGCGGAAGAATTCATGCTCTCTATCTGGCGCTAGATTGTCTGTAGAGTAAGCATCAATACTATTTGAATTAAGCTCACTCGCAGTAAACGTTTGGATAACTCGTTTAGCCTGCATTGCTTCGATACGATGAATAAATAATGCAAACTGCGAACGGTTGACAGTCTCTTTTAATCCAAAAGTAGTTGGTGTAATCCCCTTTGTTATATTATTTTCAAACAATGGAGCAACTGCATAATAAGCATCCGAATATTTTACAATATCCGTAAATGGTAAAGCTTGATCGACTTCAGCAATTTCTAACTGATATGCAGTTGTTAGCATTCGCGCTAATTGTTCACGTGTAATCGCTTGATTGACACCGAAACTACCATCAGCAAATCCTGAAATAATTCCTGCATTTTCTAAGGCTGCGATTGCCCCATAATATTCATCGCTTGGCTTTACATCGGTAAATTGTGGGTCCATTACATTTTTGGTATCCAGCCCTAGAAGACCTGCTAAAATCTTCGATGCTTGTCCACGCGTCACATCAGCGAATGGCTTAAACGTACCATCTGCATAACCTTTAATAATTCCACGTTCAGCTAAATTCTTTACTGCAGCACCGTATTCCTTCGTGTAATCAACATCAGAAAATTTATCTGTTGCCTGCGCAGTTGGTACTACTACAATAGCACTCGTCGCTAGAGCAGCAACTAATGCTCCCTGAAATAAAGTATGCTTATTCATCACCAACTCAACTCCTTAACATATTTTGTCTATCATACTATTATATTACGTTTAAGGAAATCTAAATATCTCAAAATCTATTATTGTTTTGTATTCTAGAATGTGTTGTCGAGCTTTTCTCCATGTTTTACTACAAATAGAAATAGCCCTAACATCTGTATTAAATGTTAGGGCTATAACTTCATTACATATACAAAAAATTACGGAGATTTCTCTCCATTAAAAAGCCTTGTGACCATGATGAAACAAAAAGTTTCATCTAATCACAAGGCTAAGTTACTAGTTCACTAGTTTATAGGATAATCCTTTTAATTAAGGAGCAGCTACAATTGTTACTTTTAATTCTTTTGTTGCGTTACCTACTTTAACTTTTAAAGTAGCTTTTGCTTCTTTAACATCAGATTTTAATGTTGCTGTTGCATCCGCTGTACCATTACCAGTAATTGTTAAATCCGTTACTTTTTCAGGTACGATTGTAACTGTATCTGCAGCAAGTGCTGTGATTGCTTTGTTACCGTATTGGTCAACAGTTGCAACGTTTACTACTGCAGGTGCATCACCTGTAGATTTTAAGCTTGCTACAGTTTGACCAGATACTAATGTAGCTTCTGTAATAGCTTTAGCTAGGTTGTAATCACCTTTTGCTTCTGATGCTGTAAAGAAGAAATCTTGCGTTTTTTCAGCGTCAGCTGAAACAACGAATTTTTGTTCTAAAATTTGACCAGTAGCATTAATTGTTACTTTTAATGTAAATTCTGTGTCAATTTTGTTAGCTGCTGCTGTTGTATCAGTGTTTAAAGCTGTGTCAGCAATATTTACTTTACCTGCAGATACCACTTGTGGTGCAGTTAATTTACCGCCAGTTACTGTCGCAGTATATTCGCTGTTAACAAGTGCTACTTTACCACCGTTTAGTAAACCGTTAACTGTAATTTCTTTTTCTGCTCCTGCTTTTGTTTTACCAATTTCAGCAATTTCATAACCGTTGTATTCTGTACCATCAGTTACTTGTACTTTTACTTCTACAGCAGAATCAATTGTGCCATTTGGAGTTTTAAGTGCCACATTTAATGTTGCAGTACCGTTTTTATGAGCAGTTACTTCATTTGCTGCATTTACTGATACTACATCTGAAGTTCCAACTAATGTTACTGTTACAGGTGCATCAGAGTTTTTCATTTCACGACCATATTGGTCTTCAATGATTAAGTGGTCTTTTGCTGTAATTGTAACTGGAGATTTAAAAGTTGAAATTACTAAAGGTTTTTTAAGTCCACGAACAACAGTTGGTTTTGCTGTTGCTTTAACATCTACAGTAATAGTAGCAACTTTATAAGTTGAAGTTTGGAATACTAATGCTTGTGTTCCAGCCGCTCCAAATGTTGTTTTGTAGTATACTTGACCATCTTTTACTTCAAGAGCTGATTCAGGAACAGTAGTACCACCAACTTTAATACCTTTGTTAGCATCCGCTAACACTTTTTTGTTAGTGATTACATTGCCTTCTTTATCAGTAACTGTTAATGGGATTAATGTAGATTCCCCAGCAACTGCGATTTCTGGTTGAGAAACAGAGATTGCATTAGTTGTAGAAGTTTCTGCAACTTTAACAGTATATTTAGCTGATTGACCGTTAGTTGTTGAAATTAATAATACATCAGTATCACCAGCTTTTAAGATAGATGATAATGCAACTACTAATTTATCTTTATCGCCAATTTTAACTTTTGAAACAGTGTTAGCGATTGTTAAGTTTGTTGTGTTTGTGTTTGTAATTACTAAACCAGTTGCTTTAGCAGGGTCAGTAATTTCTTTTCCGTATTGATCTTTAAGATTTAATACGATATACGCATCAGAAGCTTTAGAAGCATCATTTAAAGCTACTTCTTCACCTTTAGCGTTATAAACACCAGCTACTTCAATAGAAGAAACTGTAGATTCAGCAGATAATTTTACAGTTTTTGAAACTGATGTACCTGTAGCAGAATCAAATAATACTACTGGTACTAAATCGCCGATTTTTTTGCCTTCAACAACAGCACCTGATAATTTAACTACACCTTTAGCTGAATCAGCAACTACAGTTGTGTTAGCATTATCATTTGTTTTTAAAGAAGTTGTTTTTGTAATATCTGTACCATATTGGTCTTTAACTACATAACCAACAGTTGCAGT
The DNA here is from genome assembly GCF_050278745.1 of Lysinibacillus sp. NPDC094403. Classification (NCBI taxonomy): domain Bacteria; kingdom Bacillati; phylum Bacillota; class Bacilli; order Caryophanales; family Bacillaceae; genus Lysinibacillus; species Lysinibacillus sp. NPDC094403. The sequence goes on along the minus strand of NZ_JBNNTL010000001.1, from coordinate 191,419 downwards.
AGTACCAGCATCGAAAGTACCGTCAGTTTTAACGGCTTTGTCAACTACAGCTACTTCGTCTAAGATTTCAATTGAAGTTACTTTTTGAGCTTCAATTTTAACATCGCTAGTTAATACTTTTTCAGTTAAACCAGATACGTTTACAGTGTAGTCAGCTGCTTGGAAGTTTGTAGCACCTACTAATTGAACTGATTTTTTGTCTGCAGCCCAAACAAGAGTTACGTTTTGTTTGAAAGTACCGCGTAATAATTCAACTGCAGCTTTAGAAGTATCTTCTACAGCTTTATTGAATTTAACTTCGATTGTTTTAGCGTTAATAGCTTTTACTGATTCTAATTTAGCTTCAGTTACTTTATATGTAACTACAGCTGAATAAGATTTACCTTCAATTTCGAAGTCTACTTTAGTTTCTTTGTTTTCTGGAAGAGCAGTTTCTAATTTTACAGTATGTTTTGTATCATCAGAAAGTGTTACTTCTAATGTAGTTGCATCTACAACTTTAGCTTCTTTAACAGTTAAAGTTGCTTCTTCACCGATGTTTGTAATTGTACGGTTTAAGAATGATGCAAATTGACCGCGTGTTAATGTGTTTTTAGGATTGAACTGTTTTACGTTTGTAAGACCAGCATATTCTAACGCGATGATTGCTTCACGATTTTCTGTAGCTGTAGCTTTGTCTAAATCAGTGATTGTAGTTTTGAAGTCAGATTCTTTGTAATCTGCTACTAAATCTACGTTGTAAACAGTTTTGATAGCACGTACTAAAACAACCGCCATTTGCTCACGGTTCATGTTATTAGTGTACATTAATTGGTTATTTGAGCCTTTGAATACGCCAGCATCTTTAACAAGTGCTGCATATTTTAATAACTCTTTGTCAGATGTTGTTGTTGGTAAATCAGTGAAACGAGCTGCTGTATCATAGTCTGCAGGAACTTCGTAGTTTTCTGATACTAACCATTTCCCTAAGAATTTTGTTACATTACCACGAGTAACAACAGCGTTCGGTTTGAATGTACCATCTGGGTAACCAGATACGATTTTAGCGTCTGCTAATGCTAAAATAGCCTCCTTATGGTCACTTTTTTCAATATCAGAAAAGCTTGCTGCGCTTGCTGCTGGTACGATTGCTGATGCTACTAGAGCTGCTGACGCTGCGCCGACAACCCATTTACTATATTTTTGTTTCATATGAAAGAACCTCCTAGATAAATTAGCCATCCTATGACTACTAATTCATTATAAGATTACTAGTTAATAAATTTCAAAGTGCAATATCTGGAATGAAAAATGTGGTAACTCCTTATTCCCAAAGGGTTTATAACCATATTTTATATATTTTTAATGATGTCTTCCATCCTCAAAATTAACATACAAACCTTACTGCCGTAAGGAAAATATACCATACTACCCATGTCATTTTTACCATCCATCTTTTCGACAAAATTCGACTTTTAACCAAAAATTGATAAAAAACCATTAGTGAACAATTCGTGAATTTACGTTACAATAAGGTAGGTAATTTATTCTTGTATTTCCTTGATTATATTAGAATTTTCTAGAAGTTTTGCAGATTATCAGTTATTTTGGCGATTTCTTAGGCAATTGTCATTAAAATTACTGTTCTGGAGCTGACTCACAATTTTTAATCAGCGACGATTGCTATGCTTTTGTTGGTAATTTTTTATATTAGTTTTTTCGATGTTAACAGCGATTTTTGGCTTTTTATCAGCGATTTTCGCGATGTTATCAGCGATACTTTGCACTTTATCAGCGATTCTTTGCACTTTATCAGCGGTTTTCGCGATGTTATCAGCGATTCTTTACACTTTATCAGCGATTTTCGCGATGTTATCAGCGATTCTCGGCACTTTATCAGCGATTTTCGCGATGTTATCAGCGATACTTTGCACTTTATCAGCGGTTTTCATATTGCAATCAGCGATCTCAGCAGTTACCAGTGATCTTCACGATACTATCAGCAAACAATTATTTAGAGATGAGGATTTGAAGGTATGGTTTTTAGTAGCCTTATATTTTTATATGTCTTTTTACCATTAGTGCTTATTGTGTACTTCATCTCTCCGAAGATGTTACGCAACACAATTCTACTTTTGGCCAGCCTGTTCTTTTATGCATGGGGTGAACCGAAGTATGTACTATTAATGATGATTTCCATTTTGCTTAACTATATTTTGGGGATTGTCATTGAAAATACAGTTTCGCAGTCTAAACGAAAAGCGTTACTTTGGCTTGTTATTGTGAGTAACTTGGCCATCCTAGGCTATTACAAATATGCCGGCTTTTTCGTGGACATTATTAACAACTATTTGGATAAGCCAATTGAATGGGAGGCTGTACCGCTTCCGATCGGTATTTCATTCTATACGTTCCAAGCACTTAGTTATGTGATCGATGTTTATCGAAGGGACGTAAAGGCACAGCGCAATTTTTTAGATTTATCACTTTTCATTACACTGTTTCCACAGCTTGTGGCTGGACCGATCGTTCGTTATCAAACGGTTGCCGAACAAATCAAAAAGCGATTCTCTACAGCAGAAGATTGGATGATTGGTACACGTCGCTTTGTACAGGGGTTAGCTAAAAAGGTACTTATTGCGAATCCGATGGGTGAAGTTGCCGACCAGGTTTTCAGTTTATCAGGTGGAGATTTAACAACAGGTACTGCTTGGATTGGGATCTTATCTTACGCGTTACAAATCTATTTTGACTTCTCTGGTTATAGTGATATGGCTATTGGTTTAGCGCGAATTTTCGGCTTCCATTTTGAAGAGAACTTTAACTATCCATACATTGCACAGTCCGTAACAGACTTCTGGCGTCGCTGGCATATTTCACTCAGCAGCTGGTTTAGAGATTATGTCTACTTCCCACTTGGAGGTAGTCGTGTTAGCCACGAATGGAAACTATATCGAAATTTATTAATTGTTTGGACGTTAACGGGCTTTTGGCACGGGGCGAGCTGGACATTTATGGCATGGGGTTTTTATTACGGAATATTAATATGCCTTGAAAAATGGGTGCTTTTAAAATGGTTAGAACGTATACCTCGTTTCTTACGCCATATTTATATTCTTGTTATCGTTATGATCGGTTGGGTATTCTTTAGAGCGAATGACTTTACATATGCCTTTAGTTTTATCAAAACGATGTTCGGGCTTTCCGATGCGGCGCTGTACAATTATGAAACGATTTTGCTTGCGAAGGACTATGCCGTGTATTTTGTTGTAGCAATCATATTCGCTATGCCAATTTATAGACTTTATCAAACATGGAGCGAGCAAAAAGCGATGACTTCCCTGTCATTTGATTGGAGTCTACGCCTTGTACAAACAATTTACTATGGGGCATTGTTGCTCTTTATCACGATGTTTTTAGTGAACGCAACACATAATCCATTCATTTACTTTAGATTCTAGGTGGGACAATATGCGAAAAATACAAATGTATCTATTACCAATAACCTTTTTTTGCATCATTTTCGGTGGATTCGTCGTGCATATATTAACGGTGGATCGTCCACAATCTGAAATGGAGAACCGTCCGTTAGAATCTGCAAACCTTTCACCGAGCCTACAGGAGATCTTTTCTGGGGCATGGTCGAAACAGGTAGAAACATATATTTCCGATCAATTTCCTGCACGTGATACTTGGATGCGCAACTATGTTTACTTCCAACGTGCAATGGGGAAAACCTATTTAAACGATAAATACGCTGTTGATGATAAAAGCGGCTGGATTATTTCCAAGCCCGCTGAAGCAAAATCTGATGAAGAGCTTGCTTCCTTCGCCTCTGATTTACAAAAGCTAAGCGAAGGACTAGCTGAAAAAAATATACCGTTTACGTTTTACTCACTACCAGCAAAGGCGACTTACTCACGTGAACCAAGTCCAAGCTATATGCCCGATGACGCTGGAATTGCCAATAATGCACGCCTCCATGAGCTTGTGACCGCTGCGGGCGTAGACAATGTTCGTCTCTATGATGAAATGAAGAACGACTTTTCTGCTGAACGTAACTTCTTCAAAACCGATCATCACTGGACAATACGCGGTGCATACTCAGGCTATCAGGCGCTAATTAAAACAATGAATGAGCGACTTGGTGAATCGATTAAGCCAATTCCATACGATGAAGCCAATACTTATTGCTTAACAAATAAGTTTGCTGGCTCATGGAATAAAATTTTGTACATGACCGTCGATAACCACGATCAAATTTGCTATAATGAGCCTGCTTCATTCGCAACGCAATTTACAATTTACGACGGTACAATTGAAGGTGGCGTCACGGCTCCGTACGACGCAGTATACGGCCGTGCAAAAAAAATGAATCCTGATGCAGTTGTTAACTATGCCGATGCCTATAGCCGAGACTTTGCAGAGCTCACAATTGTAAACAAACACTATGACAGCGATAAACATATCGTCGTAATCAAAGATTCATACTTTAACACTATTCAATTTCATGTTGCAAGTCACTTTAAAGAGCTGACGATTTTAGACTTACGTTACTTGAAAAAAGATATAATTCCTTATTTACAAAGCATGCACCCAGACTACGTCGTGCTTGCTTACAATGACCGCAATTTAAAATTGATGCCGGAGTAGAGATGGTGCATATATGGACTTCTAACGGCGGGATCGTTGGTATAACCGGCGATATTGTATCTCTAGCAGCGGATTTGTGATGCTAGCGGCGATACTCTAATCTTTAGCGGCGCAATCCGCTTTGCTACCGCCGATACTTCAATCTTGCACTTCTCTATGCTACTGGCAATACAAAAAAGCAGTGATTTCTCTAATTGAAGAAATCACTGCTTTTCCTATGTGGCACGCTTTTTTATTTTCCCAACTACCCATTGACTATATGGAAGCATAGAAATCAGCTTCGTCACCGTAATGCAAATGACTATCGTCCACAGCATTAGCAATGGTACTCGGACTAGCGTACTATTAAAATGCTCCACAAACCATCCTGTTGATAGACGCAGAACCTCCCAATGAATGAGATAGATCATAAACGCATATCGACTAACCACTTGGACCGTTTTCATATTAGGTATCGACTGTCCCCAAGCAATTACCAACAAAGTAATACTTATAACAAGTGGTACTAAATCAAGTCGTCTCGAATGCGTCTCTGTATAACCGAGCAGCATACGTATGTATAAAAAGACAGCGGATAACACAAACAACACAATCGTCGCGTAACGATACTTTTTCGCAAGCGCAGCAATCTGCGTATAATACACACCCATCACATAAGCTATGGCAAGATAGCCAAGCCAGCCCGTAAAGAGTAAACGAAACATTATAGTATTCTCTTCAAAAAATGGATATGGCAATGCAATCACTGAATGATGAATAAGCGTAATCATCACACATAACGGTAAAAACCAAGCCATAGACCACTTAAAACGTTTCATCAACACAAAAACTATGTATAACTGCATAATGACCACAACAAACCAGCCTACAAACTCACTATAAACGATATTGCGCACAAACTTTTCCCATAATAAGCCCTTGTCGAAAATTAACTCCACAAGTACTGAATCAAGCAATGCCCATATTAAATAAGGTAGAAAAATATATTGAATTCTATTCGACCAAAAGTTACTCGGTAATTTATCCTGATAACGATTCGCCAAAATTAACATAGACAACAAAATAAACGTCGGCGTCGCATAACACAGCGCAATCCTTAAAAACAAATAAAACGTCTGCTCCGGTATTGCCCCAACCTCCATAATAATCCACGAAGAAGTGTGCAATAATAAAATAGACAAACACGCTACCACACGTAGTAAATCCCACTCTTTAATCACTTAACATTCTCCTAGTATCTTTATATCTCCATTAAGTCTGTCATAATTTGTCGATGAATTCAATGCCGATACTTGTAATCTAATTTTCTATGCTATAATGGGAGGAATTATAATCAATTATGCCTCGGCATAATTGCGTCCGGAATCGGCTTTGTGCTTAGGCCTGCACGATGCAGGTCAGTTAGCCGTTATCGCATGGATGCGATGATCTTACGCTAACATCCTCTAAGAGTTCCTTTCCGATTCCATGACATCTGCCGGAGGCTTTAACTTCTTTCAGCGGATGTTTGGACACCCGCTGAAAGAAGTTAAAGAGAGATAGATTAACAAAATAGATACATTTAACAGAAGAGAGGTGAAATCGATGGAGGAAGTTTTAAGCGAATTAAAGCAAATCAATCAACGTCTTGATTCCATTGAGAATCGTCTTGAGTCAGTGGAATGCCGTCTTGAGTCGGTTGAAAATCGTCTTGAAGTAGTAGAGTTTGAGCAACAACAAATCAAACAAGCTGTTTTAGAAACGAATGAAAAAGTAAACCGACTAGCAGTTATTCAAGAAAGCCAGCACCGCATTATTGAACTACTATCAGCCCGCTCGATCCAGCATGAGGCAGAGTTGAAAAGAATGAGTGATCTACAAGTTGTTGTTTAAAAAGTTCCTTCATAAAATTTCGCATAAACAAACGCCACTTCAAATTAAACTTTGAAGTGGCGTTTTAGGTACTCTTCTATATTAATAAGGTGGAAAGTAATATCACAAGTTTAAGTCACCATGTTAATAGAACTTTCCATCACCAAATCTTCTCCACCCATTCAGGATGATCTATAAACGGATTTCGATTTCCTTGAATTTCGTAAATTCTTTCATTTCTTTGTTTTTCATATTCATCTACAGGATCTTGCTTGTGCCATTGTAAAAGAACAGAAAGTTTACCGTGGTAAGGAGCTGTTCCATTATTAACTTTGTCATTTAATTCAAGATCCACCTTATCTCCAGCTTCATAGCGAGTGGCCATATATAATAGTATACGTGCTACATCACCTTTTACGCGATTAGGTGGTTCGAATGAATCTGAATCTTTCAAGCAACCATTACAGCCAGCCACTGGACTGCCACCATTGTCAAAGTCTAAATTCCCTCTTGAGCTATTAACTTGTACATCGGTTGGGCGTAAGTGATGGATATCTGTTCCGGGTCCATTGCTTGTCCCAAAGTTACCATGTGACTTTGCCCACGTATGCTCTCGGTTCCAGTTCCCTACATTACCACCACTGTTTGTTTTTGGACTAGATTTACCAGAGTAAAATAAAATGACATTACTAGGATTAGAAGGATCTTCATCTGTATACTTCAATGCATCCCAAACATCATCATAAGAAAGTACCTTTTGTTCAGAAATGATATCATGAAGAACCTTTTTTAGTGCTTGGCCTTCCTTGTTATAAGCACCTGCATAATAATCATTAGCAATCACTGTAACACTGAAACTTGTAGTGACACTTTTCTTTCCATCAAATGCTGTAACGCCAACAATATGACTACCCGCTTCTAAATTAAGCGTTAAAACCTTTCCATTGATAGTGCCTTTTGTAGCAGTAAATGAAAGTTCATCACCATCAGGATCAGAAAAATGATTTGTTAAATCAATTTTAATTTCTTCTCCTACAGCTACAGTTTTGTTTGAAATCGGATTTTGAATTATTGGTTGATTGTTTTCTGCAGGCACAGATGGATCCACAATGGGTTTCCCCTTCGAATTTGTAAATTTAATTTGCTCAGGAGCTGCACCCTTTGTATATATGATCGATTTTAAATCTAAATTTTCAGCGCCTCTTATTGCACTGACTTTTGCACCTTCAATTGTGAGTGTTTTCACGCTAGTGCCTTTAAGGTCAATAATCATCCCTGCTTTCGCTGGGCTAAGAATAACATCAGTTGTCTTAAAGCCTTCTCCATGTAGCTCCGCATAGGCACCTTTAAGGAACACGCCTTTTGGAATAACAGATTGAGCATCTAAATGCACTGCCACACTAGGTTTATTTATTGTCAATTTGTTTGTTTTGAAGTTCTTATAGTCATATACTATTTCAGGCTGAATCGGTTCAACAGTTGGTTTATTAACATCTATTTGAACCATTACAGGATCATGGTCACTTGCACGGCCAGCCATGTCCGTAAAATCTGCATTAATATGAAGAATATCAACATCCGTTTTCTCTGCCAGATTGTTTGAAACTAAAATATGATCTAATACTTGTGAATTCCCTTGAAATACATATGTGTAACGATCAGAAGCATCCACTTTATTAATCATATTTGTCATCTGTTGCCCTTCATGGATTTTAAGAGCATCAGCAAATTGATAATCATTAAAATCACCTAAAGAAACAATATTTGCATCTGGATTTTTTGATTTAATGTCCCCAACAAAATTAGAAACAATGTTGGCGATTTTTTTACGTTGCACTTCACTTCCATACTGTGGAGGTTGAATCGCCCCAAATAAAGGCGTATCTCCAGTTTTAGAATTCCAATGATTTGCAATAACAATTACATCTTCACCTTGGAATTCAAATTGTGCTGCTAAAGGTTTGCGGCTACTTTTAAACGCGTCATTTGCTGGATCAATACGACCAGGATTCAGTGTTAATTTCCCATCTTGATAACCAACAGCTGTTGTAGCATCCCCTGCCGGAATACCTTCCTTTAACTTAACTCGCTCTGGGTTATAAAGGAAGCCAACTCGAATATTTGCATCCGGTGCTCCACCATCTTGATTGTTGATTGGATCAATATTAACATACTGATACTCGACACCACCTACACCTTTAATAGCGTCAATTAATCTTTGATAACTTTGATCCGCTTTGGAATCACCTGGAGACGGCCCGTTATTATCCTGCACCTCTGTTACACCAACAATATCAGGGCTGCCCATATCAATACCAATTGCCCTTGCTAGTTTTTTCGCTTTATCATCAGTAGTAGAAGTTTTGTTATTAGAGAAGTTCTCCAAATTATACGAGGCAATTGTTAACTTATCTTCTGCCTTTACTATTTTTGTTGTCTCTGGCGATGTATCTCCTTTTTCATACGCAGCCTTCATCTCATCTAAAGAAGCATAGATTTTAAAGTTTTGATAGGAATAGCCTACAATTCCTGTAATTGGCCCTTTAAATTTATCACCTGTAGCAACCTCAAAATCACGTGCAGCTCCATTCGGTTCTAATCGGAATTGAATTTTATTTGGATTTGCATTTTCTTTCTCATACAATACCCCACCGTGAAGTGTGTTTGTTGATTCATCCTCAAGTACTGTTACTAAATCTCCATGCTCCTGTGGCGCTACCGCTTTCACGTTGCCAACTTCTACTCTCATACCTTCGATACTTTCCCAAAAATCAATAGCGTCGATTGTTGGATTAAAAATGCCAAGCTGATCACTGTCAATTTTACTAAAAGACATTTTTAACTTATCGATTCCAATTGCTTTTGGTAATGCAACACTACTTTTAATGACTTCTACTTTTCCATCTTGATCGTCACGCACATTTATCTGTGTTGTTTTTAAATCTGTTTGCTGCCTGTCATCATAGCCATCGTATGCATATTCGCTTACTTTACCTTTAACAGATACTAAATCCCCTACCTTAATTGGCCATGGTTTCTTTCCACTGTACAGAAAAATTCCTTCAGAAGTATTCGGATCATTATCGATTAATTCATCTGGCGTTTGAATCGTATAATACCAATTATTATTTAACGTAAATGAATACGTTACAATTCCTTCAATTCCTTCAACTGTCTTACCATCAAATGTAGAAGCATGCCCTGCACCTTGAATATCATGAATTTGTAATTTATCGGTAATGCTATAATCAAATGTAGTGATATCACTAAATGTGCCATCTTCCGCTTTAACTATAGTTTTTAAAATAGTATTTTTGCTAATCTCAATTGGTGTCTCATATTTAAGACTTTTATCGGTTGGCTCCGTACCATCTAAAGTGTAATATATCTCTGCATCTGCTGTCGGTGTTGTTAAAGTAACTGTTGTCTTACCAACAAACGTTCCACTTTCAGGAGATGCACTAGCAGGCTTCAGTGCTGAACTATCTGCTACAATATCTGCTTTTGATCGAGGAATCACTTGGTAGTCTTTATCAAACTGTTGAACAATACCAGTAATAGATTCATAGTTTGTACCAACATTTAAGCCAAGCGAATTTGTTTCATCTCGAACAAGGAAATTCGTTCCGTCACTTGCAGTAAAGTTTGCCCATCCAGCCCCTTGTTGAACATCTGTAAGAGTAACATTTTTCACTGTTACTAGCTGTGATTCACTATCTTCATTTACTTGAGCACCTGTTACAACCTTTGGAGAAGGTACACCGGCATTTTCAACTTTTTCAACGATTGTAGCACCATCTAATTGTAGTAATCCACGATAGTCAGCTAACTTACCTTTTAAAGTAACTTCATCACCAATAGACATAGCTAAATTAGTAGGTCTTACGGCAATACCACCTGTATCATCTTGGACCGAGAACGTATTTTTCAAGCCCGCTGCAACTTTACCTTTAATAGTAACTGTTTCACCCAGACCTTTATTCCGAGCATCTCCAATTGAGAGAACTACCGGTGCTTCGGGGTCAACAGGATCAACAGGTCCACCTGAATCGGTATCCATTACGTGTTGGCCTAAATTGGATGAATCATCTATCGGATATGAATTCCATTCCAATGCTGCGTTAAAAGAATCATCAATAATTGTATCACCAGACAAGACCGAACTCTTTCTTACTAAAGTTACATCTTTAGCAAAATCTGCTGAAGAACCAACTTGTCCAATGGAATCAACTATTTCACCAGATTTCCTTAATACGACTGGATCATTTCCATTGAAATTAATAACATTTATGTTTTCTAGATTTCCTTTTGCTTTAATGTTTGGATTTGCATCTTTATGATATAAAACATACGTAGCACCGCTTTCTAGATTACCTGTCAGATTCACTTTATTTTTCGCGGTAGTTTCTCCGTTCGTATGAAGCTCTAAAGTATAATTACTTAAATCTACAGCGACACCTGTTCCATTATATATTTCAATTGCTTTATTAAAGGAACTTCCCTCAATATACTCTGAAATGATTAAATCCTTTGCAACTGTTTCAGCTTTTACAGTGAGAGGTGCTATTGGTGCGGCAACACTTGCGACTAGAGTTGTTGCTAAAAAGGCATTTATCTGCTTCTTCCAATTCTTCTTTGACATCCAGTCAATTCTCCTTTCGATTTTAAGAATGATAGTTTTTTAAAATGCAAAAGATAAGATCATTTTCGTATGCAGGGTTATCATCATACTCAATATGCGTTAAAACATATTTACCCACTACATATATATGTAAACATATTATTGTTAATGCCTTATTAATTATTTATCTATTTATTGTTAGTAATAGTATTATATGTGTAAATTATTATTATTTTTATATCAAAAGATAATGTTTATTTGCATATAAAGATTTTCATAAAAAATGCATGAGATCGTTTATATTGAACTCATGCATCTATTAAACAATCCATTCCTGCTATAAAGCGTTGTAATACTTTCATTATCTTAAACTCCTATTATTACTTAAATAACCCCCGATTCTTTTAGTTAATGGAAATCTATTGATGGACAAATCAAATGATCCAAAATATCAATACCGATGATTTCTGGATCAACATCCTTTTCTAATAAGTAATTTTGAAACATCCGTACATCTGTCGTATAGCTTTCAATTGTTTTCACCGCTTTCCCTTCTTCATACTAGCCATTTCTTGAATAGCATTAATATTAAAATTTCCATTTCATCACCTCAAAAAAGAAGCAACAGTCTTTTGACCATTACTTCAAATTACTTCCCTGCAAGAGGAATATTACCACCTAACAAATAATCCTAATTTACAACGCCTACAACGTTTATCTGTTAATAAACACGAACATATTTTTACCATACTTAATCTCCTTCAATAATTTCTTTTGCACTAATATTACTACAGCTATCACTACAGTTACCGCTAGTTGTTTCCATAGATTCATCTACTTCACCTCCTTTCAAATATAATCTTTTGAACTCTCACGACAGTTATATAATAATGTCATAACTTTTTAGGCACACAAAAATAGCACATGCTATGTATCGCATGCACTTCTCATTTTCTATGTCATTGGTAAATACTAATGTCGTTAGATTTTCATTATAAATGTCGTCAGTTTAATGAAATACCTCATTCAATCTGACTATTTTGCGACAACCAATTTTTCTAAATATGCAATGTAATGACGAAAGATACCATGAAGTTTTACATCTTGAATTTGATTAACTAAATAAAGTATTTCATAAGCTTCTATCGTTATTTCTTCCACAATATCGAATGGTTCCAGTGGTGCCACTAGAAATTTACCGTAATAACCGACGACATTCTTTTCTCTGTAGTAGGTATCACCATTCACTTGTATTTTCACACATTTTCTAACGTACATCTTCACTGCCTCCAAAAACATTGGGAATTAATTCACCATTTACTAACCATACTTCATACGATGGTAATCCGATCTCATCACGGGACACAGATAAATACAGATAATAATTACCCTCTGCATCTGTATAATCTACTGAAGTTGTCATTATAGGTTCTAATAGTGGTGCAAGTATTTCAGTAGGAATTAGTATTTCATCGATTTCCTCTTTCTCAAACTGTAGTGATTCATAACCAACTTCATTTACTGAAATTGTCTTCCCTATTAACCTATTCATTCCTTCGTTGTAATGCTTCCATCCTCTAAACCTCCTTTCACTTACATGTAACCCAATTTTTTTAGTGAACGGAAACCTTTTGATGTGCAAATCAAATGATCCAATACATCAATTCCAATGATTTCTCCTGCTTCTACAATTCTTTCCGTTATAGCAATATCTTCAGGTGAAGGTGTACTGTCATCTGATGGATGATTGTAGAAGTCTAAAATGCATGTGCTGTTTGAAAGGATTGCAGCTTTCATAACATCGCTAGGTTGGACAATGCTGATATTGATGGAACCAATGTGTACGATTTGAAAACAGTTGATTTCGTTACAAGTGCTTAGACAAGCGATAGCGAACACTTCTCTGTCACTATCCCCGACTATCCCTTGAAATATTTTGTAGGCATCATGAGGTGAACGAATACGTCTTTCTTTGTAAAGCATCGTTTTCTCTCGCACTAACTTTCTCTGTACAATGTCTACACGATTTATTGGGATATGACGTTTTTCTTCCATGTGAATTCCTCCTAAGTTAATGTGACTAAATAAAATAACCCTAACTCCAAAAAGGAATTAGGGCTGATATAGGTCTATACAATTATATGATATATGCTTAGTTTTCTATTTATAGCGATTTATAAGCAAAGAAAAGCTCTATGAAGATTTCTCCTCATTGAGACATTTATGATTCTGTAATCCATCCAATCATATAATTGTAAGAATAGAACCTGAATCGTGTGAGTACCAGATACCTAGTACTATCTAGAAACTATTGCACCTAAAGTTAATACAGTTGCTGCTAGTGCTGATTGAGTAACTGTGACTACTTTCGATCCTGATATAATTGAAACTGTACCTAATACATTTGGAGTTAAGTTACGTGCTAAAACAATAGTTGCCGCTGTTACCTTCATCACTTCAGCATTATTTTTATTACTTTACAACTAAATCTCTTGATTGTACAACGCTTCAATTGTTGCAAATTCCTTGTCCTGCTTACTCCCATAACATTCGACAAATTTAAACCAACTAAGACAAAAGTCACGATACTGGCAGTATATATCTCCTAACACGTTTAGTAAGTCTTATTTTTTCCACCCTTTATTAATATAATCCATTTATATATAGCCATCATACTATAAACAAATCATCCTATGGAGCGAAAACTTCCGTTTCTTATTGTTAATACTAAAGTAAAAACCCTACATGATGTGAATCTCATGTAGGGTTCTTCTATATTCTAACGTCGTATTAGTTTCTAAGAATCTAATAGCCTGTTAGTTTCAAGTCGTTACTATTATTTTGTAACTGTTGCTGATAAAGTTGCTGAAGTTGTTCCAGCTGTAACTTGAGTAATAGTAATTACGTTAGAAGTTGGTGTTGCTTGTGTAACAGTATAATCCGGACCAAATGCTGCAGGTGTTCCAGTTAATGCTGCTACGATATTAGCAACTGTTGCTGCAGAAGTAGCGCCTACAACAAATTGGTTAGCAGTAGGTGTTCCAGTTACTGCAGTCAATTCTTTAGTTACACCATTAAATACTACTTTTACTTTTTCACCAGCTACTACGTTAGAAGTTAAAGCAACTTCCCACTTAGCTGGAGTAGCTGCTACATTAGTTGGATTAACAGTAGTTGCTGTAGTTGCAAATCCTGCAGTCGTTCCTGCTGCTGCACCAATAACGATAGTGTCTGAATCAGTTTTTGCTGTGATTTTCACAGTTTGGCCTACTACTGTCGCAACGCTTGGGAATTGAGCATTAATAGCTGCTGCCACGATTGCTGCATTGTCTTCTGCTGTTGCTAAAGCAACACCATCAGGAATAGTTACAGATTTAGTAACTCCGCCAATAGTAAAGTCAACTGTATCTGTTACCATTGCAGTACCTGCAGATACTGTAGTTGTAGTATGTGTTGCTGCTACTTTTGAAGCTGGAGCAGATGGTGTTGCAGTAGCAGTATTAAAAGCACCCACCACTGTATTTAACGTAGCTGTAGCTGTGCGTGTTACTGAAGAACCAGTTGTATTACGAACATCTTCATAAGTTGCTGTAATTACACCGTCAGATAAAACAGCTAATTGTGCAGTTGTTAATGTAGCTGCGAATTCACCAGTATTCACACCAGTTTCAGTAGCAGTTAATGTATAAACAACTGTGCCTGAAGTTACTTTAACTGTTGTAGTGTCAGCTACTGTTGCATTAGCATTTAAGTCAGCATCTTTTACAGTAATTGTTTGGTTTGCACTTGCATTAAATGATGCGTTAGTAAATGCAATTGTACCATCAGTTGGCGCTACAGCTGTTGGTTCCGCTACTGCAGGAGTACCAGTAGTATTAAAGCTTACAATGTAGAATTGTATTTCATTGTCTACTACTTTATAAGTTACTGTAACTGAACCAGCAGTATGATTTTGTAATTGAGCAATGAAATCATCAGCTGTTGTGATTGGCGTACTTCCAAGTCCGAAGTATTTGTAAGTTTTACCAGATTCACCAGCGTATTTAACTGCATTTTTACCATTGAAAGTAATTGTTTTCTTAGCTGTATTGAAGTATTGAACAGTACCTGTATAGTTAGTTCCAACTTCTGTGCTGTTACCAAATGTAGCAGTTAAACCAGCAGCTGTTACATATTTATTGAAGTCACGTGCATCTGTTGTTGCACCGTTATCACCACTTGCATCGAAGTTGTTAGCTGTAACGAATGATGGTGTTACAACTACAGTAGCTGCTTTACCATTTGGAGCAGTTTCAACTGTGAATGCTGCGTTTGCAACTGAAGCTACATCTGCAGTAATTGTGATGCTACCATATTCTTCAATTTTGAATTTTGTATTAGATTGATTATTTTGGTCACGGTAAGCAATTGGAGTTGTAACTTCAATTGGTTGACCACTTGTGTTACGGATTTCGTAAGTCATTTTACCTTGTAAACGATCTAATGCTTCACCACTTTGGTTTGTAAGAGCAAATGCATAGTTTGCAATGCCATCTTTACTTACATTTTGGTTTGAAGTTTTACCTTCAACTGTGAACTCAGCGCCAATTACACGCTCATATTGGAAGTTAGAAATTGGAGCTTTGAAGAATGGCTCACCATCTTCAAGTACACCAGTTTGGTTGTTTTGAGAAGTGTTTTGGTCAATCCATACTAATGGAGTTCCAACTTCACCTTTTGCTCCGTAAAGAAGTACTGTTGCTTCACCTTTTGAGTCTAATTTAACTTGACCTTGTTGACCGTTAGCGCCAGTTTTTAAAGTTAATGCTGTGCTATCATCAACATTTTTAAACATAGCTTTTGAGTTTGTATTTAAGTTGCGATCAAGTACTTCGTCAAGACCGATGTTTACAAGACCGTTAGCGTATGGCTTACCATCTTTGTCAAGCACTTTTAGTTTGTATTCGCGACCGTTAAATTTATTACCATATTGAGCTGCTGCTTCTTCTTCACCGTCACGAGTTACAGTGATTTGGTGGTTTAATTGAGCACCTTCGAATTTAACTTGAGCTGCAGTAGCTGTTAATTCAGTTGCTTCCCATTTTTTGTTTGCAGTAGCAGGTTGTGTAACTCCATTAGTTCCAGTTACAGTAGAAACTCCTAATACAGAGCTTGAACCATCAACGAAAACGTAAGGTGTTACAGCAGTGTTTGTACCAGAAACTACGAATGTAGCTTGACCGTTTGAATCAGTTGTTACTTTAATTTCTTCTACTAAACCTGTAGTAGTTTGGTATGGAGTTACTGTTAAACCAGTTGCTGGGTTTGTAACAGTAGCTTTTGAAATAGCGTTAAATGCAACATTTGTGTTTTCTACAAATGATACGTTTAAAGCACGGTTGCTAAGTGCAGCACCAGTTTTAGGATCTTTGAATGTTACTTTGTAAATTTTCTTAACACCGTTAGCTTGAACGTTACCAGCAGTAACTTCTTCAAGAGTTAAGATGTTCTCAACGCCCCAGTACACAGTACCGAATGCACGTAATTGAGGAGCTCCTGTTGGGTAAACAGTTACATCATCAGCGTCTGGTGCATATTGAGTGTAAGAATAAGAAGCAATACCTTCTGCGTTTGTTACTACTTCTACTACAGAGTCTTTGTTTAATGATCCAGTTGGAGCATCAATGTTGAAAGTTACAGGGATACCAGCAGTTTTTACGCCAACATCAGCAGTAAGAGTTACTTGGTTACCAACTTTACCTTGTGTATTAGTAGTTTTTAATACGATAGATTTTGGTACTACAGCTTCGATACCTTTGAATTTACCGATTTCTTCAGCGTTAAGAGATACAGTGTACTCTTTGTCAGCTTTTTGTGGTGCAGTAGTTAAAACAACAACTTTTTTGTTTGTTTGTTTAATTGCTGCGTTTTTAATTTCTAAATCTTTGATTTCGAATTTAAGACCATCTACGTTATCTTGCTCTTCGTCAAATGTTACTTCAACAGTTGTGTTGTTGATAGCTTTAACAGAAGCGTTTACGTCTGTTGTAGCATCAATGTTGATTGTACGGTATAAGAATGAAGCGAATTGACCGCGAGTGATAGAGTTAGCTGGGTTGAATGCTTTACCTGGTAGAGTAGCAGCATTTGTTAGTTCAGCATATTCTAAAGCAGTGATAGCTTCACGTTGTTCAGCAGAGAAAGCTTTGTCTAAGTCAGAGATTTCGCTCTTGAATTTATCAGCTTTGTATTCTTTAACTAGATCTAATTCATAGATTTCGTTGATTGCACGAACTAAAACAACTGCCATTTGTTGACGTTGCATAGTTTGAGTGTAGTTTAAGTTGCCGTTTGAACCAGCGAATACGCCTGCATCTTTAGCAAGTGCAGCATATTTTACTAATTCTTTTTCAGCTGTTAATGGAAGATCGTTGAAGCGTTGTTTTGTATCCCAGTCAGCTGGAGCTTCAAAGCCTTCAGACTCTAACCAACGGCCTAATAATTTAACTACTTGACCACGGTTGATAGTTTGGTTTGGTTTGAATGTGCCGTCAGCGTATCCATTGATGATACCTGCATCAGCAAGAGCGTTGATAGCTTCTTCGTGAGAATTGCCCTTTACATCTGTGAATCCTGCTGCAGAAGCAACTGGTACGATAGCAGATGCTACTAATGTAGCTGTAGCAGCTGTTGCTACGAATTTTTTGTATTTCTTTGGTTGGTTAGCCATAGAAAAATTTCCTCCTCTAAGTTCATAAATTATGTCTCTACTACAAATACATAGAAATGCAGTAAATAAACAACTACACATAAAAGTATAGTTGTATCCCTAAAAGTTGTCAATCATATTTTGGGAAAGTTTCTAATTCATTTCCGGAAAAACATGGACATGCAACTCTCTTTTACCATTGTTATCTATTTTCGCTGATTTTTCAAGTGATATTACACATCTTTTCCAACAAGAATATGGAATGCAAACCTTAAATGTTCAAAGTTTTTACAATCATATCCAATTATAGGTTTTATATATATTTTTAGTGGTATTAAAATTGGTAATCTTATTTACTTCTATGGAAATTATAGTGGCTTAAATTTGAAGGTGTTCCGGTGAATTATTGAGGGATCTTTGGACAATGTAGTCTATGTTTTTAGACTCTCTAAGAGTAGAATAATATTTTTATACACGAAAAAAGCTCAAGCATATAAATGCTTGAGCTTTTTTCGCTTGGGCTACCAACCGTTGTTTCCTTGCAGGGAATTCTATTTATTTCATAGAGGAAATTCCTATACACATACAGTCTAACACTTTCAATATAAAACAACAATACCATTTTTAAAAATTATTGCCGTTTCTGCCTTGCCACTTCCAATAAAAATAATGGAAGAGCGATTTGACGCTTGATACGCTTCGGTTCTTTCATTAAACGATAAAACCATTCAAGGCCAAATTTTTGGAAAATCTCCGGTGCTCGTTTAACTGTACCTGCAAGCACATCGAATGATCCACCCACTCCTTGATAAATGGTTGGATGCAATTGATCGCGATTTGCATTAATCCAGTTTTCTTGTTTTGGGCTTCCCATTGCTACAAAAAGTAAATCAGGTTGTGCTTCATTAATGCGGTCAAGTACCTTCTGTTCGTCCTTTTCATAGCCGTCCTGTGTGCCAGCAATTTTAATAGAAGGAAATAATGATTCTAGCTTTGCTTTTGCTGCATCTGCTACACCTGGTTTCCCTCCATAAAGGAAAATAGGCTTGCCACGTTTTGCCGCTTCCTCGCAAAGCTTCATCATCATATCGACGCCTGTAACACGTTCACGAATTTGCCCTTTTTGAATTTTGGAAGCAAGAATAACCCCAATGCCATCTGGAATTTGAAATTCCGCTTCGTTAAGCAGCTTCTTTAAAGCAGGGTCTTCTTTTGCTTTGATAATCTTTTCTGGATTGATGGCAACAACGAGCGCCTTTTGTTTTGTTTCAATACGCTCGAATGCCATCTCCATTAATTCATCGTAGCCTTCCGTATTGACATTGATGCCAAGTACTGTTTCTTTCATCGGTTTTTCGCATCTCCTAAAAGGTGGAACTGGAAGCCTGCTTCTTCCCAATTATCGCGTTTTAAGCAGTTTTTCGTATCGAAAACGATTTTTGATTTCGCTGTAATTTCTGCTGCGTTTAATGCTTTGAATTCATTATGATCCGTTAGAACAACAATGATATCTGCATCTTTTGTAGCTTCTTCTAAGCTTTGTGTTTGTGTAGCATGTTTGTTTTCTTTAATGTGTGGATCGTAAGAAATAACTTCTAATCCAAGGTTTTGTAACTCGTCAATAACGATTGTAGATGGACTTTCGCGCATGTCATCTACGTTTCCTTTGAAGGCTAGTCCAAGTACAGCTACTTTGCCACCAGCAATTTTGTTTTGATTTAAGATTGCTTGTGTTTTTTGTGCTGTGAAGCTTGGCATACTATCATTTGTATTACGAGATAAGTGAATAAGTTGTGCTGTCTCGCCACCTAGCTCAACTAGGAACCAAGGGTCAACCGCGATACAGTGACCACCTACACCAGGACCTGGGAAGTGAACATTTACACGTGGGTGATAGTTCGCAAACTTAATGGCTTCCCAAATGTTTACGTCTAGCTTCTCTGCTAATTTTGCAAGCTCATTGGCAAACGCAATGTTTACATCACGGTAAGTGTTTTCCATTACTTTTACTAACTCAGCTGTTGTTGCATCTGTAAGGTGGATTGTTCCATTCACAAATGTTTGATAAAGCTCTTTTGTCATTTGCGCAGACTTCTCATCAATACCACCAACGATACGGTCGTTGTTCACTAGTTCTTCAAAAATACGACCAGGAATAACACGCTCTGGTGAATGTGCTACAAATAAATCTACACCAAACTCAAGATTTGCCTTGATCAACTCTGGTAGCATAATGTTCTCTACAGTTTTCGGTGGTACTGTCGATTCAAGAATGACAAGGTCACCTTTTTTCACGAATGGCACGATAGAAGCCGTAGCTTGACGTACATATTCTAAATTCGCTGTATTATCAGGATTAATTGGCGACGGAACAGCAACGATGAACACGTCCGCTTCCTGTGGTGTCGTTGACGCCGTTAAGAAACCTTCATCAACCGCTTTGTTCAGGCGCTCCTGCAATCCATTTTCTTCAATATGAAGTTTTTTCTCTTGAATACTTTTTACTGCTGCTGGGTTTACGTCCACCCCATGTACTTTTATGCCGTGGTTGGCAAACATTACAGCCGTTGGTAATCCGATATAACCAAGTCCAACGACACAAATTGATTTCGTCATTCTCTATTCTTCCTTCCGTTTCAAAAACGAGTAGTTATATTATATGTTCTTTAAATGCATGATGCATTTTTGTTCTGCATTATAGTATACATCTTTCAAGGGAAAGTGTGAATCAATTTGTTATTTCAAAGCTGTTTTCTGTGTCCGATTAGCAAAAGTTTTGTTGGTTAGCGGCGGAATTGAGCGTGTTTATCAGCGGTTTCTGGGATTTATCAGCGATTATAATGATTTTATCAGCGATTCTCAGGGTTTATCAGCGATGTTCAGAAGTTTATCAGCGATGTTCAGAAGTTTATCAGCGATTATGCTGGTTTTATCAGCGATTCATATATAAACCAGACAATTTGTACCTTGAATTTTTATTAGATCCACTACGTGGTAACTGTAATTTTTGTAATATACGTTTTGCAACATGCTCGCTTTCAATCATCAAAAAATCCCGACATTCACGGTTCGTTATCGTCTCACCGACAAGCATAGAATAATCTTTTAGCGACTGTATATGAGCATCGCGACATCGATGTTGACACATCTGACAATGCCAACCTATTTTCAATTTCTCCATCCCAAACCCACCACAGTTTTCACAATAAACACCCCGCCGCAAAGCAGAGGCATCAATTTGATAGTATTGGCAAAGTGGAAATGGCGTTCTGTTACGCAAATGTGACAAAATAATGTTTTTGATTTCTGCCATTGTTGTCGTCTCTTTACTTTTCTCTAAATGTTTATGCAGAAATATCGGTAGCTCTTTTGCCATTAAAATTGGCAATCGTCCTTCCTCTCGATGTATATTTACATTATTAAAAGGAAAAACAACCGCTCCATAAATAGGTATCGAAACATTTTGGGTGTCTAAGAAATGTTTCATACCTTGAATATACTGTTCAAGCTGAATTTCAGGATGCGTAAAAACGTGAACCTCTCCAGAATCCGATGTACGAATGAGCTGGCGGGGGTCATTTTTTAAATGTACCGTTCCTCGTATATTTTTAATTTCTAATAGAATAATAGCGTTAGGGACAATGAGTAAAATATCAATTTGCATGGGTAAAGCAGAGGGAAGTGTTACATTGTGGAGAATGTAGCAATCATTGAGTAGTGCCATTTGCTGTAGTTCCTTCATAACATACTGCTCACCAAAATCACCAGCTTCTTTATTTTTAAGTTCCTGCTGAAAATTTTGATATTGTGGGTGCGTGGGGTGCAACCGAGTCACAAGTGCTTGAAGTCCTTTAGTCAACGGGGATGGTGCGAAGGATTTTATGATCAATCAATTCTCTCCTTTTCTATTGAAATTTTGTTAGGTTTATTAGCTATTTTCGAATCCTTCCAGCGATTATAGCACATTTAACAGCGGTTTTGCGATTTAATCAACGGTTTATTGTTTTTTATCGGCGTTTGTTCCACTTTTATCAGCGATGTTCTCTTCTTTATCAGCGATTGTTGCACTCTTATCAGCGATGTTCTCTTCTTTATCAGCGATTATTGCACTTTTATCAGCGATAGTCTCTTTTTATCAGCGATTACTCCACTTTTATCAGCGGTTCTCACTTCTCTATCAAGGATTGCCTCGCTTTTATCGCGGCTTTCACTTTTTATCAGCACTTCAATCCAAACTAAAAAAAGGAATCGCCTTTAGTATCGGGGATTCCTCGTTGTTCCGCTTTCGAGTAGTTTTAGGATTGATTGTGCTTGTTGCATGTGTATTGCTAGTACGTATTGGCTTGCCTGCATTAAAATTTGTGCCTTAACCATATTCATCATTTCTTTCGCGATATCTGCATCGCGAATGCGAGATTCGGCGTCTTGTAAGTTTTCTGCCGTGTTTACGTTCGCATTGTATGCGTGCTCTAGGCGATTTTGGTAGGCACCTAGTCTTGAGCGCTCGCTTGAAACACTTTTTAAAGCCTCGTCCATTGTGGAGATCGCTTTATTGGCATCCTCACGAGTTGCAATGGATGTGTTAGCGTCCAAGCCAAGTGCTCCAGCACCCATATCGTTAATAAACAGTTCGATGCTTTGACCTGAGTTGGCACCTGCCTGAATTTTAATACCGTTTGCAGCATAATCCCCATTTAGTAATGTCTTTGTATTAAACTCAGTGTCCTTCGAGATGCGCTGAATTTCTTTTTTTAATTCCTGAAATTCCAAATCGAGTTTCTTACGATCACTATCCGTTAATGTGTCGTTGGACGCCTGGACTGCGAGCTCGCGCATGCGCTGAATCATATCATGTGTTTCATTTAGTGCACCCTCAGCTGTTTGAACAAGTGAAATACCATCCTGAATATTTTTCGCCCCCATGTTCAGTCCGCGAATTTGCGCCCGCATTTTTTCAGAAATTGCAAGTCCTGCTGGATCATCCGCAGCGCTATTGATGCGGTAGCCTGAGGATATTCGAAGCATGGCCTTGTTCATTGCACTGTAATGTCTATTCATATTATTTAAAATTGACAACCCCGTTGCTGACCATTTTCCTAGCATAATTTCACCACCCCTATTGTTATTTATATCGGTCTACGTTCTATTTTTTTAAGTCTATATTGGTAATGTATTCTAATTTAATAGGTTATATATAGTAATGATTTTTAATTCATTTTTACAATCAAGACTTTGTACCCATATATATAAAAGCACCCGCTTCTCACATGTGAAAAGTAGGTGCTTAATTGAAATACCGTGTATTCAATTTTCGAAACCTCCGAGTTGATGGTTCTTTTGTTGTAGAAGTTCAAAAAAGAGAGCTTTATTATTATCTAGTAATGCCTGGTCGATTAAATAATCTATGTTTTTCTGCTCCAATTCTGCAATGAGTTGATCCACTTCGCCAACAGTCACTGATGAAACAAGTGGTAACTGAGGCTTTGGTGTTGCGCTTTCAAGAATCGGTGTTAGATGCTCATGAACATTTGTAATTAATAATAATTGATATAACGGCAGTCGGATAAAGCGATTCCCCTTTTGGAAAACAAATACCTCAGATATATTTTCAATTTGCTGTGTATTCAAGTTGATAATCATCTCTTTACCTTCGATGGGAATGAAATGGAAAATCTCATTCTCTTTTAAAATAGAGAAATATTGATAAGCAAACACGAGACGTAGTTTGTCTCCCGTGATTTTTGTGTAAAATGGCTTCATATATTGAACTTGCATCATCCTTCATCCCTCCCTATTTATCTGATTATTCAGATTTTAACACATATTAATTATCTTGTTAACTATCTTCTCCTTGATTTTTTTCTTTCGAATCATTCAGCTTATCATGTACGCATTTTAATCGTATAATGGAAGGACAGTCTTTTTTCCTTCATCACTTAAATGCCCACTAGCTATACATTTTGAAAGGAGTGAGGTTATGGCATTGTCTATTGCCCAATTAGCTAAGGAACATCAAGAATTTATCCTTGCCAAATTACAGGAAGCTGAACAGGCGTTACATCCTTCCTCTACTGAAGACGAAGAGCTAGTGCGTCGTGCTGTTTTTTCAGTGCGGAACAAATCAGTTGTCTTTGAACGTTTTAATGGAGCAAGTTCTATATTATATGCAAGCGTACAGGATGTCAGACCTGCCTCTGTAGAAATTGATTTTGCCAAAGAGGAGTTGAGCTGTAACTGTCCACAGCTAAAATGGTGCAGACATCAGGTTGGCGCATTGCTTGCCCTCTATCAGTATTTTGACTCGGTGCAAAATTGGTCGAGCGCTTGGCGTGCGCAAAAATCAGTGCAATTAAAATCATTGGCAGATGAGCGGAGTCCAGAAAGCTGGCAATTGATGGTCAATGAAGTCATGAAACGTTTATTGCCACCTGGGCGTATTCTAGAAGGGTATGGCCTTTCTGCTATACGGACAGATGCATTGGAGCGACTTCAACGGCATATGCCTTTCGAGCGCGAGTGGCAGCCACTTTATAAGCTTTTTATGGAGCTATCCATCTTTAATACAATATGGCGCCATTTAAATGAAACAAAAGGACATTCATTGGATTCTCCTTATATGAAATATTTTATTGATCAAAGTGTTCAATCATTCGAAAGTATATTTACGGAGCTGACTGGTCGATCACGACTTTTTGCTACTGATCCATTTTATGATGCGATTCAGGAATTAGTGCGAGAGTTATTATTGGAACGACAAGGATTGTTTGCTGAACGACTACAAATTTATATGCTGCTTTGGGCAGTGCTTTTTTACGAGAAGCCGCGTCGTGAACAGGAATTAGCACTGATAAATAACCTTGAGAATCCTTCACCTGAGATATCCTTGCAGTCATTACAACTGCTATTTTATGTGCTGCTACAAAAAGAAAGTTTATTACAGGACAGCATTGCACATATTGATGTACAACATATGCAGGACCTATTTGAGCTGGCTACTTTTGCAAAACGGGCTAGCGAATCACATGCACAGTCAATTATTTTACGTGCGATGCTACCATTTACCGAAGTCTTTTTACAGCAAACTGTGCCAGTTGTAAAACGTGCTCAATACGTACGGCAATTCCAGCTTTTATACGAAGACATGCAGCTTACGGAGGAAGAGGAAGCTACATTATATAGTGCATTTGGTGTTTACGGGCTTCAACCGTTTTCGTTCTTTCTTATTAAAAAAGAACGCTATCGTGAATGGGCAGCCCTCCATCAGTTAAATCTCTCCTCTCTTTCTTATTTAGAAATGTGTGGATTAAAGGATGTGCTTCAGGTTGCTCCTGCAACAGTATTGCCCTTATACCATCTATACGCCATGGCTGAAATTACACAAAAATCACGGATGAACTATAAGCAGGCTGTACGAATCTGGAAAAGTATGCGCAGTGCAGCAAAGCGTGCTGGTAAAACTGCTTATTTTGAAACATATATGCAAACAATTCGTGCAGAGTATAAACGACTTCGTGCATTACAGGAAGAAATTGAGAAAGGAAACTTAGTATGATAACTTATAATGCTCCTTCCCCGTTTTCAAAAAAACTACAGCTTCGTATTAATGCAGCACAGGAAGGATATTTTACGTTACAGGGATTTACTGCTGATGGTGCAGCAATAGAAGCAGACTCACTCATTTCTTCATTATTTTTTAACTATGAAGCGAATGTCTATGGTTTATTAACCAATCGTTCAGAACTTACGGTTGAAGTTTCAACTTCTGATCTCCTTAATATTTTTTCACAGCGCTATTTGCATCCTTTTATTGAATGGCAAGGCGTGAATACAGAAAGTCAGGAGTGGCTAGAAAAAGCGTCGGCATTACAAACATATTGGCAGGAGTCCTCGCTCTGGTCATACGCAGTTATTGCCGATGATTTTTCTTCGCTTACATTCCCTATAGACGATATAGATACAGCATTATTAGAAGTGGCAGTGCAGCAAAAACTGTCACAAGCTGGTCTTGTACTGTCTGATTTGCCAAAGCTAATGCCATTTTTCTTGCGTGGTGGCTGGCCATTAGAACAGGAACGACAAGCAGGTGCAGTTACTGTCTCCCTACGTCTAAGTGAGCCTGAGGAAGATTCTGATGTTTGGCTTTTAGAAACAGTACTTAGCACGGCTACAACTAAAAACTACTGGACGCCTGCTATGCGAAAGCAGTCACTACCAATTGCTAAGGCTCTACCAGCAAAATGGGAAATGTATGCTGATGCTATTGAACAACAACAAGGGCAAATTGTAGATCTTCTTTCTATTGAAGATTTATCTAGTGATATTTTCATTCGTATTATGCTTGAAGATTTACAAGTTCGAACATTTTTACGTGAGGATTTAGCAAGATTACAGGCACTCGGCTTTGACGTTGTATTACCTGCTTGGCTAAAAGATTTAAAACAATCAAAAATGCGTGTTCGTGTAAGCACTGGCAATGTAGCGACAAAGAAGGTTGCTGGATTAGATGATATTTTAACGTTCAAATGGCAGTTTTCTATGAATGGACAGTCCATTTCACCTGAGCAATTTAAAAAGCTTGTGGATGAGAAACGCGAATTCATTCGTATTGGTACTGAATGGTTTCGAGTCGATGCGAACTGGATGCATGAAATGCGTACATTGATGCAGCAAGCAGAGGATGAAAGCTGGACCGTTCGCGAATTGCTATTTCGTGAGCTACCAGAGGATTTATCCTTACCTCTTGAAGAAGAGGATGCCGATGATGAAATGCGAGATGACCCGATATTTGCATTTGAATTGCAACAATCGCTTAAATCCTATATGGAGCAGCTTCAGGAGAAAAAAGGGCTTCCAACAGTACCAATCTCTACATCTTTGCAGGCTGAATTACGTCCTTATCAGCATGAAGGCTTTGAATGGCTCGTCTTCATGCGAGAACAAGGCTTTGGTGCATGTCTAGCTGATGATATGGGCCTTGGTAAAACAGTCCAGCTTATTTCATATCTGCTTCATCTTTATGAAACAATTGAGGATACAAAGCCATCTATAATTATTTGTCCTACGTCAGTGCTAGGCAACTGGCAAAAGGAACTAGCTCGTTTTGCTCCTTCCTTGACTGTGCATACACATTATCAGGCGAATCGAGCAAAGGAGGATGTTTTTAAACAGCTAGTAGCAAGAGAAAAACCACATGTGATTTTATCTACCTATGGAACGGTATCACAGGATGCTGAGTTTTTACAGGAAGTCGAATGGGCATCAGTTGTACTAGATGAAGCTCAAAATATTAAAAATATGCAAACGCTACAATCAAGGGCTATTCGCAAATTACATGGTACGCATCATATTGCTTTAACAGGTACACCAGTCGAAAATCGTTTATCAGAGCTATGGGCAATTTTTGACTTTATCCATAAAGGCTATTTAGGTAGCTTCGGTCGCTTTAACGAAGAATTTATTTTACCGATAGAACGAGATGAGTCCGAGTCACATAAACAGAAGCTACGTGCAAAAATTCAACCGTTTTTACTGCGACGTACAAAGCGTGACCCACACTTACAGCTTAACTTACCAGATAAACAAGAGTCTCATGAGTATTGCCCATTAACAACTGAGCAAGCATCTCTATACGAAGGATATATATTAGAGACGCTCGATCAGCTGGAACAATTGACAGGCTTTCAAAAAAAGGGACGCGTCTTAAAGATGCTCAGTAAGTTAAAGCAATTATGTAATCATCCTGCCTTGTATTTAAAAGAACCTTTCGAGGATGCTGAATCAATGCTAACTCGTTCTACGAAATTAGAACGTATCGTGCAAATGACTACAGAAATCGTAGACAACGGCGAGCAGTGCCTCATTTTCACACAATATATTGGAATGGGGCAATTACTACAGCATTGTTTTAGTGAATTATATAATATTGATGCGCCGTTCTTAACTGGTGCAATGCCTAAGCAGCAGCGTGACCGCTTAGTAGAGGCTTTTCAGGCAGGAGCTTTCCCAATATTTATACTTTCCTTAAAAGCAGGTGGAACAGGGTTAAATTTAACAGCTGCAAATCATGTATTACACGCAGATCGCTGGTGGAATCCAGCCGTTGAAAATCAAGCGACAGACCGTGCATATCGAATTGGTCAAACACAATTTGTGCAAGTGCATAAGTTTGTGACAATTGGTACCATCGAAGAGAAAATCGATAAAATGTTGGCCCAGAAATCTGCTTTATCAGAAGAACTCATTCAATCAAGTCAGTGGTTAACTGAGTTAGAAGATCACGAACTTCGCGATTTAATGAAGCTCGATTATTAAAAAAAGTGTATATGCGCCAAGAGCTCAAAGTTCTTGGCGCTTTTTTTCAGTGGATATTGCTGTTACTTCTTCCCTACTTACTTCATATTAATATTTAGTTGTGTTTAAAATGCTCATTGCTGTGCGGTCTTCAGCAATGAACTGCGTTATGAAAAGGTATACCTCATTCCTTTCTAAATTGATTACGGTGCAAGTAAATAGAAGGAAAATGGCGGATCAGACAACTTGTCACTTGCCCCGTATGTACCATTTAAAACTGCTATATTACTGGTAATTGTACTTCTGCCTCGGGTAGCACAAAATCCTTTAAGCTATCCTGCTCATCAGGTGACTTTGGTGACACAATAGCACCGTCACTATCCCTTGGCTTAAGCTGATAAAATCGGACATCTTCTACGACTACTTCCGTTATAAAAACCTTTGTGCTTTCTTCATTTATAAATGATCTTGATTGAATACGACCATTTGCCCCAATTAATGAGCCTTTTCCGCAATATTTGACGATATGCTCTGCAAGCCTTCCCCATACTGTACAAAGAATAAAGTCAGCATCGACTTCCCCACGACTGTTTTTGTAATTGCGATTTATGGCTAGGGAAAAATGTGTTTGCACGCGATTTTCAGATAAGTGTCGTAACACTGGATCCTTTGTTAACCTTCCAACCAGTCCGACTTGGTTCATTGATTCACCTCCTTTACTTTTGATTGCACTCATCTTACAAAAATTAATCCCGCATTGGCAAAAGTCGATTTTTATCATTTCCCTTAGTTTTTAATCATAAATTGGATATATTGAGGCTTTTACTTTTCAATTAATTAATGATTTTTCGGGCTGAATGCTTTTCGCTGTAATAGCAAATGCTAATTGTTGAAATATACAATTTCGTTGTTTTTGTAGATTGTGCGAAAATATAGCATTGACCCTATCGTAAACAGGGCTAATTGAATATGTTATACTAAAAAGGATGACCGACTTAGGAGGATATTACATAATGAAAACATTTAAAATGCTTTCCTTTGACCTTGTCACAAAAGACGGCATACAACCTTTCCCTTTAGTCGATGGTATTATTATTAATCAGGAAAACAGCCATCAATCTTGGATTCTCGAACTGTTTATGGACCGACAATATCGTTCAACTTTTGATGAACTTTTAGCGAATGCTACTATCTTTAATGTACGTGTAGTTATTTCATTTCCAGATAATGAGCCTGCTCCATTCCAGGTTGTCGTACATACAGTTCAAGAAATTGGCGAACACATCTCTGTTCTTTTAAAAGGGACTTTAAAGACAAAACGCTCAAAATATGCCGAGCAATTACTAGCCGAATTACTAGCTGAGGGAGTTACTTTAGATAAGCTATTGGACCGCTTCTCACACGATATGAAAGAACGACCAAAATTAAAAAATGATTGAACTTGATTTAACGATGCAAAAAATTGCATCGTTATTTTTTATTGGACAGGTAGAGATTTTAAGGTAAAATACGATGTAAAAATTATAGGAGGTAACTACACTTGAATATCGCTATTAGGGAAAAGCCTTTAAAATTATTGTGGCTTGAGGCTTTAAAGAGACGGTTGTTCGAAGAGGACCCTGATTTTAGTTATTATAATGAGCAATTTCGAAGATTCGATGCTGGCTTTGCTGGTGAAAGGAAAGTTGACCGTGAATGGCTTGAATTAGTATGTCCCTATACTTTTTTAGTGTTACATAATTTAATTCTGATGAACTCTGCACAACATTCACATCAACTCGACACACTTTTCATTTGCAGTAATTTTATGCTAGTTATTGAAATAAAAAATATTAACGGACGTCTTGATTTTGACGATATTACTCATCAATGTATTCGAACGAAGCCAGATGGAACTGTCGAAGGATTTCCCAATGCAATTACTCAGACCCAACGACATATGCAATTTCTTAAAGTTATTTACCAAAACTATTCTCTCCCCATTGAGGGTGCGGTTATCATTTCAAACCCCTCTGCTATCATTGCAAGTCATCCAAATACAATTCCGATTTTCCATGTTTCAGGACTTCAAACACATCTTAATTCCCTTTTTAAAAAATATACACAAGCTATTTTAAGTGATGAACAACTAACTCAAATTGCTCAACAATTCCTTAGTAGACATCAGTCATCAAAACTTCCGGCTTCTATTGATTCATCACGATTTCGCCGAGGCGTGCTTTGTCCTAAATGCCAATACAAGTCTCAAATGCATTATTCGCGCGGAATTTGGATATGTTCGTACTGTCAGTATGCGAGCGAAGAAATTTTTGCTGAAGCTTTACAAGATTATCGATACTTAGTTAGACCAACAATAACCAACAAACAGTTACGTGAATTTTTCGATATTCCTTCTAGCGATGCTGCAAATCGTTTACTTAGAAAATTTCAATTTCCCTATACAGGTTCTTATAAAAATCGTGTTTACCAATTACCCGAAAATTTAGTGGAATATATGAAGCCAATTTTCCGCTCGTCCTGAGGAGATAGTTTGTTTAGTGTTTTTTTTATTTCGAGTGGGTATTTCTTCCTTTTCTCGGGTATTTCTCGCTTGCGCGCGGGTATTCGCTTCCCCTTCGCGGGTATTTCCCTCTTGCCCGCGGGTATTTCACTCTCGCGCGCGGGTATTCACTTCCTCTTCGCGGGTATTTCTCTCGCGCGCGAGTATTCGCTTCCCCTTCGCGGGTATTTCCCTCTCACGCGCGGGTATTTACTTCCCCTTCGCGGGTATTTCTCTTGCGCGCGGGTATTCACCTCCTCTTCGCGGGTATTTCTCTCTCTCGCGCGGGTATTCACTCCCTCTTCGCGGGTATTTTTCTCGCGCGCGGGTATTCACTCCCTCTTCGCGGGTATTTCCCTCTCGCGCGCGGGTATTCCTTGCTCTTTCGCGGGTATTTCTCTCGCGCGGGTATATTTCCCCCCTTCACGCGAATTCGAAATGAAAAAAAGAGTGTTCCATTGGTTGGAAACACTCTTTTTTATATTATCGTGTAACTTTCTCTTCGACGACCTTTTCTTTCACGACGCCGTTAGCATTTGGAACGTTGTTATAACCATTTGTACCATTTAAATCAGTATTTGTTCCTGGTACTGTTGTAGTTCCTGGTACTGTCGTAGTTCCTGGTGTTGTAGTTCTTGGTGTAGTAGTTCCTGGTGCTGTTGTTCCTGGTGTTGTAGCTTCAGGAAGAACTGTGTTACGGTTAACACCATTTACGTCACGATTGTAGACGTCATTTCTTTTAGTCGGCTCTACAACGTTCTCTACACCTCGGCGAACGTCGTGTTTAACATTCTCCACCGGTCTTGTTTCAACAGCCTTGTTTCCCCAGTTACAACCTCCAAGGAATAAAGCAGCAAGAATAATGGCCAAAAATGACATTCTCCACATAGAAAAAAACCTCCTCTCCTCGGTGCTATGTCATCAAATACAACGTGTGCATTTGTGATCCTACATAGATTGCCCGGGAAAGGAGGGAACTATCCGATTTTTGTACAAACTATTTTTGTTTTTCTTTTAACAATTGTTCAATGTATGCTGCTTCTGCTTTACAGTTGTAGCTATAATTTGTACCTAGCTCTTTTTGCAAGGCATCGATTGTTTCAACTTGCTTATCTGTTGGTTCTTCATTTAAAATTTTTGCAATTACTTCATCGATTTTTTGCGCCATCTCTTCATGGAATTCAGTACTCATCAAAACATCTGCTGGGATTTTTTCGATCCATGCGGCATTATCTTGAAAATAAGTTTGCCAGCTAGCAATGAAGTCTTCCATAGAAAAGCGCTCTTCTTTCCAATCAATACTTGCTAAGTATGATTCAAAAGATGTTGAAATCGAACGTGTAATGCTAATTTTAACACCTGAAGACAATTCCTTATACATCTATATAATCCTCCTACGTTTTAAAAACAAAACTAAAATTACATGTATTTCAATTCACAATAACATATACGCCATTGCATTTTTATAAAATGACATTCTTTTCTTTTACTGCATTCATGTCACAAAAGATAAACTATTGAAAGATTAACAGTAAAGACATTATTCGACATAATTATTTTATATCTTTTAGCCTATAATTGCAAATTAAGCCTGTTTTGGTTGCTCAGGTCCAATTGCAAATAAAATATCTGCTTCACATACTAGTTCTCCATCGACTGTCGCTACACCGTGACCTTTGCCCATTACTCCACGTAGTTTCACGAACTCTACTTCTAATCGAAGTTGATCTCCCGGTACTACTTGGCGCTTGAAACGACAATTATCAATACCTGTTAAGAAAGCTAGACGTCCTTGGAATTCATCTGCTTTTAATAAAGCTACTCCACCAACTTGTGCTAATGCCTCTACAATTAATACTCCAGGCATTACTGGATAGCCTGGGAAGTGCCCATTAAAAAAGTCCTCGTTCATAGAGACATTTTTTAAACCAACTGCACGCTTACCTTCTTCTAATTCAACGATACGATCAACGAATAAAAATGGATAACGATGTGGTAGAATTGCTTGAATTTGCTCTGCTGTTAACATTTCTTTTCCCCCTTAAATTATGTAAACACAAAGTATGGTAAAGAATAAAATTATTCTTTACCATTCATAATATCAAATATATGCTGCCATGTTTCGGGTTTAAAAACATCCATGGCTTTACCTTGTCCAATCACACTATAGCCAAACATTGCACCTAAAACTGCAGCAACAACAACTAAGATGATAATAAGTACAACGCGTAGCCAAATCGGAATCAGCCGTATTTGCACCCATCGAACCTCTTGTTGCTCTCCATTTGAGCCGTGTTCCTTCTCTTCTGGTGGCGTATCGGTTGCTTTTGTTTGCACAGAACCTCGACTTGAATCGTTTGTCATAGATTGTACTCCTCTTCATTCCTTACTAAACAGTAATAACGAATTTACTATCGAATACCATTAATGAGCCCAAGCATTTGGTCTGCTAAAGTTACTGCTCTAGCATTGAATTGATAAGAGCGCTGTGTTTGCATTAAATCCGTCATTTCCTTTGAAAGATTTACATTCGACATTTCTAGCGACCCGCTTTGCATGCCAATTTGCTGACGATTTGCTCCTCGTAATTCAGTGATAACTTCAGCTTGTGTATATCCAAGTTGAGCTAGGTTATTCGGCAATCCAACATAGGAGCCAGAAACTTTCTCCATTAGCTGTGGCTTTTGGAACTCTGTCACTGCTAAATCAGTACGAATAGTATTTCCATTTGAGTCTAATGCCTCTAATACGCCCCCATTACGGACCGCGAAACTTTTCACATTATCCGGTAATGTAATAGCTTGTCCTGTTGAGTTTGCCAATGGATATCCATCTGCAGTTACAACCATTACTGTTCCATTATTTAATGGTGATAAATAAAAGTCACCTTGACGAGTATACACTGTTTTTGTGCCATTTTCACCATTTGGCATCAAAATATTGAAATATTGCTTTGGTTTTGTAAAAGCTAAATCAAGGTCACGATTTGTTGTTTGTAGAGAGCCTTGCTTTTGATTTGATTGGATTTGTCCAAGCATTGCACCTGAACCATAACGAATGCCAACAGGTGATTGTCGAACAGCACGGTCTTGCTTGTCATTATTAAATTGCTGATAAAGCATTTCATTAAATGTAGCTTCTTGTGATTTAAAGCCGAGTGTATTGCTATTAGCAATGTTATTACTAATTGTATCAATTTTATTTTGTAATTGCCCCATCGTGTTTGTTGCAGTCATCATTGTACGTAGCATGATTAAACGTCTCCTATTCGCCTATTATACTTTTCCGATTTCATTGGCAGCCTTTTCCATACTGCGATCATAAGCCTGTAACACTTTTTGGTTAGCTTCGAAAGCGCGATAAGCTGTCATTAAATCCGTCATTGTGCGACTAGAATCTACGTTTGAGCCCTCTAGATAATTTTGACGCAGTGTAAAGGATACGCCATTGGCACCGTAAGCTGTAGGTAAGTTCTCACCATTTTCTGTTCGAATTAACCCATTATCCTGTTTACGTAGCATGTTCGGATTCGCTGAAAATGATACTCCAACACGAGCAACTTGCTGATTATTAACGTAAATTGCACCGTTCTCATCTAAGCGGAAATCATCATTCGGTAGCTGGATGCGTTGACCTCTGTCTGATAGCACATATAGTCCTTGTGGATTTACTAAATAGCCTTGACCATCTAATGTAAAATTCCCGTTACGTGTGTATGCCTCGCCACCCTCTGGATGTGCTAAACGGAAGAAAATAGATCCAGTAGTGCCATCTTCATTTTGCGGTAAGTTTCCATCGATCAAAGCCATATCCGTCGTGAAGTCTGTGCTATAGATTTGACCTTGTATGTAATTTGGCAATGTTTCTTGCATATAAATCCCTGTATTTAAAGCGCCAACTTGACTCATATATTGAGAGCCTGCTTGCTGATTAGCAGGTGCATTTGTTTTTCCTACACTTGACATAAGCATGTCGGGAAATGACCGAATTGTTGATTGGTCTGCTTTAAACCCTGGTGTATTCGCATTTGATAAATTATTAGTTAGTAATTCTGTTCGTCTTTGTTGTGCAATCATACCAGTTGCAACTGTATAAAACCCTTTAAACAAAGGAATCACCTCATTATATTTTTATAAGGATGCGGGCACTCGATCAATATTTTCAAGCATAATGCCTGTACCAATTGCTACACAATCCATAGGGTGCTCTGCAATGAACACAGGTACCTTTAACTCTTCTATTAATAGCTGGTCCATTCCATGTAGTAATGCACCACCGCCAGTAATAATGACCCCACGATCAATTATATCAGCTGATAACTCTGGTGGCGTTTTTTCTAAAACATTTTTTGCAGATTGGACAATCATAGCAACCGATTCATGTAATGCACGTTCAATCTCCTCAGAGTGAATTTCTATTGTACGTGGTAGACCTGTCACCATGTCACGACCACGAATATCCATTGAATCGTTTCTCGCGCCCTTAAAGACTGTACCAATTGTGATTTTTATTGCTTCTGCAGTACGTTCACCAATTAGCAATTTATATTCTTTTTTAATATATTGTAAAATATCATTATCAAAAACGTCTCCTGCAACCTTAATGGATTCGCTCGTTACAATATCACCCATTGATAGAACTGCTACATCTGTTGTTCCACCGCCAATATCGACTACCATATTACCACTAGGTTGGAATATATCCATGCCTGCACCAATTGCTGCAACTTTTGGTTCTTCTTCTAAGTATACTTTTTTTCCACCTGATTTTTCTGCAGCTTCGCGAATAGCTTTTTGCTCAACACTAGTAATGTTTGTTGGACAGCAAATTAAAATACGTGGTTTCGCTAAAAATCCTTTTACATCTAATTTATTGATGAAATGTCTTAGCATAGCTTCTGTAACATCAAAATCCGCAATAACGCCATCTCGTAGTGGTCGAATTGCAGTAATATTCCCCGGTGTACGCCCTACCATTTGGCGAGCCTCTTCCCCCACCGCTAATACTTTATTTGTTTTTTTATCAATCGCCACAACAGATGGTTCATTTAAGACGATTCCTTTACCTTTAACGTGTATTAATACGTTCGCAGTTCCTAAGTCAATGCCTATATCTTTAGAAAACATTTTATTATTTCTCCTTCCCGCCAGTTCCAACTACATAACGTTCATTTTTATCTGTTTATCTAGAATATTTTATCATATCCTTTTGGTAATTTCACCTAATTTTAGTGAATAGAACTGCATTCCTTCAATTATATGAACAGTTATTGAAAAGAAGAAATTGTTTAAACATTCTTTTTTGGCTGATCACCTAACGAGGGTTGGTTTCCGTTCCGACTGGGCGCTTTTATCGCTGCCGCTTCGCTTTCGCGCAGAAAACATTTGTTGCTGTCGCTTCGCTTTCGCACAGTTAAAACATTTGTTGCTGACGCTTCGCTTTCGCACAGATAAATCATTTGTTGCTGTCGCTTCGCTTTCGCACAGTTAAAACATTTGTTGCTGTCGCTTCGCTTTCGCACAGTTAAAACATTTGTTGCTGTCGCTTCGCTTTCGCACAGTTAAAACATTTGTTGCTGTCGCTTCGCTTTCTCACAGATTAAACATTTGTTGCTGTCGCTTCGCTTTCGCGCAGAGCAGAGCTTCCTGGGGGCGTCCAATGAGCCGCTTAGGCCAACACGATGTTGGTCACGAAGGCGTTATCACAGGACGTGATGCCCTTAGCCTTCGTTCCTCTATCGCTAATCCCCAAGGAGTCACCCAGTCTCCACTCCAACCAACTATTTAAAATGAAAACACTTATTAACAATAGTCAGCCCACAACTTTGGGTGATGAGCCCCTGTTTTTGAAAAATTCTAATTATGTAAGGAAATCAAAAATAAGAATCTAGCTTGTCCTTTGCATTTAAAAAAGAACGAATCAATCTTGACTCGCTCTTTCTTTCCACTTGTTTTTCGTTGCCTCTCCTCCACGAATATGACGTACGGCCTTATGGTAAGCGAGAATTTCCTTCACTTGCTCAGCTAATCCTTCATGTATTGTTGGCAATCTCTCTGTTAAATCTTTGTGCACCGTACTTTTTGAAAAACCTGTCATTTTCGCGAGGACACGCACAGTTTCACGCGTCTCAATCAATAACTCACCGAGGCGTATGCAGCGCTTCCGAATGTGCTCGTGCACGTTCTTCGTCCTTTCCACACAATTTCGCAAATGGCGTTGGCATCAGATGCACGTCTGCGCATTTCTTCACCTTATGTAAGGACAAAGCTATTCAGAACACGTTTTACATTTTCACGATATATTACTGATTTTTTATGCATTTTTTAGTATTCGTTTCTCCCATTGTAAATTATCATTTACTATATTTGAAATCTACGAATTTTACTATCATACCTCGGCATAATTACGTTCGGAGTCTTTAGTTTTTAGCGTGAAAGCGTAGCGACAGCAACACGATGGTGGTCACTCAGGCGCTTTTACAGGATGTGAAGTTCTTAGCCTGAGTTCCTCTATTTCAGCAGTTTTTTGGATACTCGCTGAAAAGTGTCTTAAACCAGTAGAAGTCTCCCACCTATAGAGGTGAGAGACTTCTACTGAAATAAATTAAAATGCTAGTAATTTTTTCGGATTAATATATTTCCCGTTTTCTAGTACTTCAAAATGCAAGTTTACGCCAGCGCTTTGGTTCCACTCATTGTCAGTCGCTTTTCCAAGTACTTGACCTTGTGTTACCTCATCGCCTTCCTTGACAGCAATGTCTTTTACAGAGCTGTAATGTGTTTCCTTACCATCTGCATGCTCAATAACAATTTTATTGCCTGTAAATGCATCAAGTTTTACTTGTTTTACTTTACCACTTAAAGCAGCAAGTACTTCAAATTCTTCACCATTCATAGAAAGAGTAATACCGGAAGATGTCGTAAATGTTTGATTAAATACCATTAGTGCTTTTTCACGCGACTCTGCATTAGCCTCTACTTCATAAAACTCTTGAGAAACTTGAATTTTACTAAGATTTGCTTCCTTGAATGGGTACTTCATTGTTTCTGTTCTTGCATTTGTTTCAACTACAGGACCTGAATCTACTTCTGCTACATTTGGTGACGGCGCCTCTTCTACCTTTGATACGAGACTATTGTATCCAAGTAGCAAACCTGCTAGCATTAGAGCGCCACCAGCGTAAACAGCCGGCCAAAACCACGGTTTCTTCTGTAATTGAACTTTTTCATCTTGTTGATTGTGAGAAGTTTTACTATTTTTATCCTCTCTCATTTTCATCACCTCTAGTTGCAGTGTGAACAACTAGAAGTTATTTTAAACATGCATCTATCTTTTTTATCTCAATTTCTTGATAATAATAGTGTAAAATTTCGGCAGCGCTTTTCCCATCACTTGCCATAGCCTCTGCTCCATATTGACTCATCCCTACTCCATGTCCGTATCCTTTTGTGCTCACCTGTACTTTTCCAGCGGCAGAATTATAGTTAATTTTAAAATCCGTTGATGATATTTCTAAAAGTGTTCGTACTTCTCGTCCTGACCACACATTCTTACCTAACTGCATGCGCTCAACACGTCCTGAGTCATTTATAAAGAACTGTACACGATTGAAATCACTTGCCTGCCATTTAACTGGCCACAGTGCATTCCATTCAGTTAATGTCCATTCTTTCGTCGCTGAAAATTTTGGTGATGATAGATCCGAAATACTCGCAACACTTTGTAGATAAGGTACATCATTGCCACTAAAATCGTAAGCACTTTCTGTTTTTCCATTGCTAGTAGAGTGAAACATTGCCGTAATTAATTCATTATTATATAGAAGAACTTGTCCTTTCGTTTCGTTAACAGCCTCGACAATTTTCTTTTCATTCCCCGGGAAATTGCTAGTCCAATTCGCTTTTCTTTGCTCCTTATCGTAAAAAACTTGTCTAGCAACAGTAGGAGCGATAGCTATTTTACCGTAATTTGTCGATTTCAACGCGTATGTCCTTGCAGCAATAGCTTGCGCCTTTAAAGCTTCTTTTTTAAATGAAACAGGCATTTCTGCAGCTACCACACCAGTCACATACTTTTCTAAAGGGATTTTCTCCTGTTGTCCCTCCACTTCTATGAATATTTCACAAGCTTGCTCTGTTGTTGAAGGCGAATCCTCTTTAACCGTAAGTCTCTCACCAAATGCCACAGGAAGCATATATAATGCTCCAATCAAACAAATTATGCCTATACTCATTATCCATTTTTTCATAAGGAATAATATGCTGAAACTCTTCAAAATATGTGAATGTTGAGGGCTCTC
Source organism: Lysinibacillus sp. NPDC094403 (assembly GCF_050278745.1). Classification (NCBI taxonomy): domain Bacteria; kingdom Bacillati; phylum Bacillota; class Bacilli; order Caryophanales; family Bacillaceae; genus Lysinibacillus; species Lysinibacillus sp. NPDC094403. Next base: position 152,499 of record NZ_JBNNTL010000001.1, on the reverse strand, counting down.
TATAAATCGCTTATCACCATAGCGTGAAGTCGATTTCCGTTCCGGCTGGGCGCTTTCCTGGGGGCGTCCGATGAGCCGCTTTTATTGCTGCCGCTTCGCTTTCGCACAGAAAACATCCGCTTCGCTGCAGGGTCTCATCTGTGACGCTGATCCCCAAGGAGTCGCCCAGCCTCCACTCCAATCAACTTATAACATGGCATACGTTTTAAAAACGCTAAATAGGAACTAACATCCTCTTTAAATACGCTTTTTTCCTAAGATAAATTATCACTTTTGAGACGGTTTTAGTCTTCTTTTCATCTAATGATCATGAAGCTTCCTATTACAGCTTCACTCTCGCTAACATGGATTGCACTACAAAGAAAAAACCCTCTGCTCTTAAGCAAAGGGTTTAGAAATCTATTTAGTTTGTTGGTAATTCAACAGTTGTTTTCTCTTTAATGATAACTTCCTCAACTGGTACACGTTCAATATTTGCGCCAAGTGCAGCCAATTTGCCATGGAAATCGACGTAACCACGATCTAAGTGATGAAGTTTTGTAACTCTAGTCACACCTTCAGATACAAGACCTGCTAAAATTAGTGCAGCCGCAGCTCGTAAATCAGTCGCCATTACTTCAGCACCCTGAAGGTTTACAGGCCCTTCGATAAACACAGAACGTCCTTCTATTTTAGCACCGGCATTCATACGACGGAACTCCTCAACATGCATAAAACGATTTTCAAAAACCGTTTCCGTAATAATACTCGTACCTTCAGCAGTTAACATTAAGGCCATCATTTGAGATTGCATATCTGTTGGGAAGCCTGGATGTGGCATTGTTTTAATATCAACAGCTTTTAATGTTTTAGGAGCACGTACACGGATTCCTTCATCTAGCTCAGTAATTTCAACACCCATTTCACGCATCTTCGCAATTAATGCTGTCATATGCTCAGGGACAGCATTTTCGATCGTTACATCCCCTTTTGTAATTGCTGCTGCAACCATAAATGTGCCAGCTTCAATTCGGTCAGGAATAATATGATGTTCTGTTCCATATAATGTATCTACTCCTTCGATACGAATTGTATTCGTACCTGCACCGATAACACGACCGCCCATACTATTAATAAAGTTTGCAAGATCTACAATTTCAGGCTCTTTCGCTGCATTTTCAATCACAGTTGTTCCTTGCGCTAAGGCTGCAGCTGTCATAATATTTTCTGTTGCCCCAACGCTCGGGAAATCTAAATACACATTTGCGCCTTTTAAACGTCCTTCTGCCTTCGCCTCTACATATCCATGACCAAAAGAGATTTTTGCTCCCATAGCCTCAAAGCCCTTTAAATGTAACTCAATTGGACGGGAACCGATTGCACAGCCCCCCGGTAAAGCAACACGAGCATAGCCATTTCGAGCAAGTAAGGAACCCATCACTAAAATCGATGCACGCATTTTACTGACAAATTCAAATTGAGCTTCACTAGAAAGTTCTTTTGTTGTATCTATATATACTGTATTGTCCTCTGGTATATATGTAACTGCCGCATTTAGACTTTTCAGTACTTCATTTATTGTAAAGACATCTGCTAAGTTAGGGACTTCTTTAATTACATTTTCTCCTTTAGAAGCAAGTAAAGCCGCTGCTAGGATTGGTAACACCGCATTTTTTGCGCCCTCTACGCGTACTTTCCCCTGTAACTTTTGGCCGCCAGTCACTATTATTTTTTCCACCCTATGTCCCTCCGAATTCAATCTATTAACCTATCAAATTTTTATTTTAAAAAGAAGTATAATGTCATAATCAGTAAACAAACAACTCTATAGTACAACTTTTCTTATGCTCGTTCAAGCATCCAAATCACTATTTTACGTCATTTATCAATATTTTGCTATTTATTTATTGTACGCATGATTTTTTTTTTTGTGAATGACCAATAACATGGAAGAAAAGCGTAAATTTCTAATATATACCCAAAGATATGTGAACAAAAAACAAAATCTAATGGATTTATATCAATTTCGCCTCAGCATAATTGCGTCGCATTCATCTCACCACCTATAGACATGAGAGACTACAGCACTAACGCTTCGCTTTCGCTACTATAATAATTGCTGAAAGAAGTTAAACTAAGTTTTACATATTTCAAAGGACCACATAAATTAGTTATAAAGCCCTGTGAAATATGTATATTCAATTACTAACATAAAGATAGTAATAAGGGGCTATTAAAATAAATACGGAAGCTTTCCAGACCAACTTGAAATTTGGAGAAAGAAATTTGAAACGGCTGATCCTATCGCAATACTTAATAAAATATAAATTAACTGGATTTGAAATACTTTATTCTTCTTAAAGATCTTTTCGATCATAAAAGCTTGTAGCGCATAAAAAGTAATAGCGATAAAAAATATATGCGATAATATCCCTATTAAAGCTTCTTGCCCTATTGCCTCATACATTTCCATGTTAGTTCCTCCATATTAATCTCTCTAGCAATACGCCCAAACGGTAGCATAATGTTAAAAAACGGACAGATGTTGAATCTGCCCGTTAAAATTTGAATTAGATATTACCCTCATGAACGTTGATACGATTCAACGCACGTTTTAATGCTAGGTCAGCACGTTTGAAATCAATGTTATCTTGTTTACCTTGAAGACGACCTTCAGCACGTTTAACGGCTTCTTTAGCACGTTTAACATCGATGCTTTCAGCAATTTCAGCAGACGGAGCTAAAATTGAGATTTTTTCAGGGCGAACTTCAATGAAACCACCGCTTAAAGCAACAAGTTCAGTTGAACCGTTTTCTTTTTTAAGCTTCACTGCACCAATTGCAAGTGGAGCAACCATAGGAATATGGCCTGCAAGAACACCGATTTCACCTGAAGTTGTTTTAGCGATTACCATTGATACTTCAGAATCGTATACTGGGCCGTCGGGAGTGACAATATTGACTAGAACTGTCTTCATATTTTTTCCTCCTCGTCCCTAGTATTAAACCTCTACGCCCATGCTTTTCGCTTTTTCAACCACTTCATCAATAGATCCAACTAGACGGAAAGCATCTTCTGGTAGGTGATCCCATTTGCCATCAAGGATTTCCTTGAATGAGCGAACAGTTTCTTTAACAGGTACATAAGAACCTTTTTGACCAGTAAATTGTTCCGCAACGTGGAAGTTTTGAGATAAGAAGAATTGAATACGACGAGCACGTTCTACTGTTTGTTTATCTTCATCAGATAATTCATCCATACCTAAGATAGCAATGATATCTTGTAATTCACGGTAACGTTGGATTGTACGTTGTACACCAGTAGCAATTGCGTAGTGCTCAGCGCCTACGATTTCTGGTGATAAAGCACGAGAAGTCGAAGCTAATGGGTCAACCGCAGGGTAGATACCCATTTCTGATAATTTACGCTCAAGGTTAGTAGTTGCATCTAAGTGGGCGAAAGTTGTAGCTGGAGCCGGGTCAGTATAGTCATCGGCTGGTACATAGATCGCTTGAATAGAAGTTACAGAACCTTTGTTAGTAGATGTGATACGTTCTTGTAATTTACCCATTTCAGTTGCAAGTGTTGGCTGGTAACCTACCGCAGAAGGCATACGACCTAATAGGGCAGAAACCTCAGAACCTGCTTGAGTGAAACGGAAGATATTGTCGATGAATAAAAGTACGTCAGCACCTTGCTCATCACGGAAGTATTCTGCCATTGTAAGACCAGTTAAAGCTACACGCATACGTGCACCTGGTGGTTCATTCATTTGACCGAATACCATCGCTGTTTGCTTGATAACGCCTGAATCGCTCATCTCGAAGAATAAGTCGTTCCCTTCACGAGTACGCTCACCTACACCAGCGAATACAGAGATACCTGAGTGCTCTTGCGCGATGTTATTGATTAATTCTTGGATTAATACAGTTTTACCTACACCGGCACCACCGAATAGACCGATTTTACCACCTTTAATATATGGTGCAAGTAAGTCTACAACTTTGATACCTGTTTCAAGAATTTCAACTGAAGTTGAAAGTTCAGCGAAAGTTGGTGCTTCGCGGTGAATTGAATCACGACGAACGTCAGCTGGAATCTCTTCACCTAAGTCGATTACTTCTCCAAGTACGTTGAATACACGACCTAGAGTAACTTCACCAACTGGTACTGAGATAGCTTTTCCTGAGTCTGTAACTTCTGCTCCACGTTGTAAGCCATCAGTAGATGACATTGCAATTGTACGAACAGAATCATCACCTAAATGAAGAGCAACTTCTAATGCAAGAATTGTTGGTTCTTCATTAGGACGTTCAATCTTAACTGTTAATGAGTTATAGATTGCTGGTAATTGGCCGTTGTTAAATTTTACGTCAACAACTGGACCCATTACTTGAATAACATGTCCTTTATTCATTACTGTGTACCCTCCTATCGTATTCTTATACGACATTGGGAAGCTGGCCTATTCTAAGGCTGCAGCTCCACCAACGATTTCTGTAATTTCTTGTGTAATCGCCGCTTGACGCGCACGGTTATATTGCAATGAAAGGTCTGAAATAAGATCAGAAGCGTTATCAGTTGCATTTTTCATAGCCGTCATACGAGAAGCATGTTCACTTGCTTTTCCATCTAATAATGCGCCGTAAACTAAGCTTTCCGCGTATTGTGGAAGTAACACTTCAAGAATTGCTTCACCAGATGGCTCAAATTCGTAAGAAGCATTACTGCTAGCAGGTGCAAGATCCGTTAATGGAAGAAGTTTTTTCTCTGTCACTTCGCTAGCAATTGCGCTGACAAAGTGATTGTAGTACATATAAAGTTCATCATACGTACCATCAGTGAACATACCAACAGCTTTACGAGCGATTTCTTTGATATCAGCAAATGATGGTTGGTCCGGAAGACCAACAACATCGCTGATGACATTATGATCACGTTTCACAAAGTAATCACGAACAACACGACCTACCGCTAAAATAACGTATTCGTCTTTTGATTTATGACGCTCGTCAATTGTACGTTGTACTTGACGTAGGATACTTGAGTTGTAAGCACCTGCAAGACCACGGTCAGAACCAATGACTAAGTAAGCTGTTTTCTTAACAGGACGAGCAGTTAACATTGGATGTCCACTGTCTTTTGTTCCTGAAGCGATCGCGCCTACTACGTCCTGGATTTTTTCCATGTAAGGAACGTACGCTTTAGCGTTTTGCTCTGCACGACGTAACTTTGAAGAAGAAACCATCTGCATCGCTTTCGTAATTTGTTTCGTACTCTTTGTAGAATTAATACGACCTTTTATTTCGCGTAAGTTTACCACTGGTATTTCACCACCTTTTGTTTTTTAATCAAGTGACTAACTCGAACTTATTCTGATTTAGCGAAAGTTTTTTTGAACTCAGTTAAAGCTGCTACGTAATCAGCATCAGGAGCAAGCTCTTTTGTAGTACGAACATGATCTAAAACGTTTGTGTGGTTTGTATCTAACCAGCTTAAGAATTCACCTTCGAAGCGAACGATATCTTGTACTGGAATATCATCTAAGTGACCTTTAGTTAATGCATAAAGGATAGCAACTTGCTTTTCAACTTTAAGTGGTTTGTTAAGGTCTTGTTTAAGAACTTCAACCGTACGTTTACCACGTTCAAGTTTAGCCAGTGTGATTTTATCTAAATCAGAACCGAATTGAGCAAATGATTCAAGTTCACGGAATGCAGCTAAGTCAAGACGTAGTGTACCCGCAACTTTTTTCATCGCTTTAATTTGAGCAGATCCACCTACACGTGATACAGAAAGACCGGCGTTAATCGCTGGACGTACACCAGAGTTGAATAAGTCAGATTGTAAGAAAATTTGTCCATCAGTGATTGAGATTACGTTAGTTGGGATGTATGCAGAGATATCCCCAGCTTGTGTCTCAACGAATGGAAGAGCTGTAATAGAACCATTTTGGTATGTTTCATTTAACTTCGCAGCGCGTTCAAGTAAGCGGCTGTGTAAGTAGAAAACGTCACCAGGGTAAGCTTCACGACCTGGAGGACGGCGTAGAAGAAGTGAAAGTTCACGGTAAGCTGATGCTTGTTTAGAAAGATCATCATACACGATTAATACGTGCTTACCTTGTAACATGAATTCTTCTGCCATAGAAACACCAGCAAGTGGTGCTAAGAATAATAATGGAGCTGGTTGAGAAGCAGAAGCTGTCACAACGATTGTGTAATCTAAAGCGCCATTTTTACGAAGAGTTTCTACTACACCACGTACAGTAGATTCTTTTTGACCGATTGCAACATAGATACAGATCATGTTTTGGTCATTTTGGTTAAGAATTGCATCGATTGCTACTGATGTTTTACCAGTTTGACGGTCACCGATGATTAACTCACGTTGACCACGACCGATTGGTACTAGAGCGTCAATCGCTTTGATACCAGTTTGTAGTGGTTCGTGTACTGATTTACGAGCCATTACACCGAAAGCTGGACTTTCGATTGGACGAGATTTTGTTGTGTTGATAGGACCTTGTCCATCCACTGGTTGACCAAGTGGGTTTACAACACGACCAATTAGTTCTTCACCAACTGGTACTTCCATGATACGACCTGTACGACGAACTTCATCGCCTTCTTTGATGTCTGTGTATGGACCTAAAATTACGATACCAACGCTACCTTCTTCTAGGTTTTGAGCCATACCCATAACACCGTTAGAGAACTCTAAAAGCTCTCCAGCCATGACGTTGTCGAGGCCATGAGCAAGTGCGATACCGTCACCAATACGGATAACTGTACCAACTTCGCTTACTTTAAGTTCAGATTCATAATTCTCAATCTGTTGTTTAATCAGACTGCTGATTTCTTCAGCCTTGATGCCCATGTATGTCACCTCTCACATTTCTAAATTATTAACCGATTAATTCACGTTTTAGACGCTCAAGCTTGTTCGCTACTGAGCTATCATAAATATGGTTACCGATTTGAACACGAATCCCACCAAGTAAAGATGGATCGATTTCGTTTGTTATGTTTAATGATTGTTTCCCAACAAGTTTCGCAAACGCTGCCGAAATGTTAGCGTTCTCTTCAGCAGAAATTGCACGAGTTGAGAATACTGTAGCATCTGCAATACCTTGTGCTTGTGCAGCAAGTTCAGCATATGCTGTTGCGATTAGCTTCACTTCGTTTACACGTTTTTTCTCAACAAGTAGTTGAACTGTGTGTAAAACTTCTGGAGTTGCACCAGCAAAGATTTCAGCTACCATTTGTTTCTTGCGTTCAATAGAGAACTTAGGAGCATTTAAAAGTGTTAAAAAATCAGGAGATTCATTGACAACCTTTGTTAGTTCGTTTAAGTCTGCTCCAACTTCTGCAAGAATGTTTTTTTGTTGCGCTAATTCAAAAAGCGCTTGAGCGTAACGTTTTGCTACAGTTGAATTACTCATCGAGCTTCCCCTGCCTTCGCAATCGTCTCTTCAATTAGAGCACGGTTGTCTGCCTCAGAAATCTCTTTGCTAAGGACTTTAGATGCTGCAAGTACAGATAATGAAACGACTTCATCACGTACAGCTGCAATAGCTTTTTCTTTTTCAGACTCAATTTCACGTAAAGCCGATTCTTTTAAGCGGTTCGCTTCATTGCGTGCTGCAGTAAGAATTTCTTCTTTTTGCACTTCGCCTTGCTTCTTAGCGCCTTCAACAATCGATTGTGCTTCCGTACGAGCTTCTTTAAGAAGGCTCTTTTGTTCTTCTAAAAATGCATGAGAATCTTTGCGAGCTTTTTCAGCTGCTTCGATTTCACTAGCTACTAATTCTTCACGTTGTTGCATGATGCCCATAAGTGGACCCCAAGCGAACTTTTTAAGTAATAGCATTAACACTATGAAAATGATCAATGTTGCGGCGATATCACCACCATTGAAACCAGGTCCAGCGTTGCCTAGTACAAGATTATCTAAAAACACGATTGTTTCACTCCCTTCAAGAGCTTTAACTTCAACATAATAATTTTATTACTTGAAAAACTACCTATTTTAAAAAGCTATATTTTCACATAGCTTTTATCAGTTCCAAAATGAAGGGCGAAGTTTCATCTAGAGATTCCTGCTTCGCCACTAGAATTCAGTATACAACTGAATTATTTGTTCATTACGATGAATGCGATTACTACTGCGATGATTGGTAGGGCTTCAACTAATGCTACCCCGATGAACATTGTAGTTTGAAGAACGCCACGAGCTTCTGGTTGACGAGCGATACCTTCTACTGTTTTTGAAACGATAAGACCGTTACCGATACCTGCACCAAGTGCACCTAAACCGATTGCGATTGCTGCTGCTAATAAACCTAATGAACCTGTCATTTGAAAATTTCCTCCTTGGAATTGTTTGTTTTTTTTGGGTTCAAGCATAAGATGTATGCTTTATATTAATGGTCATCGCTCACTTTATGAGCCATGTAAACCATTGTTAACATTGTGAAGATAAAGGCTTGGATAAAGCCGATGAAAATAGAGAAACCTTGCCATGCCATCATTGGAACAATTGCTCCGATGAATCCAACAGCACCTGATGATGCTAAACCTGCGATTAAGCCAAGTAAAATCTCACCTGCATAAATGTTACCGTAAAGACGAAGACCTAATGTTAAAGTGTTCGCAAATTCTTCAACGATTTTTAGCGGGAACATGAATGACATTGGCTTGAAGAATGTACCAACATAATGGCCTGTCCCCTTCATTTTAATACCATAGAAATGTGTTAAGGCTAAAATCATTGCTGCAAGCGTCATTGTAACAGTTGGGTCAGCTGTAGGAGATTTCCACCAAAGTTCGCCATCATAGATGATAGAGAATGGAAGACCTAATAAGTTAGATACAGCGATAAACATAATTAACGTGATACCTAAAATGTGGAATCGACCGCCAGTTTTCCAGTCCATGTTGCTTTTGATGATGTTCTTTACGAAATCCATAATCCATTCCATAAAGTTTTGCATACCTGTAGGTTTTAACTTAAGGCTTCTAGTTGAGATAAACGCGATTAAGAAAACGATTACAGCTGCGACTAGTAACATCATTACAGTTGAAAGGTTGAACGTTAGAGTAAACAAACCAAAATCAACTACTTTTAATGGAGCTTCATGATTCATTGTTATTTTTCACCTCTCTTTCTAATTTAAAGCACATTAGCGGTTCCTTACATGTGACACAATTCTCTCGACAAAGAGAAAAACGTACGGAATCATTAGCCCTATGACCGTGCTAATTAAGTGAAAATAGTTTGGCAACGAAATGGCTAAAGCGACTGCCGCTACACCTGATGCAAAGCGAAGCGCTGTACCAAGTGAGCCTACTTTCTTCCCTTCACTAATGGATCGATCAAACTTCTCCATACGGCGAACTAAAATCCAAAAATTATACGTACCAAAAAATGCACCGATTGCGATGCCCGCAAATACCGTTTGATAGGAAGTAAATCCCCAGCCTAATGCACAGAGTGCGAGCAAAAAAAATAACGCTCTCTTCTGCACAGCAAAAATGTGATGCAAATCTAGCATTGGTTTATAATCTCCTGAATCAATTTTTCGAGTAAAGAAAACGTTTGCTGACCACTATGTGAAATCAGAAAAGAGCAGTGAAAAACACTACTCACAGCGGAATAGTAACGGGAGAGAGTCATTTTGAAATTACAGGTGTAAATCCCAAAAAAAATCTTACACCCCGAAACGCACAAAACGTTGCAAATCGACAGTTTAAGTTTGTACTGTCAATTTAGTAGAAACCTGATATAACAAGTGTTTCAACCTCTATTTACGAATAGAAACCCTTATCATTCTTACCCTTTGTAAGCATACAATAGGAGATATTTGAAGTCAATTGGTAAAGGAGAAAAACTTCACAGTCACTGTATTCTTGTCAAATTGTTGACAAATTTGTGTATGAAATTTCATAGCTCCAAAACGGAAGTTCACGTTTGTGCAAAAAAAAGCTAATTTACGACACATTTATGCTCGTAAATTAGCCCACCCATTACAAATGGTAAATTAGACTCATTTTTCAATTTCGAAATGGCGTATTACTTGCTTTTTTGTAAAAATTCTAGAAGAGCCTTCACAATACGCTCAGAAGCATGTCCATCACCATAAGGATTTGATGCTTTTGCCATTGATTCATAGGCATTTGTATCTTCTATTAATTGCTTTGCTAGAGAATAGATTGTTTCTTCTTCAGTTCCCGCTAGCTTTAAAGTCCCTGCTGCAATACCTTCTGGACGTTCTGTTGTATCTCTGAGCACTAGAACTGGTTTACCTAATGAAGGTGCTTCTTCTTGGACGCCACCAGAATCAGTTAAAATCATATAAGAATTAGCCGCAAAGTTATGGAAATCGAAGACTTCAAGAGGTTCAATTAAATGTACACGCTTATGGTCTCCTAAAATTTCATTAGCTATTTCTCGTACAGCTGGATTCATATGAACTGGATAAACAACTTGAACATCCTCATGCTCTGCCAAAATTCTAGTAATCGCTCTAAACATATGACGCATAGGTTCACCTAGATTTTCACGACGATGCGCTGTTAATAAAATCATACGATCTGAACCTATTTTTTCTAAGACAGGATGTGTGTAATGTTCACTTACAGTTGTAGCTAATGCGTCGATAGCTGTGTTACCAGTGACAATAATAGTTTCAGGGTTTTTATTTTCATCTAAAAGGTTTTTCTTCGATACTTCCGTTGGTGCGAAATGAAGGTCGGCCATGACACCTGTTAACTGGCGGTTCATTTCCTCTGGATATGGTGAATACTTATTCCAAGTTCGAAGACCTGCTTCCACATGTCCGATAGCAATTTGGTTATAAAATGCAGCTAGGCTTGCAATGAAAGTCGTTGCTGTATCGCCATGTACTAAAACAATATCTGGTTTTGCTTCTTTCATAACTTTGTCTAAGCCTTGTAATGCATTAGTCGTCACGTCAATTAATGTTTGACGATCCTTCATAATATTTAAATCGTAGTCTGGTGTAATTTTAAATGTTTCTAAAACTTGATCGAGCATTTGGCGATGTTGAGCTGTTACCGTCACAATCGATTCTATTTGCTCAGGATGCTTTTGTAATTCCAATACAAGTGGAGCCATTTTAATAGCCTCTGGTCTCGTACCGAAAATCGTCATTACTTTCCATTTTTTCGTCAAAACGATTTGCACCGTCCTTTATAATATTTGTATGAAAAGTTCTTTACTCCCATTGATCTGCGTCGTATGAAGCAAGTGTCGAACTTCAAGGGAAGTATTTCGCCTAACATACTATGAAACGTCCTTCAATATTGAAGGACGCTCTCAAAAGTTTTAAGTTTCCCAAAAATTACATAATAAATCTTCAGGTGGTGAACCTTGTTATTACCGTTGAAAACTGCTCAGTATTATTTCGTACCGAATAGACGGTCGCCTGCATCACCTAAACCAGGAACAATGTAACCATGGTCGTTTAATTTTTCATCTAGTGCAGCAATATAAATATCTACATCTGGATGCTGTTCTTGAATCTCTTTTACACCCTCTGGCGCAGCGATTAAGCACATAAATTTAATACTTTTCGCACCACGTTTTTTCAGTGAGTTGATCGCTTCCACTGCTGATCCACCAGTTGCAAGCATTGGGTCTACAATGATGAAATCACGTTCTTCTACATCTGCTGGAAGTTTTGCATAGTATTCTACAGGTTTTAAAGTTTCTGGATCACGATAAAGACCGATATGACCAACTTTTGCAGCTGGAATTAGATTTAATACGCCATCTACCATGCCGATACCTGCACGTAAAATCGGTACAATCGCAAGTTTTTTACCAGAAAGTACTTTTGTCTTAGCAACTGTAACAGGTGTCTCAATTTCAATTTCCTCGACTGGCATGTCACGTGTAATTTCGAATGCCATTAATGTTGCAACTTCGTCTACTAGCTCACGAAATTCTTTTGTTCCTGTATTCTTATCACGAATATAAGTTAACTTGTGTTGGATTAGTGGATGATCAAATACGTATACTTTGCTCAAAGGGATTCGCTCCTAACCGTTCGGATTTCATTTTTATCTCACCTAGTATAACAGAAAAAAGGAGTCGTCTCAAAAATAAATTTGGGACAATTCCTTTTCAAGAGTGTTTACTACATATAATAGCGATTATTCATCAAGTATTGCATCTAACTGTTCTATTGCCATCGGTTTGTAATAAAAATACCCTTGTCCTACTGTACAGCCAAGTGCAAGTAAAATCTCAACCTGTTCTTTATTTTCAATACCTTCTGCGACCGAAGTCATTCCTAAGTTTAATGCTAATTGAATAATGGAGCGGACAATAGCGAGTGTCGCAGCATCATTAATAGCATTAATAAAGCTTCTATCTATTTTCAATTCAGTAAACGGAAGTCGTTGTAAATAACTTAGTGATGAGAAGCCTGTTCCAAAGTCGTCCACCGAAGTTTTAAAGCCATAGCCCTTTAATTCCTGGATAATAGAAAAAGCTGTCTGAAAATCTACTAGACCAATATTTTCCGTTACCTCTAAAATGATATACCTCGGATCAATATCGTACTTCTGAACGAGCTCCAATGTATCCTGTACAAAATTAGCATAGTAAAAATGATCAGGCGAAATATTTACTGCCACCTTCACTAATTTTTTCCCTAATCTCTTGCGCTCTGCTAACCATGAAAGAACAATCTCTAATATCTGAATATCGATTTCTCGTACCTTTCCCGCACTTTCTGCCACTGGAATAAATACCGCTGGTGACACAAAACCGAGTTTCGGAGAAATCCAGCGTGCAAGCGCCTCAATACTTTGGATTTCACCTGTCCGTAAATCAACCTTTGGCTGTAAATTCACCGAGATTTCTTTATTTTTTATTGCTTGTGCCAAATGGTTTAACATTGCCATTTGCTGCTCAAGCACATCGTTTCTTTCTTGCGTAAATATTTCCACATAAGTGCCCGGTTTATTGGCCGCAAAGGATACAGCATTATCTGCAAAGCGAACCGCATCAGCAATTTTTATCTCATCGTTATATAAAGCAATTCCAGTTTTCAGTGTAATATAAATTTGCTTCCCCCCCACAATAAAGGGCTGACGAATAATCTCTTTTAGACGCCTTTCATAATTTAAGAAAACTTCATCGGATGTCGTATTTGAAATGATTAAACTAGAGCTTGTAAATCTAGCAATATATTCGTTATGCTCATTTTTCTCTTCATTTAGACGTTTGGCAATTTGTCTTAAAAGCTCATCTCCCGCTTCACGACCATATAACTCGACAATTTGATGAAATTCGCTCGGCTTTAAGATTTTGATATTACCCTTTTCACCGCATTCTCTCTCTTTTTCTACCTTGTTTAAAAAACTATGTCGATTAGGTAGCCCCGTTGTAATATCGATATAGGCTAAATCCCATATCTTTTGTTGTGTTTTTGCATACGAGTAGGCCAATGCAACAAGTGCACCAATTTTTCGAAACATGTTTTCAAAAAACTTTCGATCACTTGAATGTTGCCTTAAAAATATCGCAAACAATCCAATTGCTTGATGTTGTTGATTGTATATTGGCACGAACCATCCAAATGGCTTTTTAGATGAAATGGCAAATATTTTATGTTCTATTGGAATATCAATTTCATCCAAGTTCTTAACTAGAATGGATGTCTCGCTTTGCATAACTTTCTTAAAAAATTCATTGTTTTCACAACGCTCTGGTAAACCTTTTATTTTATCGTTCCCATTAAAAATTTGTAATTGATCTGCCTCCGTTTTGACAAGTACCATACTTGATATATTCGGCATAAAAAATTCATCTAGACCACTGCAAATAATGCTCATCGTTATATCAAAGGAATTGTCCTTTTCAATCGCCTCATACATAGCTTTCTCTAGGCGCATTAAAAATTCCTCTGTGTGATAGTACGTAACATCCTTCACAAGTACTAGTACAAATAATGTTTCATTTTTATTATTTTGAAATGGGAGTGCTTGAATTTCTGCCCAAAAAGGAGGTTTATCGAAGCAACTATGGTGCAATTTTGCTTGTACCATGACTCCGCTATGTATCTTTTGTTTAATCGTTTCAATAGTTGTCATCTGTTCTTCGTTTGACATCAATGAAAAATAATCGTTATTTATTATTTGTGAACGTGTAGAATTCGTAAGCGTACAAAAAGAATCATTACACTCCAATATACAATGATTATTCGTTACATCAAAAATAACGTAGCTTTCTCTAGAATTATCACCTAACCTACGAATTGTATTTAATAGCATTTCATTTTCTATGAACATCATTTTAGTAACCATCCAGCTCCCCCTCCCTCTATCACTTTTATCTCTCTTCATTGTACATAAAAATTCAAAAAATTGTCACTTTTATAAAAAAATATTCTTTATAAGGACACTACTTGTCCCGATCAACTTTATAATATAGGCTCTTCATCATAACGTGTGGTTAAATTCTGTTCCGACTGGGGGTGTCTGATTAGCCGCTTGGGCCAACAGATGTTTTTTGTGCGAAAGCGTAGTGCAACGTAGTGGCAACAACACTACGTTGGTCACGAAGGAGTCGCCCAGCCGGAATGAAAATCAACTTATATAAATGGCATTTGTTTTAAAAATACCATCCGCAACTTTTAGCAACGAGCCATAATATATCCTTTTCTACTAAGTTTATGTAAATAAATTCAAAAATAAGAGTATTTTATTTCCATTTTAGAAAAAATAATTACATTATAATAATATTTCCCAAACAAGAAAGCTTTTCACCATAACGCAGGATGATTTCGTTCCACTTTGGATACTGTGTGAAAGCGAAGCGACAACACGGTTTTGTCTGTGCGGAAGCGAAGCGACAGCAACAACACGGTTTTGTCTGCTTACACTCTAATCAACTAATGCCATCTCGACTTTTCAAAATGAGCAATAAAAAAAGCTGTGGTTAAAGTGATAGATTACACTTTAAGCACAGCCTTATCTATTAAATTATGCGTATAATGGATGTTTGTCAGTTAAAGCTTTTACGCGAGCTTTTGCTTCTGTTTTGACTGCTTCATCTTCTGGGTTTTTAAGAACCGTAGCAATAATTGCACCAACTTCTTTCATATCCTCTTCTTTGAAGCCACGAGATGTTACAGCCGGTGTACCGATGCGGATACCAGAAGTTACGAATGGAGATTCTGTATCGTAAGGGATTGTATTTTTATTTGTTGTAATCCCTACTTCATCAAGTGCATGCTCTGCTACTTTCCCTGTTAAGCCAAGAGATTTCACATTAAGAAGTAACAAGTGGTTATCCGTACCACCAGATACAATTTCAACACCTTCTGCCATTAATACTTCTGCTAAAGCTTTAGCATTAGCTTTAATTTGTTTTGCATACTCTTTGAATTCTGGTTGTAATGTTTCACCGAATGCTACAGCTTTTGCAGCGATCACGTGCATTAATGGTCCACCTTGGATACCTGGGAATACAGATTTGTTTAGCTTTTGCTCCCATTCTTTCGAAGCAAGGATTAAACCACCACGTGGACCACGTAATGTTTTATGAGTTGTAGATGTCACAAAATCAGCGTGTGGCACTGGTGATGGATGTTCGCCAGCAGCTACAAGACCAGCAATATGTGCCATATCCACCATGAAGTATGCTCCTACTTCATCAGCGATTTCACGGAATTTAGCGAAATCGATTTCACGTGGGTATGCAGACGCTCCTGCAACAATTAGTTTTGGCTTATGCTCTAATGCTTTTTGGCGTACATCTTCATAATCGATTACTTGAGTATCTTTTGTTACGCCATATTCAACGAAATTATATAGAATACCTGAGAAGTTTACAGGAGATCCATGTGTTAAGTGACCACCATGAGATAGATTCATACCAAGTACTGTATCTCCTGGCTCTAAAATTGTGTGGTATACAGCCATGTTTGCTTGTGCACCAGAGTGTGGTTGTACGTTTGCATATTCTGCACCAAAGATTTCTTTCACACGATCACGTGCGATATCTTCCACAACATCTACGTGTTCACAACCGCCATAGTAGCGTTTACCTGGATAACCTTCAGCATATTTATTTGTTAGAACAGAACCTTGTGCTTCCATTACTGCTTCAGATACAAAGTTTTCTGATGCGATTAACTCAATATTTGCTTGTTGACGTTTTTTTTCCGCAAGAATTCCATCTAATACTGCTTTGTCTTGTACTGCTAATTTTTCGTATGCCATGTTTAAAAAGCCTCCTAAGTATAATCGTTAATTGTATACCACTGATTTCAGAGGTAATTTTATTTATATACTGCACGCTCTCCGCCAATCAGCTTTGGACGTGTTGTTGCAATTGTCACAACCGCTTCTCCTACCATTCGCACAGAAGTACGAACTGGAACAGCTACTGCCTTTAAATGCATACCTATGAGTGTTTGACCAATGTCAATGCCTGCATTTGCTTGCACAGTTTCCACAACAACTGGATTTGTAAATTGCGTAAACGCATAAGCAGACATCGAGCCACCTGCTGTACGAACTGGTACAACTGTTACTGGTTCATAACCAAATTGTTCTGCTGTTGTTGCTTCCATTGTAATAGCACGATTAATATGCTCACATCCTTGGAACGCTAGATGTAGTTGATGTTTCTTTGCAAATGCCTGCAACGGCTCAAAAATTGCCTCTCCAATTTCAAGCGCGCCTGCTGTGCCAATTTTCTGACCAATCACTTCAGATGTCGAGCAGCCTACGACAAAAATAGTATTTGGTCGTAGGGTTACCTGCTCTTCAAATTCACTGAGTAACTGAGTCAAATGTGTTCGTATTTGTTGTACAACCACTATGCTCAGCCCCTTTATTTCTATTTATTTATGTCAAACAGTAAAAAGTACTCAGATTTTTTTCTGAAACTTTCTAGCTTATGACATCTGTTAACAAACTTAATTGCTTGTCTTATTGCTCAAGCTCAGCGATTTTTTCAATGCGGCGCGTATGACGACCACCTTCAAAATCTGTTTCAAGCCATACTTTAGCGATTTCACATGCAAGGCCTGGGCCAATAACTCGCTCACCCATCGCTAAAATATTTGAATCGTTATGGCAACGTGTTGCTTTTGCGCTAAATACATCATGCACTAAAGCACAACGAATTCCCTTAACTTTATTTGCAGCAATGGACATTCCAATACCTGTGCCACAAATTAAAATACCTTTATCAAATTCCCCGCTAGCAACACCTTCAGTAACTGGTTTTGCATAATCAGGATAGTCTACTGAATCCGCAGATTGTGGACCAAAATCTTCGTAGCTAATATTTAGCTCATCTAACAGCTGCATAATCTCACGACGTAAGTTATTGCCTCCGTGATCAGAAGAAATTGCTATTCTCACTGGGTTCCCTCATTTCGAAATTATAGTCAACACTAGTGTACCACTTCTATCTCAAGAATAACATGATTTTTCTTGCATTTTTATGCTGATTTTTCCTAAAAGACGAACATTTCTTGTTAGTTCAAATAAAATCATTCACTTTTAAACTCGTTTTTCTGTGGATAATGTGAATATCATGTTGATAAATTCGGATAACGGTCTTTTGTTGTAATATTCCATCTTCTGAAGTTTTTTCAGCTTTTCAATTACAGTGGACATACTATATTAATATTTTTTCTATGTATTACCAGAAGTTGGTGATATAGGACTGTTCTATATCACATGCTAGTGTGCGTTTGCGGAACTCATGTCGATTTGTTGTTCTATCCGTCGGGGTTGCTCTTCTTTCCGTCGCTTTGGCTCTTCTATCCACGATTTTGACGGCTCTATCCACGATTTTGCCTCTTCTTTCCGTCGCTCTGATCGATCCATCCGTCACTTCGTCTGTTCTATCCATCGGGGCCGCTCTTCTTTCCGTCGCTCTGCGGGCTTTCCGTCACTTTGCCTCTTCTTTCCGTCGCTCTGATCATTCTTTCCGTCGCTTCGCCTGTTCTATCCGTCGGGACCGCTCTTCTTTCCGTCGCTGTGCGGGCCTTCCGTCGCTTTGCCTCTTCTTTCCGTCGCTCAAATCATTCTTTCCGTCGCTTCGACTGTTCTATCCGTCGGGGCCGCTCTTCTTTCCATTGCTTTGCGGGCCTTCCGTCGCTTTACCTCTTCTTTCCGTCGGCCAGATCGATCCATCCGTCACTTCGTCTGTTCTATCCGTCGGGGCCGCTCTTCTTTCCATCGCTTTGCGGGCCTTCCGTCGCTTTACCTCTTCTTTCCGTCGGTCAGATCGATCCATCCGTCACTTCGTCTGTTCTATCCATCGGGGCCGCTCTTCTTTCCGTCGCTGTGCGGGCTTTCCGTCACTTTGCCTCTTCTTTCCGTCGCTCTGATCGATCTATCCGTCACTTTGCCCCTTCTTTCCGTCGCTCTGATCGATCCATCCGTCACTTTGCCTATTCTTTCCGTCGCTTCGCCTGTTCTTCCCGTCGCTATCATCTGCTTTTGGCATCATATAAGCTGACATATGAAAAAAAACTGTAGTAAACTCGGTACTCACCCAAGTCTATCTACAGTTTAAAATCACATTTATGCTTGTCTATCAAATTGTTGAATCATTTTATGCAGCTCTTCTGATTGTTTCTTTAAGCCTTCTGCTAGTTGCTCTACTTTCTCAATTGCATATGCTTGTTCTTCTGCTGCACCGCGAACTTCCTGTGCACCAGCTGACGTTTCTTGAGCAATGGCTGCAACTTCTTGAGATTGACGAGCAGTTGTTTCAATATTATGCATTTGCTGTTCAATTAGTGAAGAAATTTCCACAATCGATGTTGCCATTTCATGTACACTTGAAGACATACCTTCTACCGCTGTCGTTGTTTCTGATACACGCGCAGCTTCTTTTGTGGCAAATGCTACCTGCTGATTCATTTGTTTTACAACAATCTCAACGTTTTGTTGCATAGATTGAATAAGGGTAGTAATGCCTTGTACCGCTTTCGCACTTTCATCAGCTAAACTACGAACTTCTTCAGCTACAACAGCAAAACCTTTTCCATGTTCTCCAGCACGCGCTGCCTCAATCGAAGCATTTAAAGCTAGTAAATTTGTTTGTGCTGCAATATCGCCAACTAAGCTAATGATGCGCTCTACCTGTCCAGCATTTTCCTCTAACAGACGAATGCTCTCTAATGCTTCATTATTGCCAGCCGCAATTTGTTGAATACTATTGACTAACGTTTCTATAGCTTTTGTTGTTGTCGTTAAATTATGTAGAATCTCTTTCGATTGCGTTGCTGATACCTCTGCTCTACTGTTAACTTCTGTTGCAAGAGCTCGTACATCTTCAATGGCTTCAGCTGTATCTTGTACTGCTGTAGCAGACGCCTCTGCTCCTGTAGAAATTTGTTTTACCGTAGTGGCAATACCCTCAGCCTTTTTCGTTGCAACTGCGGCTTCATCCGATAGTTGAATGATCGATTGATTTGTTTGTTGGAAGTTAAGATCTATACTTTCAACCATCTGTCTTAAATTTAATACCATTTGTTGAAAGGCCTCTGCAACAGAACGAATCTCATCACTAGTTTTCGGCATTTCTACATCCTGTCCAATTTTCCCTTCTGCTACACGGGAAGCTGAATTTTCAAGCTGCTGTAAAGGTTTAATTAAGATTACACTGAAAACCGCAGCCAAAATACCTGACCACGTAATCCCTAACAGATAAGTAATAAGTTCAAACATATTACGATTGGTCTCTGGGAAGAAGGTAGGTTGTAAATATTCGATGAATATAAAACTGATACTGTATGTGATTAGTGCAAGAATACCGACAAATAATACTAGTTTAAGTCGTAAGCCAAACTGTTTTTTCATAGCGACCCTCAATTCTCTTCAAGTTTTTTTACTAATCGTTCTACCAATTCTGTTAATTCTGCAAATGTTTCTTTATAAATTTCTTTACTACCGCCGTAAGGATCTCCAACATTTCCTAAAATGCCTTCACTTGTGTACTCTTTAAAAGTAAAAACTTTTTGTTCAGCATTTGGATAATTAGCGATAATTGTATCTTTATGAGCGATTGTCATTGTTAAAATTAAATCAGCCCATTCCATTTCAGTTATTGATAATTGTGTTGCTAAATGCTGATGCGTCATATTTGCTTCATATAATACTTGTTGCGCATGTGCAGACATTTCAGCATTTGGCATGGCATAAATGCCTGCTGAACGAACCTCAACATTGTCAATTTGTTTATGTTTTAAAATAACCTCTGCCATTGGGCTGCGACAAGTATTTCCGGTGCAAACAAATAGTATTTTCATACTTATCACCCTCCACTGTTTTCTCTATTGCCGGATAGCTAGTACACTCATAATGATAAAAAAAATTCCTGTAATTATTTGAAATTTATTGCCAAGCAAGACCTGACTTCTACTTGCAATGACTAATGACCCATAAGAGCAAATAAGTGCACTTACACCTGCACTTATAATAAATACTGTTTCCTCTAAGTGTAGCATACCAAAAGAAACACTTACTGAAAAGGCATCTAGGCTTGCGGTCATAGCTAAAAGTATTGGTGAAATAGTAACCTTTTCATCTTTTCGCGAAAATAATAGTAAATGTAAACCCATGCAAAATAATAAAATACTTGAAATCCATTGTCCCCATTCTAAGAGGAAACGAACTAAATAGTTTCCTAATTCGAAACCTAATAATGGGAAAAGCATGTGCAAAGCTGCTGTCCATACTGACAAAAAAAATCGATATCTAACATTTGGTATTAATACATATAAACCAATCACATCTACAGACGTTAAAATACCTGCAAGAATTCCCTGCAAGAAAGCACTCCTTCGCTCTCTAATATTTTATCATTTTATGCTCGAAAATACAGTATTATCATAATACATTTTCCTTACAACAATAACATTCACCTTCTGTTATAGTTAAAACTCGCTATGCTTTCCATAACCATAGCTCAAATACAAAAATAGCATGCTAGAGGTTACTTCTAGCATACTATTTTTAAAGGTATTTTATTTACGGAGTATACCATTTTCCTCCAGCCGCTTTCTCAAGTCGATTCATAATTGCAGCCCCTACCCCATCAGTGGAAGTAGTAGTTGCTAGAATAATTGTAGCTGCTGTTTTATCGCAAGCTCGTAGGGCATGGTACAATGTCGCACCCATTTCTTCTTTACTTCCAGCTTCTCCTACTGAGAAATAAAAATCAGCCTTGCTATCAACAAAGCTTGCTGGTGCAAGTAACGCTACTTTATGCCCTTGTTTTTGTAATTGATTTACCGCCTCATGGACTTTCTCCAAATCACAATCAATTAATAGTACAGGTGCGTTAGGTGCATAGTGTGTATATTTCATACCAGGAGCTTTTGGAGTTGCCTCTAATTTCTGCTCTATTTTTGAAGGTTGAATAACTTGACCAATCTCAGCCTCTAACATTTCCTTTGTAATTCCACCTGGACGCAAAATTACTGGAGGTTCGTGTGTAACATCTAACACTGTGGATTCGAGTCCAATCCCAGTAGAACCTCCATCTAGAATATAAGGTATGTACCCTCCCAAATCATCCTGAACATGTATTGCTTCTGTAGGACTCGGCTTCCCACTACGATTAGCACTCGGCGCAGCAAGTGGTTTTTTTAATTGTTGAAGTAAGGCGAGTGCAACTGGATGATCTGGCATACGAATGCCGACAGTCGTTAGACCAGCTGTCACACTGTTAGCCAGCACATTTGGCTTTACAGGCATTACAAGTGTTAGTGGACCTGGCCAAAATAAATCCATGCATTTTTTGGCTACTTCCGAAATATGCTCTATATAGAGTTCAACTTCCTCTTTCGTGCCAATGTGGACAATCAGTGGATTGTCTGAAGGACGACCTTTTGCTTCAAATATCTTTTTGACCGCTGTGTCATTTGTTGCAACGGCTCCTAGGCCATAAACCGTTTCTGTTGGAAATGCCACAACCTCACCTACATTTAAGATATCCACAGCCTGTGTATAATTTATCTGACTATTCACATTACTGTCCACAATCTTGCAAACGGTTTCCATAATTAAAACCTTCCTTCAATTATTCGTTTTTACTGAATTATCCACATAATGTTTATAACTTATTGAAAATTGTGCATAAGTTATCTGAATTTGTGAACAATTCATTCAAAAAAACCTTTAATCCATTCCCATATAAAAAATGTAACGTGTTCCTTCTCTTCTTTTACTTCTTCTTTCGCTTCTGCTTTATCAGGCTCACAAATTGATGGGAATACGCTACACCACCAGTTATCACCACGTGCATCACCGATTTTCACGACAATCGAATGATATAAATTTTGTGGATAAAGTACAGCGTCCTTTCTCTTTGGTGGAAATAAGTTATCCCCAAGTACAACTTGTGTATGAAGTTGTGGATAATTTTCTTTTATTTCTGCTTCAATTTCTTGTTTTAATGAAAGTATTTGCTCGTTATCCACAGTTTTAGCTCCAGCACTAGCTACTACTTGTTTAAAATATGGCTTTAAATTTTTGACAAGCTGCTCCTTTTCAAGCTGATCCTGTGTCGTATTGCTATTGGCAATAACGCGTATACGAAAATCATTTTCTTGCTCATGATTGCTAGCTTCTTTCGCAAAACCTACTAATGTTGGAATATATAAAATACATAATTGTAAAGCAATCGCAATTAATACTAATCTTGCAAAAGCTAAAAAGACATTTTGTTTAGGTAATCTAATAATCTTGTATTCGTTTAACATAAAAATCCCTCCTTGCTCAACATTGTGGGCAAGAAGTAGATACTTTATACATGAATTTCACAAAAAATCATTCGAGGCTTACCATTTATATCTTTTTCTACAGAAATTGTAGCCTGTGGAAAACTAGTTTTAAAGAATTGGGCCACCTGCTCCCCTTGTGTATAACCGATTTCAAGGCCAATGAGGGCAGGTTTATTCATAAGGTGTGGAAGCTGTTCAGCCAATTTTCTATATAAAATAAGTCCGTTTTCTTCTGCAAAAAGAGCACTATGTGGTTCATGCTCTAGCACGGTACTTGACATCTCTTGCGCTTCATCAAAAGCAATATAAGGTGGGTTCGATAAAACGATATCAAATTTCCCACCTGCCAGAGGCTTCGTTAAATCCCCTAGTCGAAAATCAATATCCGCCGCTAATCTTTGTGCATTTTTTTGTGCTGTAGTTAAAGCAGCTTCAGATAAATCAGTGGCTACGACTGTTAGCTCTGGACATTCTAGCTTCATAGAAATAGCAATTGCACCACTACCAGTTCCGATATCTGCCAGCTTTAATGCTTGATGATCAAATATTTTGTTCATACGATTGATTGTCCCAAGCACTAATTCCTCAGTCTCAGGTCTAGGAATAAGTACTGACTCATCAACAATAAATGAACGACCATAAAACTCTTCACTACCGACACAATACTGTACAGGTCGTCCACTCGCATGCTCTTCGATGAGATCTTTAAATTTCTTTTTTTGCTCAGCTGTTAATACTTCTTGGAGGTGTAACATTACTTCTGAATAGCTAGTGCCAAGTATATGCTGCATGACAATGCGTGCTGCCGTTTCCTCACGACCTTTATCCACTAAAAAAGAAGAAGCCCATTGAAGGGCCTCCATTACATTATTATAGGTCATCATTTAATCGCTCTAACTTTGATGCTTGCTCCTCTAAAATGAGCGTATCAATGATTTCGTCTAGTCTACCTTCAACGATTTGATCTAGTTTTTGAATCGTTAAACCAATACGGTGGTCTGTTACACGGTTTTGTGGATAATTGTATGTGCGAATACGCTCAGAGCGATCGCCTGAACCTACAGCTGATTTACGTGTGGCATCGATTTCTTTTTGTGCTTCTTGCAAATACATATCAGCAACACGAGCACGTAGAATTTTCATTGCCTTTTCACGGTTTTTAATTTGTGATCGTTCATCCTGCATTGATACAACAACACCTGTCGGTAAGTGAGTCATACGCACAGCTGACATCGTTGTATTTACCGATTGACCACCTGCACCAGAAGATGCAAATGTATCTACTCGGATATCTTTCTCATGGATTTCAACATCTACTTCTTCAACTTCAGGTAAGCAAGCTACTGTCGCTGTTGATGTATGAATACGTCCTTGAGATTCTGTTGCAGGTACACGTTGTACGCGGTGTGCACCATTTTCAAATTTGAATTTTGAATATGCACCTTGACCGTTAATCATAAAGATAACTTCTTTATAGCCACCCATTGGGTTCGGCGTCGCTTCCATTATGTCAATTTTCCAGCCTTGTGTCTCTGCATAACGAGAGTACATACGGAACAAATCTCCCGCGAAAATATTCGCCTCGTCTCCACCAGCTGCTCCACGAATCTCCATAATAACGTTTTTATTATCATTGGGATCTTTTGGAATTAATAGAATACGTAAACGTTCTTCTAACTCTTCTTGCTGTTCTTTTAGTAGGTTGAATTCTTCTTTCACCATTTCATGCATATCAGGATCTTTTTCATTATCTAGCATTTCACGTGTATCAGCTAATTGCTCTTTTACACTTTTATATTCACGATAAGCATCTACAGTTTCCTGGATATCTGATTGTTCTTTGGAATATTCACGTAATTTTTTACTGTCATTCACAATATCGGGATCACTTAAAAGCTCTGTTAACCTTTCGTAACGATCCTCCACTGCTTGTAATCGATCGAACATGGATTTCACCTCTATTTAGTTTTTTATGGATCATCACCAAAACGTGTGGTTGATTTCCGTTCCGGCTGGGCGCTTTGCCGCTGACGCTTCGCTTTCGCGCAGAGCAGAGCTTCCTGGGGGCGTCCGATGAGCCGCTTCACTCGCTTTGCTCGCTCCAGGGTCTCGGGCCAACACGATGTTGGTCACGAAGGCGTTATCACAGGACGTGATGATTTTAGCCTTCGTTCCTCTATTCGCTAATCCCCAAGGAGTCGCCCAGCCTCCACTCCAATCAACTTATTTACATAGTGGACGTTTTAACAAAAGTCATCCATAACTTTTGGTGATGAACCTTTTTTTATGAAGTTTGCTCTATTGTAACTGTCGTATCGTTACTGAAAAAGAGAAACTCTAAATTAGAATTACGCTAAGCGCGTAAAGATTTTTTATAAAAATTTTTTATTTCCACTACTTAGTATAAGGAAATTCCCGCACGTATGCTACTTTTTCTTAGCACTATCAACTAAGCCGTTTTGCATTATAGCAGCGGATGCGCGTGACACTTTCGACAAACTGGATAGTAGGAATCATTCCCGCCAATTTGAATTTGATCACCTGTATAAACAGGCTTACCACTTTCATCAACACGTAAATTCATTGTCGCCTTTTTATGACAGAACCAGCAAATCGTTTTCATTTCCTCAATTTTATCTGCATATGTAAGCATGTACTGACTGCCTTCAAATAGCTCATTTTGGAAATCATTTTTTAGCCCGAAGCCCATAACTGGAATATCTAACTCATCTACGATATATGCCAACTGCAAAACATGTTCTTTTTTTAGGAATTGTACTTCATCAACAAGTACACAATACGGTTTTACGGTATTGTTTTTTACTAGCTCAAAAATATTTGTATCATCATTAACAGGAATGGCTTGTTGACGTAAGCCTACTCGACTTGAGATAAAGCCTACTTCATCTCGCGTATCTATGCCTGGTGTAAACATCATTACAGGTTTTTGTTGTTCTTCATAGTTATGCGCAACTTTTAGAATTTCTATGGATTTACCACTATTCATTGCGCCGTGTTTAAAATATAGCTGTGCCATTTTGTCTTCTCCCTTTCTTCGTGTCAATCTAGATATCGAAAAGACTCGCATCAACATTCATTTTGGATATACTGAAAAAAATACCTGCCAAGCACATGCTTGGCAGGTATTAAACTAACATTAGTTTTTAAGACCGTATTTTTTGTTGAAACGATCCACGCGACCATCAGCAGACGCGAATTTTTGACGGCCAGTATAGAATGGGTGACAGTCGTTGCAGAACTCGACAACGATGTTTTCTTTTACTGAACCAGTTTTGAAAGTATTACCGCAAGAGCAAGTTACTGTTGCTTCTTTGTAATCTGGATGAATTCCTTGTTTCATATTCGTTTTCTCCTCTCGCCCTGAACCATCTGGAACAGAGTATTATCGAACTGTACCTTACATAGCCCGAATATGTCGGCTACATATGTACACGTTGCATACTTTGCAATAATACCATAAAAAATATACATTTGACAATAGTTAATAATTAGTTATTTAGGGCTCATCATCAAAAGTTGTGGGTGACATTTGTTAAAACATATATTATGTATATAAGTTGATTGAAGTGAAGGCTAGACACCCAAGGAAAGCGCCCAGTCGGAACCGAAATCATCCACACGTTATGATGAAAAAAATCACCATCGACTATTTCTAGTCAATGGTGATTAATATTTATAGTAGACCTTTGCCTTTAGTAGCTTTTTTCATATCTTCATTTAACTTTTCAAAGAATTCTTCATTTGATTTTGTCGTACGTAATTTTTTCATGAAGCGCTCTGCAAAATCAGGTGCGTCCGAGAATGTTTTACGAATCGCCCACAGTTTTTCAAGTTGCTCAGGCTCAAGCAGAAGCTCTTCCTTACGTGTTCCTGAACGGCGGATATCAAGCGCAGGGAAAATACGACGCTCTGCTAATTGGCGATCAAGATGAAGCTCTAAATTACCTGTTCCTTTAAATTCTTCATAAATGACCTCATCCATACGAGATCCTGTATCCACTAAAGCTGTCGCTAAAATTGTTAAGCTACCGCCTTCTTCAATATTACGTGCAGAACCGAAGAATCGTTTTGGTCTATGGAAGGCAGCAGGATCAATACCACCTGAAAGTGTACGACCGCTCGGAGGAATAACTAAGTTATAAGCTCGTGCTAAACGTGTAATTGAGTCCATTAAAATAATAACGTCACGTTTATGCTCAACTAAGCGGCGCGCACGTTCTAACACGATTTCTGCAACTTTTACATGATTTTCTGGAACCTCATCGAAAGTCGAGCTCACTACATCTGCATTTACAGAACGTTCAATATCAGTTACTTCCTCAGGGCGTTCGTCAATAAGTAATACAATTAACTCTGCCTCAGGATAATTTGTTGTAATGGCATTCGCAATTTCTTTTAATAACGATGTCTTCCCTGCTTTTGGTGGTGCAACGATTAATCCACGCTGGCCAAAACCTACAGGTGCCACTAAATCCATAATACGTGTCGATAAATTGCGTTGTGTTGTTTCAAGCTTAATTTGTCGATCAGGATATAAAGGCGTCAATGCAGGGAAATGCACACGTTCCTTTGCAACTTCTGGATCTTCGCCGTTAACAGCATCTACTTGTAGTAATCCATAATAGCGTTCGTTTTCTTTAGGTGGACGTACCTTACCAGACACCTTGTCCCCATTTCGTAGGTCAAAGCGGCGAATTTGAGAAGCAGAAATATAAATATCCTCTTTACTTGGAGAGTAGTTAATTGGACGAAGGAAGCCAAAGCCTTCTTGCGAAACAATTTCTAATACACCTTCCATAAAGAAATAGCCCTCTTGCTCCGAACGTGTTTTCAAAATAGCAAATATTAATTCTTTTTTCGTTAGCTTGCTATAATATGAAATTTTATATTGGCGTGCAAGGGCGTAAAGCTCTTTTAACGTCATGTTTTCTAATTGAGCGATTGTCAATGCAGACATATGCACAACTCCAGTCTTTTTCAAAATATAATTGCCATTTTGGGGTTATCATAGAAGATTTTCACGATAGGCTCTGTGATCTTTTCGTACCTGTCTGCGTTTTCATTCGTGAGTCGGAAATTAAGCAGTTTGAAAGCAGAGCGATAGGTACTTCAATTTACTATGCACAACATTGAAGCATAGCATAGCCTTATAAAACTATGGGATGGTTGAAAATTTAGAAGAAGGTACCTAGCGCAAAAAGATGCACTAGGTATATTTTAGAAGAAAATTTTATTAATAGCTAGGTTTTTTATCAAGAGCGTGACGACCTTCTACAAAACGCACAGTTCCAGATTTAGCTCGCATAACAACTGAATGTGTTAATGCATAGGCTCCTTTATACTGAACACCTTTTAAAAGCTCACAATCTGTTACAGCAGTCGCTGCAAAAATAGCATCGTCGCCTTTAACTAGATCATCTAAATGAAGAACTTTATCTACGTCTACACCCATTTTTCTGCAGCGTTCTAACTGTTCCTCATCTTCTGGCACTAGCTTCGCTTGGAAGTCTCCACCTAGACATTTTAATGCAACAGCTGAAATAACACCCTCTGGTGCACCACCTGTACCAAACATAATATCAATGCCAGTTTCATCAAAAGCAGTATTGATAGCTGCTCCAACGTCACCATCTTGAATAAATTTAATACGCGCTCCAGCTTCTCGGATTTCATCAACAATTGCTTGGTGACGTGGTCGATCTAAAAGAGTTGCTACTACATCTGAAATATCTTTATTTTTAGCCTTTGCTACCTGTAATAAATTATACGTAACAGAAGCGTTAATATCGACCTTTCCAGCCGCTTCAGGTCCTACTGCAATTTTCTCCATGTACATATCAGGCGCGTTTAACAGATTGCCTTTATCTGCAATAGCAAGAACTGTCATTGCACCATTTGTACCCTTCGCCACAATATTTGTACCTTCTAGAGGATCAACTGCGATATCTACTTTAGGGCCTCCATTACGTAAGCCTAGTTCTTCACCAATATAAAGCATTGGTGCTTCATCCATTTCGCCTTCACCAATCACTACTGTAGCATGCATTGGAATTGTATCGAACATTACGCGCATCGCTGTCGTTGCTGCATCATCTGCCTCAATTTTCAAACCGCGACCCATCCATTTCCCGGATGCGATTGCTGCTGCCTCTGTTACTCGTACTACTTCCATCGATAAACTACGTTCCATTGTTTTATTTGCCTCCCGTTATCGGCATATTTCTTCGCCGAAACATTCAAATTACCTCTATTGTAACATAGTTAGTTCAAAACTTTTAGCTCTCATTATTCCTTTGCCTCTGCTACGCGAGCCATTATTGTTTCACGTCGAATATCAGCGCCTAAATCACGTAATTTCTCAATAAGTGAGCTATAGCCACGCTCTATATGATAGATATCGTGAATTTCTGTTTCGCCTTCAGCTAAAAGGCCTGCTAATACTAATGCGGCACCAGCACGAAGATCTGTAGCTGTTACAGTTGAACCATGTAATTTACTAGGCCCTGTAATAATAGCTGTATTTCCTTCAACACGTGCATTGGCATTCATACGACGAAGTTCATCAATATGCTTAAATCGAGCTGTATAGATTGTATCTGTTACCTTTGAGGAACCAAATGCTTGAGACATTAAAACGGAAAGTGGCTGCTGAATATCCGTCGGGAACCCAGGATACACTAATGTTTTAACATCAACGGCTTGCAATGTGGAGAGATCTGTTTTTGGTACAAAAATACTTTCTTCACCGATTTCAATTTTTACACCCATTTCACGAAGCTTTGCAATAATCGCCTCTAAATGCAATGGAATAACATTATCAATTGTAATGCCTTCACCTAAAGCGGCAGCCATAACCATAAACGTAGCAGCTTCAATGCGATCTGGAATAATCGTATGCTCCGTACCATGAAGCTCCTCTACGCCTTCAATACGGATAACACTTGTACCCGCACCTTTAATATTAGCTCCCATGTTAGTAAGAAGAGTTGCTACATCAATAATTTCCGGCTCTTTTGCTGCATTCTCAATAACCGTACGACCCTTCGCGAGGACAGCAGCTAACATAATATTAATTGTTGCTCCAACACTGGCAACGTCTAAATATATTTTTGCGCCAATTAATTCATCAGCTCGTAAATATATTGCTCCATGCTCATTAGTGATTTTTGCACCTAATGCCTCAAAGCCCTTGATATGTTGGTCAATAGGACGCGGCCCTAAGAAGCAGCCTCCAGGTAAACCAATCGCAGCTTTTTTAAAGCGACCAAGCATTGCTCCCATTAAGTAATAGGAGGCACGAAGCTTTTTCACGTTGCCGTTTGGTAATGGCAACGCAATCATGTCCGTTGGATCAATTGTCATTGTGCCATCCTCAAATGAAACTTCTCCACCGATTTCCTCTAATAAAGCCTTTAATGTCCATGCATCAGAAATTTCTGGTATCCCTCCAATTGTCACTGGAGAGTTCGCCAAAATTGATGCTGGAATTAAGGCGACTGCACTATTTTTTGCACCACTAACTTTTATTGTACCCTTTAGACGATTTTCGCCTGTAATTTTATAAACATCCATTTTGCGTTCTCCCTCATGATTGGAAAGTAATTTTCAGAAATTGGCTCACTATATAATCTTATTATTCGCCTTTTCTCTTATTCCAATCCGCTAAAAATCCTTCAATTCCTTTTTCCGTTAAAGGATGATGGAAAAGTTGCTTTAATACTTTAAAAGGAGTAGTTGAAATATGTGCACCAGCAAGTGCTGCAGCTGTTACATGCTGTGGATGACGAATAGATGCAGCAATAATTTGCGTGTCAATGTTATGAATTGTGAAAATATCTGCAATCGTTTCAATTAGCTCTACGCCGTTTTGACCCATATCATCTAGACGACCGATAAATGGTGATACATATGTAGCACCTGCACGAGCAGCCATTAATGCTTGGTTTGCACTGAAGATTAATGTTACGTTCGTTTTAATACCTTTGTCTGCGAAGAAACGACATGCCTCTAAGCCAGCTGGAGTCATCGGCAGTTTAACTGTAATATTCGGAGCAATAGCAGCCAATTCTAAACCTTCTTTAATCATACCTTCCGCATCTAGAGCAATTACTTCTCCACTCACTGAGCCGTCTACAAGCTCTGAGATTTCACGAAGTCGATCATGGAAAGAAACATTCTCTTCTTTAGCAACTAACGATGGGTTTGTTGTAACACCTGATAAAATACCCCATGCGTGCGCTTCTTTAATCTCTTCAAAGTTTGCTGTATCAATGAAAAATTTCATAATATATCCTCCTGATCACTATTTTGTTTCATCATCATAACGTGGGCTGATTTCCGTTCCGACTTATTTGCATGGAATACTTTGTAACAAATGTCATCCCCTAACCCCAACATTTGACGATGAGCCTTATAAATTGAATTTTTGCCAAAAATTTTTTATTTCAAAAACAAGAGAAGGTCGATAACAGCATCAACGCTTCTCTTATTGTGTGTATTCATCTGTGTTTTTGTTACATTTTAGATACAAAAATTATGCTTTTTGCGCACTTCCAAATTCGCGGATTTTCCCAATAACTGTTGCTTTAATCGCTTCACGTGCTGGAGCAAGGAATTTACGAGGATCATAAACAACTTTATCATTATCAAGAATTTCACGGATTACTTTTGTAGCAGCAATTTGATTTTCAGTGTTGACGTTAATTTTTGCTGTACCTAATGAAATTGAGCGTTGGATATCTTTTGTTGGGATACCTGTACCACCATGTAATACTAATGGAAGGTCTGCTAATTTTGAGATTTCTTCCATTTCTTTAAAGCCTAAGTTTGGTTCTCCTTTGTAAGGACCATGAACAGAGCCTAGTGCTGGTGCTAAACAGTCGATATCTGTTAGCTCAACCATTTTACGGCATTCTTCTGGATCAGCGTACATAATACCACCGATTACGCCATCCTCGTCACCACCTACTGTGCCAAGTTCAGCTTCAACAGAAACACCTTTCGCATGTGCATATTCAACTACTTTTGAAGTAATCGCAATATTTTCCTCGAATGAATGATGAGATGCATCAATCATAACGGAAGAAAAACCTGCATCAATTGCTTCTTTACATTTTTCAAAGCTTGAACCATGGTCAAGATGAATAGCCACTGGTACTGTAATGCCATAAGATTCCATCAAACCTTTTACCATGTGTACAACGGAGATGAATCCGCCCATATATTTTCCTGCGCCTTCAGAAACACCTAGGATCACTGGAGATTTTTCTTCTTCTGCTGCTTGTAAAATTGCTTGAGTCCACTCAAGGTTGTTGATGTTGAACTGACCAACCGCATAACCTTCTGCTTTTGCTTTAATTAACATCTCTTTCATAGATACTAATGCCATACTAAAAATCCTCCTCTTAGGACTATTCTTTCTACATAGATATGCTATTTAATCATAGCAAAAATAAAAGCCCCTGAAAAGCAGGGGCTTTTATTTTCTGCACGAAAGCATAGTGCAACGTAGCGACAGTGCCAACCGTAGTGTAGTGCAACGGAACGGAGGTTCTGCCCCTGAAAAGCAGGGGCTTTTATTTTCTGCACGAAAGCGTAGTGCAACGTAGCGACAGTGCCAACCGTAGTGTAGTGCAACGGAACGGAGGTTACGCGAAAGCGTAGTGCAACGGAGCGACAGTGCCAACCGTAGTGCAGTGCAACGGAACGAAGGTTACGCGAAAGCGCAGTGCAACGGAGCGACAGCGTTTTATTTTCTGCACGAAAGCGTAGTGCAACGTAGCGACAGTGCCAACCGTAGTGCAGTGCAACGGAACCGCGGTTACGCGAAAGCGTAATGCAACGGAGCGACAGCGTCTTCTTTTCTGCCCAGGGCTTTTATTTTCGGCTCAGCCGGAACAGAAATCACCCCCATGTTATGGTGATAAACCCTATATTTCGCAAGAGAAGTAATTATGAAACGGAAGAAAGTTACTACAAATCTTATAACAACCATGAAAAACAGGCTGTGTTGACCATAGCCTGTTCATCTAAACTTTTAATGTTTTATTAACCTCATCACGTACTTCAAAAATATCAAAAGGCTTAGTAAAATATCGAATTGCTCCTAAATCTAATGCCTCCTGTACAACGTCTAATTCACCATATGCAGTCATCATGAATACCGGGAGTTGTGGCCACTTCTCTTTTAAGCGCTTTAAAATTTCTATACCATCCATTCCTGGGATTTTCATGTCTAATAAGACACAATCCATTTCCTCCTCAGCATATTTCAAAGCTTCCGTACCATTTGCAGCTAAATATGTAACATAACCTTCCTTTTTCAACACTTCGTTTAAAAGCAAACGAATTCCTGGTTGATCATCGACAATTAGTAATCGTTTCACATTTCATTCCGCCCTTTTTAAGTTATTATTTTTACACAAATACTTCCTATATTATGTAATATTCTCCTTTAACCTCTTAATACCTTCTAGTATTATAAATTATCTACTTTTGCTTTATGCTCTTTTCAAACATATAATATTGTTTGAGGTGGGACCATGTCAAAAATTCTAACAACACAACTGAGTGGATTATTACAAAGAATAACACAAAATGAAGAGGAAGCTATTGAAGAAACAGCACGGTTACTTGCACAGGCTGGTATTGGTGAAGGTAATGTCTATTTCGCTTGCTTTGGTGAAATGCAAGTTGTCGAATTAAATGCATGTCAAGCTGTGGAACGTTTTACTAAGTTAGTTCCTTGGACAAAAGATACAGTTATCACGGAAGCTGATCGTGTATGCATTTTTACACGTAGTG
Organism: Lysinibacillus sp. NPDC094403; assembly: GCF_050278745.1. NCBI lineage: Bacteria > Bacillati > Bacillota > Bacilli > Caryophanales > Bacillaceae > Lysinibacillus > Lysinibacillus sp. NPDC094403. The sequence goes on along the minus strand of NZ_JBNNTL010000001.1, from coordinate 118,900 downwards.
CACACGATGAAGAGGCACTAGCCTTAGCACAGCAATTAAATAATGAGTTTATTCCATTCGCTGCAGTTGCTAGCGAAGTTGCTAATTCTGAAAATCTACTAGCAAATTTAGCGTATACGTATATTTCAACACGTATACGAGGTGGTTTATTACCGAACGATATAGGAGAGCGCATAGTTGTGCCACATGCTATTGCTGCCCTATTTGTTTATGAAGCAGTAAAAATTGCGTATGATGAAATGCTTGGTCTTGATGACGAAGAGTTATAAAGAATTTATAAAAAGAGTTGTCTCAGCGTTTGAGACAACTCTTTTTTCATTATTTAAATGTTGCTCCGATAAAATCACGGAACAATGGCTGTGGACGATTTGGACGTGATACAAGTTCTGGGTGGAATTGGCATGCTACGAAGAAATTCTTTTCTGGTAACTCGATAATTTCCACTAATTTACCGTCAGGGCTTGTACCTGAGAACACAAGACCTGCAGCTTCCATTGCTTCACGATATTCATTGTTAAATTCATAACGATGACGGTGACGTTCATAAACAAGCTCTTGACCATAGGCTTGACTTGCCTTTGAGCCTTCTTTTAGCTTACATGGATATAAACCTAAACGTAATGTACCACCGATGTCTACACTGTCGTTTTGATCTGGTAGGAAGTCAATAATAGGATATTCTGTATTTGCATCAAGCTCTGTAGAATGTGCACCTTGTAAACCAAGTACGTTACGAGCAAATTCTATTGTCGCAAGTTGCATACCTAGGCAAATACCTAAGAATGGCACATCATTTTCACGAGCATATTGTGTCGCTAAAATTTTACCTTCAACTCCACGGTCACCGAAGCCACCTGGAACTAAAATTGCGTCAGCACCTTTTAATAATGAAGCTACATTGTCAGCATCTACATGTTCAGCATTAATCCAGTCAATTTCAATATCAGAATTAAATGCATAGCCTGCATGTTTTAATGCCTCTACAACAGAAATGTAAGCATCTTGTAGTTCTACATATTTACCTACTAATGCTACTTTTCGTTTATTTGGTAAGCTCTTCACTTTTGCTACAAGCTCGCGCCATTCTTCCATATCCGCCTCTGGTGCTTCAATGCCAAAATGGTCAAGTACGATATCATCGATATCTTGTGCATGAAGGTTTAAAGGTACTTCATATAAATGTTCTGCATCGCGAGATTCAATAATTTCGTGTGGCTGAACATCACAGAATAAAGCTAATTTTTCTTTCATTTCCTGCGGCACTTCTTGCTCTGTACGTACAACGATAATATTTGGTTGAATACCTAAAGAACGTAATTCTTTTACAGAATGTTGAGTTGGTTTTGTTTTTAGCTCACCTGCAGCTTTAATATAAGGAATAAGCGTACAATGAACATACATCACATTGTTATGACCTAAATTTGTTTTCATTTGGCGAATTGCTTCAAGGAATGGTAATGACTCAATATCCCCAACTGTTCCGCCTACTTCTGTAATAACTACGTCTGCATTTGTTTCGCGACCAGCTCGTTGAATACGATCTTTGATCTCATTTGTAATGTGAGGAATTACTTGTACTGTTCCACCGTTGTAATCACCACGGCGTTCTTTTTGTAATACAGACTGATATACACGACCTGATGTTACTGTAGAATGTTTTCCTAGGTTAATATCAATAAAACGTTCGTAGTGACCTAAGTCTAAGTCAGCTTCTGCGCCATCATCTGTTACGAAAACCTCACCATGTTGATAAGGACTCATTGTACCTGGGTCAATATTGATATATGGATCAAATTTTTGAATCGTTACTTCTAATCCACGATTTTTTAATAAACGACCTAGAGATGCTGCTACAATCCCTTTTCCAAGTGATGACACAACCCCACCTGTTACAAAAATATACTTCGTCATGAAAAAATTCCTCCTTATATTGTTCTAGAAATTGCTAGTAAGAAAAGTGCATTCACGCCACATGCTGATTCAAAGCATTGAAGCAAATGTTCGACAGGCTAAGAAAATTAATAATTCTCATCCCTAAAATAAGAAAAGCCGAGAATGCCTACAAAATTGTAGTCGATTCGAAGCTGTAATCGTTTCTATCTCTTTTCTACTTTCCTTTTAAAAATTTGAAATCCTAACGTCTACTCAGTCACCGATTATTATACATCATGAATAATTTAGAACATTTATATTCATTCCATAGCTATAAACTTGGGAGAACTTGACTGAATAAAGTTAAAAAATAAAAAAACGCTCCTCCTGCATAGGTCTGCAGGGGGAGCGTATTACATACACGGTCTTTCTCCTTTAATTAAGGAGCCCAAGTAAAAGATTAAACGTAACCGTGATAGAAGTCAAGATTTTTTACTACAAGGATAAAAGAAAGAAAATTTCAAAGAGTAATTATCTTACTTAGATTTCATCCTCTTCTTCATCAAGTTCTTCATCATCATCGATAAAGTCCTCGTCGATTTCTTCATCGATTTCATCTAAATCATCTTCATCAAAGTCGATATCTTCTTTATCATCATCTTCTTCTTCATCTACATCATCTTCTTCAACGAATTCTTCATAATCTTCATCAAAGTCAATATCTTCTTCATCTAAATCTTCGTCTAAATCATCTTCATCCTCAACGGCAACTTTAGATTTTTTCTTATGAGTTTTAACAGAAGGAGCTGTTTCTTCTTCAATCTGTTCAACTTTATACCATTCACGTAAACCCCAGCCAGTTTCCTGATTAAATAAGAAGCGGCCATCTACATTTAAATCTGTATAGAATTGTAGTAAGCGAGCTTTCATTTCTTCATCACTATAGCCTACAAGCTCTTGAATAAGTGTTAATAAGTCATTAAAAGACACTGAGGCACGTTTTTCATTTAAAATTGCATAAGCTAAGTTAATTAACGATTCTTCAGTTAATTGTTCTTTTGTCATTTCACGAAAATTCATTCGTGCACTTCCTTTCCCTCATCACAATGGACGTTTTAAAATACATATAGCTTTATTTTCGGAGCGCAGCAAAAAAGGCCGCACAAAAGTAACCTTCCATATCATAAGCATAATACCCATTATATACAAAGTTTTATTCTCTTTGCTAGCTTCATTTACTGTTTTTTATATCACGCATTTTTTTTATCCCTAAGTAAAACAAATAGAAAGATAATAATAGTAAAGGAATAGCGCCAATTTGCTTATCATACAGGAAATAAACTCCTAACACTAAAGCTAAAATAATGATGTAGTTAATAGCTGATTTCACCATCTACTGCGCCTCCCCTTTTTTTACATTTCTTATTATAACGGAAATAAAAAGAAGTGCCTAATCCTAAGACTAGACACTTAAAACTACACAAACATTTTGCACAAAATAGAATAAATGTTATACAGCAAGAAGATATGCACATTTACGGACTACATATTACGACGATATTGTCCGCCTACTTCATATAAAGCATTTGTGATTTGCCCTAAGCTAGCGACTTTTACAGTTTCCATAAGCTCAGCAAAAATATTACCGTTGTTTACAGCTACTTGTTGTAAACGGGCAATAGCCGCTTCGCTCTCTCCTTCATGTTGCTTCCAGAAGGAATGTAAATTATGAATCTGCGTCTCTTTTTCTTCCGTCGATGCACGCGCAATTTCCATATTGTTAATTTCATCTTCTGAAGGTGGATTCGGATTTAAGTATGTGTTTACACCAATGATTGGTAACTCACCTGAATGCTTTAACATCTCGTAGTACATAGATTCCTCTTGAATCTTTCCACGTTGATATTGTGTTTCCATTGCACCTAGTACGCCACCACGATCATTGATACGATCAAACTCTTCTAGTACCGCTTCTTCTACAAGGTCCGTTAACTCTTCTACGATAAATGCTCCTTGTAATGGATTTTCGTTTTTCGCTAAGCCATGTTCCTTCGTAATAATCATTTGAATCGCCATTGCACGACGTACAGATTCTTCAGTAGGCGTTGTAATTGCCTCATCATATGCATTTGTATGCAATGAATTACAGTTATCCTGTAATGCCATTAATGCCTGTAATGTTGTGCGGATATCATTAAAATCAATCTCCTGTGCATGCAAACTACGTCCAGATGTTTGGATATGATATTTTAATTTTTGTGCTCGTTCATTGGCACCGTACTTATCACGCATTATAACCGACCAAATACGGCGGGCTACGCGTCCAATAACTGTGTACTCCGGATCAAGTCCGTTAGAGAAGAAGAATGATAGATTTGGCGCAAAGTCGTCAATATTCATTCCTCGACTTAAATAATATTCCACATACGTAAAGCCATTTGCTAATGTAAAGGCTAACTGTGATATTGGGTTCGCACCAGCTTCGGCAATATGGTAACCAGAAATAGATACTGAGTAATAATTACGAACTTTATGGTCGATAAAGTATTGTTGAATATCTCCCATCATACGTAACGCAAACTCTGTTGAGAAAATACAAGTATTTTGCCCTTGATCTTCTTTTAAAATATCTGCTTGCACCGTTCCACGTACGACCTGTAATGTTTTCTCTCGTGTCTCCGTAAATTCTTCAACTGTCAGAGGGCGGCCAAGTTCTTTCTCGCGTAGTTTCACTTGCTGATCAATAGCCGTATTCATGAACATCGCCAAAATAACCGGCGCTGGACCGTTAATTGTCATCGATACTGAAGTTGATGGTGCACATAAATCAAAGCCTGCATAAAGCTTTTTCATATCCTCTAGCGTACAAATAGATACACCCGATTCTCCAACCTTCCCATAAATATCTGGTCGGTAATCTGGATCCTCACCGTATAGCGTTACCGAATCAAATGCTGTTGATAAACGTTTTGCATCATCATCCTTCGATAAATAATGGAATCGTTTATTTGTACGCTCAGGCGTTCCTTCGCCAGCAAATTGTCGCTTCGGATCTTCACCTTCACGTTTAAATTGGAATACCCCCGCTGTATATGGGAATTCACCAGGTACATTTTCTCTATAAACCCATCGTAAAATTTCACCGTAATCTACGAATTTCGGTAAGGCCACTTTAGGGATTTTTGTACCAGATAGACTTATTGTCTTTAAAATCGTACGAATTTCTTTATCACGAACTTTCGTTACAAATTCGTCTCCAGCATACGCTTCTTTTAAAGCTTGCCAATTATCTAAGATACGTTTGGATTCAGCTGTTAATTCATCTCTAACACTTTCCGCTAAAGAAGTAAGAGATGCGACAAGTGCATCATTTGGTGCTTTTTCATTAACCGCCGCAATAGCTCCCTCTAATTGGAATAGACGGCGAGCAAATTCCACCTGTTGCTCTGATTTTTTATGATAGCCACGTACAGTGTCTGTGATTTCTCGTAAATAATAACGACGGTCGTTTGGAATAATAACATCTTGCTTTTGAGTTTTCGCAAATTGCTCATAGCCTGTTTCCCAATTACTTCCTGTCTTCGTATTAATGATATTTACTAATGCAGCAAATAAAGCATTCGTTCCTTTATCATTAAATTGACTGGCAATCGTACCGTACACAGGCATATTATCTAGTGATTCATCCCAAAGCTCTCGTGAACGTTGATATTGTTTCTGCACTTGACGTAGCGCATCCTCAGAGCCTTTACGTTCAAATTTATTGATGGCGATCACATCCGCAAAATCAATCATGTCAATTTTCTCAAGCTGTGTTGGAGCACCAAACTCACTTGTCATAACATACATGGATAGATCAGTGTATTTTGTAATCTCGGCATCGCCTTGACCAATACCACTTGTTTCTACAATGATTAAATCATAGCCCACTACACGCGCTACATCTAGCACGTCTCCAATTGAAGCAGTAAGCTCTGTACGAGATCCACGGGTTGCTAAACTACGCATATATACTCGATTATTGAAAATCGCATTCATACGAATTCGGTCACCAAGTAAAGCCCCACCTGTTTTTTGCTTTGTCGGATCGACAGAAAGAATAGCTACGCGTTTATCCGGAAACTCCTTTAGGAAACGACGAATTAATTCATCCGTTAAGGAAGACTTACCCGCACCACCAGTTCCTGTAATACCTAATACAGGTGTCCCTTTTGAGCGTTTACGAGCTTCTTCTAGCATCTTTTTCGTTTCTTCATCATCATTCGACTCAGCAGCAGTTAATAAATTTGCTAAAATTTCTGGTGTTTCTGTCGTTAGAGCATCAAGCTTTTCTTGATAGTTTCCTGTAGCCGTTGGGAAATCAGTTCCTTTAATTTTCTGATTAATCATCCCTTGTAATCCTAAAACACGCCCATCCTCTGGCGAGAAAATCCCCGCAATCCCGTAAGCATGTAGCTCTTTAATTTCACGTGGTAAAATAACACCACCGCCGCCGCCATAAATTTTAATATGTGGCGCCCCTTTTTCACGCAGCAAATCATACATATATTTAAAGTATTCCATATGCCCGCCTTGATAAGAAGATATCGCAATGCCTTGAGCATCCTCTTGTATCGCAGCATTTACGACTTCTTCCACGGAGCGGTTATGTCCTAAATGGATTACCTCTACACCGCTTGATTGTAAAATACGTCGCATAATGTTAACTGAAGCATCATGTCCATCAAAAAGACTCGATGCTGTAACAAAACGTACGTGATTTTTTGGACGATATACTTCTACCTTTGTCATATGAAATCCCTACTTTCTCCCCTAAATGTTCTTTATCGACTCATCATCATAAAGTGTGGTTGATTTCCGTTCCGACTGGGCGCTTTGTTGCTGTCGCTTCGCTTTCGCACAGATAAAACATTTGCCGCTGACGCTTCGCTTTCGCGCAGAGCAGAGCTTCCTGGGGGCGTCCAGTCTCCACTGCAATCAACTAATTAACTTTGCATATATTTTCAATAAATGTCATACCCAACTTTTGGTGATGTGCCTTTTCATTCATAAAAAAAGTCGGTAATTGCAATGTCGCTTTATGCAATTACCGACAACCCCTTTACGGAACTTATTAGAACCCCTTTATGCCTGAAATAAACAATGTTATTTGCATTTCAATAAATTCGTCGATAGAGTGTTGACGATGAAGCGCCCATTTACGGAATGCCCAGCTTTGTCCAGAAACGACTAAGTTATTTGCTGCCATGTGGATTTGTTTATCCGTCATCGTTATTTCACCTGACTGCACACAGCGTTGTAGTAATCGCTCAAAAGTACCAACCATTTCAAACTCTTTACTAAATACATAACGCTGTGCTTCTTTTGACAATGATTTAGTTTCCTGATACATGATTGTCAGCTCATCAACCATACTATCAATTTGCAAGAAATATTCTCGAATCATTTCCTTTAACTCTTCTATAGTTCCTGCCTTAATCTCATAACTTGAAAGTCGCTCCATCGCATGGTGATAAATACTATCACATACAAGGTAAAGGACGTCTTCCTTAGTACGGATATATTCATATAATGTTCCGATACTAAAGCCTGCAGCTTTTGCGATTTCTCTCGTCGTAGCACGATGAAAACCCTTTTCTCTAAATAATTTAATGGCTCCCTCTATCATTTGTTCTCGACGAATGGCGATAAGATTTTCATCTTTTACTGTTGACTGTACTTGGGGTCTTTTATCTCTTTCTGTCATACGTTATTTCGTCAACATACGAGAGATAACCAATCGTTGAATCTCTTGTGTACCTTCATAAATTTGTGTGATTTTCGCATCACGCATGAAGCGCTCAACTGGATAATCTTTCGTATAACCATAGCCACCAAAGACTTGAACCGCCTCAGTCGTTACATTCATCGCAGTATCGCCAGCCATTAATTTTGCCATTGCAGATGCCTTACCATACGGTAGACCATTTGATTCCAACCAAGCCGCTTGGTATGTCAGCAGTCGAGATGCTTCAATTTGAGTTGCCATATCTGCTAGTTTAAAGGATACACCTTGGTTAGCAGTGATTGGCTTACCAAATTGCACACGCTCTTTACCATATTCAACAGCTGCATCTAACGCGCCTTGTGCAATCCCTACAGCTTGCGCCGCAATGCCATTACGTCCTCCATCAAGTGTTGTCATCGCAATTTTGAAGCCTTCTCCCTCAGCTCCAAGCATGTTTTCTTTCGGAACGCGACAGTTATCAAAAATAATTTCAGTTGTAGGAGATGAACGAATTCCTAGTTTTTTCTCCTTCTTCCCTACCGAGAAACCTTCAAAGCCAGCTTCAACGATAAAAGCAGTTGTGCCATGTTTAGCTTCTGGATCTGTTACTGCAAATACAACATATGTATCTGCTACTCCACCATTAGTAATGAAAATCTTCGAGCCGTTTAAAATATAATCATCACCATCACGTTTTGCATAAGTTTTCATGCCCCCAGCATCAGAACCTGATCCTGGCTCCGTTAAGCCATAAGCACCGATATGTTTACCTTCTGCCATTGGACGAAGATATTTTTGTTTTTGTTCTTCATTACCAAATTTAAAGATCGGCCAACCAGCAAGCGAAGTATGCGCTGATAAAGTTACCCCTGTTGAAGCACATACACGTGATAACTCCTCTACAGCAATGACATATGCAAGATAATCAAAGCCTGCACCACCGTATTCTTCTGGCCATGGAATACCTGTTAAGCCTAGCTCTGCCATTTTATCGAAAATTGCACGGTCAAACTCTTCGTTCTCGTCACGTTCAGCTGCTGTTGGTGCTACTTCATTAATAGCAAAATCACGAATCATTTCGCGTAATTGCTCATGCTCTTCTGATAATTGAAAGTTCATTGTCCATTACCCCTTTTTAGTTAGACTCTGTTATTGCTAAATTGTTGATTTTTATATTTGATATCGTTTCTGTGGCGATTGCCTAGTTTGCTTGACCTGAGCAGTTCGACATCATCCGTAAAAAATCAATCTCGATCACATAACATAAGACTTATTTAAGTAAATGTTTACTAATAACTAGCTTTTGAATTTCACTTGTACCCTCGTATATTTCTGTTACCTTCGCATCACGGAAATAACGTTCTACTGGATAGTCTTCTGTATAGCCATACCCACCAAAAATCTGTACCGCGTCAATTGCCGTTTGGACTGCTGTGCGTGAGGCAAAGAGTTTTGCCATAGATGCCTCAGCTCCGCAAGGTAACCCTTTTGTACGTAAATCTGCTGCACGATAGACTAGTAATTTTGCTGATTCTACAGCTGTCGCCATATCAGCAAGCTTAAAGCCAACACCTTGTTGTGCTGCAATCGGCTTGCCAAATTGAACACGTTCTTTTGCATATGCAGTAGCTGCCTCCAACGCTGCTTCAGCAATGCCTAGAGATTGTGCTGCAATTCCAATACGTCCAACATCTAAGTTGGCCATTGCAATTTTAAAGCCTTCCCCTTCCTCCCCAAGAAGGTTTGTGGCTGGAATGCGACAGTTGTCGAATGTTAGTTGGACTGTACGTGAACCATGTAAGCCCATTTTATGCTCATCTTTACCTATGATTAAGCCTGGTGTTCCCTTTTCAACAATAAATGCTGAAATGCCACGTGTTTTTGCAGCCGGATTCGTTGAGGCAAAGACAATATAAACATCTGCTTCTCCGCCGTTTGTAATAAACACCTTGGAGCCATTGATGACATATTCATCTCCATCTCGTACCGCTTTTGATTGTAGAGAGCCAGCATCAGAACCAGCGCTAGGCTCTGTTAAACAAAATGCCCCTAAATATTCACCAGCAGCAAGCTTTGGAACATAACGTTTCTTCTGTTCATCGTTGCCAAAATAAATAATAGGGTTTGTTCCAACCGAAGTATGCACAGATAAAATAACACCCATTACCGCGCTAACTTTTGATAGTTCATTGATAGCAATTATGTACGATGTAAAATCCATCGCTGAGCCGCCTAATTCGTCAGGCGTCGTGATCCCCATTAAACCTAATTCTCCCATTTGGGCAAGGAGCTCACGCGGGAACTCTCCTGCCTCCATACGTTCTACCCACGGTTCGATTTTATCCTGAGCGAAATTACGAACCATATCACGCATCATTATTTGTTCATCTGTAAATTGTAAATGCATCTATTATGTCACCCCTGTACGTTGTCCCGTAGCATTACACTTCGTTTAAAAGTCGTCCCATCCCCATAGGATTATTCATAAACGTAAAAGCCTCTTCCTGATTTTTTACCTAGCCATCCAGCTGCCACATATTTACGAAGCAATGGACAAGGTCTATATTTACTATCACCTAAGCCCTCATGTAAAATCTCCATGATGGATAGACATGTATCAAGACCAATGAAATCTGCTAATGTTAGTGGCCCCATCGGATGATTCATTCCGAGCTTCATCACATCATCAATGGCTTCTTTCGATGCTACACCTTCATACAATGCGTAGATCGCTTCATTAATCATTGGTAATAAAATACGATTCGAAATAAAGCCTGGGAAGTCATTTACTTCCACTGGCGTTTTCGATAATTTTACTGTCATGTCTTCAACAGATTTGTAGACTTCATCACTTGTAGCTAATCCTCTAATAATTTCTACAAGCTTCATAACAGGTACAGGATTCATAAAGTGCATACCAATTACTTGCTCTGGACGATTTGTTACAGCTGCAATTTCCGTAATTGGTAAAGATGATGTATTCGTAGCTAAAATGGCATGTGCCGGTGCAATCTGATCGATTTGCTTAAAGATGGATTGCTTCACTTCCATATTTTCCACTGCCGCCTCGATGATAATATCTACATCACTAGCATCCTGTAAATCTAGTGACATACTAATACGACCTAAAATCGTTGCCTTCTCATCCTCAGTTTTACGACCCTTTTCGACATCACGTGCCAGGTTTTTCGTAATGACTCCTATACCGCGTTCGAAAAATTCCTGCTTCATGTCGTTCAGTTTGACATCATAACCAGCTTGTGCACAAACTTGTGCAATGCCGGAACCCATTTGCCCAGCACCAATAACCATTACTTTTTGAATTCCCATCATTTGAGTCCCCCTGTTTTCGGTACTTCAATCATAATCGCATCGCCTTGCCCTCCACCTGAGCAGATAGCAGCAATTCCGATACCACCGCCACGGCGCTTTAATTCATGGGCAAGTGTCAAAATAATGCGTGCTCCAGATGCTCCAATTGGATGACCTAATGCAACTGCACCACCGTTAACATTGACCTTATCAGCATCTAAATCCGCCAATTGCTTGCTGACAAGAGCTACTGCTGCAAAAGCTTCATTGATTTCGATCAAATCAATGTCTGCTAGTGATTTTCCCGTCTTTTTAAGTAACTTGTTAATGACAAGCCCTGGTGTTTGCGGAAAGTTCTCTGGCTCAATAGCAATCTCTTCATGACCGATAATAACCGCAAGTGACTCTCTGCCTTCACGAGCTGCACGTTCCTCACTCATTACTACTAAGGCACATGCACCATCGTTAACACCAGGTGCATTACCTGCTGTAATCGTTCCGTCCTTGTCAAAGGCTGGTTTGAGTTTTGCAAGTACATCCATTGACGTACCAGCTCTTGGTGCTTCGTCTGTATCAACTTGAAGCGGATCTCCCTTACGCTGTGGAATTTCCACAGGTACGATTTCTTCAGCAAAGTAACCTTTCTCGATTGCTGCAAGTGCACGTTCATGACTACGAACAGACCAAGCATCCTGCTCCTCGCGGCTTAACGAATATTCATTGGCCGTTGTATTACCGTAGCTTCCCATATGCGGTCTTGCCTTATCGAAGGCACATGTTAAGCCATCATATAGCATGCCATCCACCATTGTAGAGTTGCCCATGCGTAAGCCTGTTCGACCATTTGGTAGATAATAAGGTGCATTAGACATGGACTCCATACCACCAGCGATAATTACTTCTTCGTCCCCTAATCGAATTAGCTGATCTGCTAGTGTTACAGCACGCATCCCTGACGCACAAACCTTATTAATCGTTTCTGTTTTCACTGCTATTGGTAAATTTGCTTTTATCGCAGCCTGCCTTGAAGGAATTTGACCCTGTCCCCCTTGTAAAACGGAGCCTAAAATTACTTCATCTACTTCATCAGGTGAAATATTCGCTTTCTCCAGTGCCCCTTTTATAGCGATTGCACCTAAATCACTTGCACTTAATGCTGATAGTGAACCTCCAAACTTACCAAATGCAGTTCTTGATCCTGCTAATATTACAGCTCTATTCAAGTAAAACACCCCTTTTGTTTTACGTTCTAAGAAGAAGTATTAGAGCATTTGCGTTGACTGAACGCTCGCTCGACCTCTTGCTATGAAAAATGGGAGTTTATGTGTTAACTCCCATCTCCATTTAATCTTATTCTACAAAACAATTATTTATTCTGCAATTTATATTTTTCAGATAACTAAAATATTTCTGCAATAACCATTATTTTTCTTCGTTAGCCTCTGCATTCTTGTCTTTTTCGACACTATCTACAGATGCTACTACTTCTTCAACCATTACATCTGCTGCTTCTTCAACAGAATTCTCAACAGCTTTCATCTTTTCACCAAACACTGAACGCTCTAATAGCTCTGCAACATCGAATGTACCGATTGAATCCTCAACCTCTTTTGCCTTTGTACCATCCTCAAGCATTGTTAAACAGTAAGGACATCCAGAAGAAATAACTGATGCATTAGTTGCTAAAGCTTGCTCAGTTCGTGCTACGTTAATACGGTTGCCGACATGTTCTTCCATCCACATTAAACCGCCGCCTGCACCACAGCACATTGCTGTCTCACGATTACGCTCCATTTCCACAAGCTTAACACCTGGAATGCCACGTAATATCTCACGTGGTGCATCATAAACATCGTTATAACGACCTAAATAACAAGAATCGTGGAACACAATCGTTTCATGAACTTCGTAATTTAACGCTAGACGATTTTCATCAATCAATTGATTCAATAGTTCAGTATGGTGGTAGACCTCGCCCTTCCAGCCAAAGTCTTGGTATTCATTTTTAAAGATATTATAAGCGTGCGGATCAATCGTAACGATTTTCTTCACTTCGTTTTTCTCAAATTCATCGATATTTGCTGTTGCCAGCTCTTGGAATAAAAATTCATTTCCTAAACGACGAGGTGTGTCCCCTGAGTTTTTCTCTTTATTTCCTAAAATCGCAAACTTCACGCCTGCCTCGTTTAATAAACGACAGAAAGCTAATGCAATTTTTTGTGAGCGGTTATCAAATGCACCCATTGAACCTACCCAGAATAAATATTCCATTTCCTCGCCTGATTTTTTCAGCTCTTTCACTGTTGGAATATGAATTGTTGGATCTAGGTCACGCCAATTTTCTTTTTCTTTACGGTTTAAGCCCCAAGGATTGCCTTGACGCTCGATATTTGTCATCGCGCGTTGTGCATCAGGGTTTACTTTTCCTTCAGTCATTGTTAAGTAACGACGTAAATCAATAATTTTATCGACATGCTCGTTCATAACAGGACATTGATCCTCACAGTTACGACAAGTTGTACATGCCCAAATCTCTTCTTCTGTAATGACATCGCCGATTAAAGAAGGATTGTAGATATCTTCAATGACTGCCCCCTCAGCACCAGCTGCCATCGCTAGCTGATTCCCCTTTGTATTAGCAAAGAATTGATAAGGTACCCAAGGCTTTTGCTTTGTCACAACAGCACCTGTAAATGTTAAATGATCTCGAAGCTTCACGATTAAATCCATCGGTGATAGCATTTTCCCTGTTCCTGTTGCTGGACACATATTTGTACAGCGTCCACACTCTACACAGGAATATAAATCTAGCATTTGTTTTTGTGTGAAGTCTTGAATACGTCCAACACCAATTGCTGGCATATCCTCTTCATCTTCAGCATTTTCTAATGCCTCAAAGTCGATCGGTGTTAGAGTACCCGTACGATCTAAACGGTTCATGTACACATTGATCGGGCTTACAATCAAGTGGAAATGCTTTGATTGTGGTACATACACTAAGAATGTCAACAGAATTAATAAGTGCGCCCACCACATCACATAGAAAACAACAGCCGCCGCTGATGCTGGTAGGAAGCCAAAAATAGCAGCAATGCCAGAAGCAACTGGCTCTGTATAAGTTAGTCCTTCACCATGCCAAATTAATCCCATACCATTTGCAAACAATGTGGAAACCATTAACCCACCAATGAAAATTAACACAAGACCATTTTTCCAGCCTCGTTTTAGACGTACTAGCTTTTCTACATAGCGACGGTAAAATGCCCATACAACCGCCACTAAAATCATTAATACCACAAGCTCTTGGAAGAATGTAAACACACTGTAGAAAATGCCAAGCGGCAGATGTGATCCAGGTACTAACCCCTTCCAAATTAAATCAATGGCACCTAACTGCACCATCAAAAATCCATAGAAGAACATGACGTGAATTAAACCACTCTTTGGATCTTTTAATAGCTTATTTTGGCCAAGTACATTGACCATAAGATAATGAATTCGTTCTTTAACACTTTCATCAAACTCAACCTTTTTCCCCAATTGCACAAACTTATAGCGTGTTTTTAACAGATAGAAGAACAATCCTACTGCATAAAGCACAACCACGACTGTTAGAACAATGTTTGCAATTACTAATGGACTCATGGTTGGTCCCCCCTTTAGTTGTCGTAAGTTTCTCTCTTTGTGATAAATTTGCTAGCTAAAACGTAAATGTACTTCATTCTATCATTATATTCCCATTCTAATAAATGAGTGAGCATTCAGTCAACATAAAACGAAAATATTTCTGATAATTTTATATTCTTACATTTTACAAGAAAAAAAGCCACCCTGAATTTTTCAAAGTGACTATTTAATAAAATACTAATATTAACTTTCTCCATAACGTGGGGTTGATTTCCGTTCCGCTACAGGGTCTCTGGCCAACAGATGTTTTTTGTGCGAAAGCGTAGTGCTAACGAAGCGGCAGCAGCAACAGCACCGATGTTGGTCACGAAGGCGTTATCACAGGACGTGATGGTTTTAGCCTTCGTTCTTCTACCTTAGTTGATAAAAACTGAAATTGTTCCGATAAAACGAGAAAATATTCCGATAAAAGCTAAAATTGTTCCGATAAAATAAGATTTTGTTCCGATAAATCTTAAAAGTATTTACGCTTTCCCGAGGGCGTCCGATGAGCCGCTTCACTCCCGCAGCTCAATGTCATCCACAACTTTTGGTGATCAAATTATTTTTTAAAGACATTGCCGCTTCGAATATATTCGATATCCGCGACATTCAATCGATGATTTACAACCCGTGCTACTGCAAATAAATAATCAGATAGACGGTTTAAATATTTTTGTACAATTGTCGGTACGTCTTCGATTTCCTTCATAAGCGTTACCATTTGACGCTCTGCTCGACGTGCTACTGTGCGAGCAATGTGTAAAGTTGCAGCTGCTGGCGCACCACCTGGCAGAATAAAGCGTTGTAACGGTGGTGCTTCGTCTGACAATGCATCAATACGTGATTCCAACACTTCTATCGGCTGCTCTGCTAGCTTATAATGACGTTCCTTCATGACGTTAGCAAGGTCTCCACCCGCATCAAAAAGCTCATGCTGAATCGTTTCTAAATCAATTAGAATATCCTTGAATAGCTCACGATCTAGTTCACTGACAGCCTTACCAATAAAAGAATTTAATTCATCGATGGCCCCATATGTTTCAACGCGTAAGCTATCTTTATCAACGCGTCCACCGATAAGACTTGTTTTCCCCGTATCGCCTGTTTTTGTGTAAAGCTTCATTTCTCTCATCTCCTAAAATTATTTTATCAATTTCGCCTTGGCGTAATTGCGTCCGGATTTTGAATTGTGCCCAGGCCTGCACGATGCAGGTCAGTTAGCCGTTTTCGCAGGATGCGAAGGTTTTAGGCTAACATCCTTTTTCATTCCTTTGAAAATCCGTGACATCCGCCGGAGGCATTATCTTCATTCAGCAGGTTTATCTGCTGAATGAAGATAATTTTTTATTGCCTGCACAGTTGTTTCAAAAACACCTTTACCGATAATTTTGCCTACATCAGTAATTGGGCCTCCGTACAGCATTTCTTCCCCTTTTTGTGTTGCCGCAATCAATAAACTATCTGTAGCAGTGCCTGTCGCAATCGTACCACTAAGCTCATCACGAATATTTTCTGATTGTAATGCCTTTGTTTTCGCCTCATTTGCTGTCATCATTGCTTGGAAAAACGCTTCTTCTGATAAACAACCATTAACGATAACCCACGTATTTATAGTACCAATATATGGTTCACCCTGCCTTTCATGTGTACGAGACACATCAACAGCATTGCCAACTCCAGCCGTAACAGCAACAAGGACGCTGCCAAAGGAAGCTTTAAATTCATTAATAGCTACTAGGTTTGTTGGTACAGCTGTTAACATGACGACAGTACTTGTAGATGCAAAATGCTCCTTCAGTAAAAATTCAGCGACTTCTCTCTTTACATCACTAATCACATAATCTATTGGTACAGAGCGATTTAACAGACAATCATACCAACCGATACCCGGATTATGAACAGCTGAGGACACCGTTTTTAAAGGAAACTCTGATTGAAGCTGAATGTAATGATCTGTAACAGTGAAGTTTTCTTTTTTAATGACAGCACGTTGCTGATGTTCAGCTAAAGCTGGCATCATTGTAATTTGAGGCTTTGGAATTTCAGGATGTGCATAGGTTGCAACTCGCGCATGATAGACGTCTTCGATTTGCGAAGCGATTAATACTTCATGTGGCTCCCCAAATGCCCGCATCCGTCCTTCCTCCATTAGTAACAATTCATCACAATAGAGGGAAGCTAAATTCATATCATGTAGTACCATAATAACGGTCAAACCACATTCTATTGCTTCCTTTCGCACCATATCTAAAATTTGACGTTGATGAGCAATATCTAGATGGTTCGTTGGCTCATCTAACAGTAATATTTCCGCTGTTTGTGCAAGAGCTTGAGCTACAAAAACTCTTTGCTGTTCACCGCCCGATAAAAATTCCATCGATGTCTGTTCATAGCGTTTCACACCTGTTTGCATCATTGCATGTTGGACTGCCTGTTCATCACGATCAGTCCAGCTCGAAAAAAAGCCTGTTTGATGTGGATAACGTCCAAGAGATACCGCCTCTCGTACACTGTTTGAAAAGGCATTAGCATGTAATTGTGGCAGCACCGCCATTTTTTTTGCTAAAGCACGAGCATTGTAAGAGCTACTATTTTTACCATCTATTAATATAGTGCCTGCAGTTGCTGGTAGTATGCCACTTATTACTTTTAACAATGTAGATTTCCCACTACCATTCGGCCCTAAAATCCCTAGTATTTTTCCTTTTTTAACAGAAAAACTTATATCCTGGACGATCGGTACGTCTTCATAGCCACCAGAAAGATGTTCAACAACAATCATGCCCGTACCCCCTTGCCTCTACGTTGCTTATAAAAAATATAGGAAAAAACGGGCGCCCCAATAAATGCAGTAATTACACCAATCGGTAGCTCTCTTGGCATAATAATTGTTCGTGCTACTAAATCACAAATAATCAGCAATGTTGCACCATTTAAAAATGATAATGGCAATAAATGACGGTGATCTGAACCCCAAATCATTCTCGTCATATGAGGAACTACTAAACCAACAAAGCCAATCGTTCCAGAAACAGCTACCGCAGCTCCTGTCAACATTGATCCACCCACTAAAATAATATATTTACTGCGTTTAACATTGACACCTAAATGCTTTGCGCGTTCTTCTCCATATAACAGAACGTTTAACTCGCGTCTTTGTGTCCAAAGCATAATTGAGCCAATTATCACAAACGGAATAATCATTTGAACAAAAGGCCAACCCCGCATCGATACTGAGCCGAGTAGCCATCCGATAACTTGCCGTAGCTCTTCACCAGATAATGCAATCATTAACGAAATCAAGGAACCTAAAAATGAACTAAATATAACCCCTGTTAATATAAGAGTTTCCATTTTTAGCGAGCGGTCTACTATTCTAGCAAAACCCATGACAGCTACCATCGTTAATATGGCACCTATCATACTAAAGGTCGGTAACGTAAAATGGCCGACTACAGGTATGGACATACTAAAGAAAATCGTCATAACTGCACCCACTGATGCACCAGAGGAAACACCTAACGTATAAGGATCAGCCAAAGGGTTTTTTAATAAACCTTGAAAAGCTGCCCCTGCAATAGCAAGTGATGCCCCTACAAGCCCTGCCAGCAAAACTCTAGGTAACCGAATCTTCCATAAAATATTGGCAGCTGTTTCATCAGCCGCCTTATTCCACAATACTTCTAGTGGAATATGAACCGAGCCTATCGCTACACCACACCAGATGCTAATGACTAGAAGCGTAATCGCTATTATATAGGCTACAATTGTTTTACTCATTTAAACGCCTCTGGGTAGACGGCCTTCGCTAATTCCTCAAGACCATCTGCTAATCGAGGACCTTGACGGCTTGTCGTATTTTCATCCACTTGTACAATAGCTTTAGTTTTTACGGCCGTAATTGTCTCAAAGCCTGGACGTTTTGGAATTTTCGTTAAAATATCAGGTACATAATTATATGCCACTACAATGACATCTGGATTTTTCGCGATAATTTGTTCTGCATCAATTTTATACCAGCTATTTGAATCTGCTGCCACATTTTCGGCATGAATCATTTCTAGCATTTCATTCATAAATGTACCTTTACCAGCTGTATAAATTTCTGGCTCATCGGATGACTCTACAAATACTTTCTTTGGTTCAACACCCTCAAGTTTTGCTTCAATTTCTTTAACTTTTGCCTTCATATTTGCGACAATTTTTTTAGCCTCTTCTAATTTTCCTGTTGCACGACCAAGCTGTTCAATCGTTGTGTATGTTTCATCAAAGTTTTTTGCATCCGCTACAACAAATACTTTCACACCTGCAGCCTCAAGCTGTTCAATTGCTCCTTTTGAGTAACCCATACCCGATGCATGCGCAAAAACGATATCTGGTGTTAAAGCAATAATTTGTTCGATATTATAATCCATACCACCGACCTTTTCTTTTTTAGTTGCCTCTGATGGATAATCGTCATTATCTGTTACACCAACTATTTCATTATTTAGGCCAAGGCTAAATAAAATTTCTGTGTTACTCGGAATGAGAGAGACAATTTTTTCTGGAGGTGCTTCTAGCGTAATATCTTTGCCAGTAGCATCCGTTATCGTCATTGGAAATGTTGCTTGATCTACTTTTGATATCTCTTGTGGCTCAGAAGTTGCCGGCTTTTCATTTGTTGCCTCTTTAGTATTACATGCAGCCAGCAAGCCAATAGCTAAAAATGCTGATAATCCTATTTTCCAAATTTTCTTCATGCGAATGAATCCCCCTAAGTCTATCTGTGCATATAGTTAATGACTTGTTTTTCTGATTTATCGATATATTTTTGTTTTTATCGCCCAAGGTTGTGGGTTTATCGCCCAGCATTGTGAGATTATCATCCACTCTTTCAAATTTATCGACATTTATCTTACAAAACAAATACCCCTCATCATAAAAAATGAGGGGGTCAAATTTGCACAAAAATACATATACAAAATCCACCATCCTATCCTCGTAGGCTACAACGTGTTTTCTATAAAGGCAGGTCTCCTGGCTCGTGCTCCTTACGTTTTTTCAAGCCTTCCCGAAATTTTCAGTGGCGCAGATTGAAAAAACTCACACATACAGTGGCGGGACCGCATCGGAATTACACCGATTTCCCTTTTCACTTTACATTAGTAAAGAACCTTTATAATATTCAGTTGATTTCATTATACATGAAAATCAAAAAAGTCGCCCCCATTCGAGACGACCTCTAATCGATTAAACTATGTCTGAGAAATACTGTACGGTTTTCATTGGGGCCCCCATTTCTCGCAATGCCCATGTGTTCTCTAAATAAATATCTGCTAGCTTCTCATATTTGCCGCCGAATCTTTGCGCCCATTCAACTGCTACAACACTTTCATATAAATGTGCCATTTTCTCTGCGACCTTTTTTGCCTCAAACGTTTTCGTCGCATCATCTAAACGGCTAAATGTTTGCAAAGTTGAATCTAGTTTAGCTAATTGCTTCACTACAATTTTGACTAATGGACTGTCAGCTAGTTTTTCTAGACGTTCCTCCATGACACGAACAAACATTTCGTGCACATGAAACTTATCAACTAAACGAATGAGCTCTAAAGCTAAAATATTCGCTGTCCCCTCCCACACAGTAAGTACCTGCGCATCTCTTAATAACCGAGGTGTAACAAAATCTTCAATATAGCCGTTTCCGCCATGTAATTCAATTGCTTCACTAGCATAATGTACAGCTTGCTCTGCCGTTTCTTTTTTCATGATCGCAATATACAAGCGATTTAAAATGATGTCCTCTTTATTCCCCTGTCCACTAGTTACCTTATCGTACAGCTGAATAAGATCAAAAACCGTAGCAACTTCCACATGAAGCTTGGCAGCGAATTTCCCTAGCGTATCCTGAATCATAGGGTATTGCGTTAAAGGCTTACCAAATGCATGACGATTTGTCACATAGTGCTTCGCCTCTAAATATCCGCGGCGCATAATGCCTATAGAAGCAACCGCATTACAA
Source organism: Lysinibacillus sp. NPDC094403 (assembly GCF_050278745.1). NCBI lineage: Bacteria > Bacillati > Bacillota > Bacilli > Caryophanales > Bacillaceae > Lysinibacillus > Lysinibacillus sp. NPDC094403. Next base: position 98,276 of record NZ_JBNNTL010000001.1, on the reverse strand, counting down.
ATTCTTGATAAATTAAGCGCCTCCAGCATATAGTAAATTCCTTTATTTGGATCACCCACAACGTAAGCTAGCGCACCATCAAATTCCACCTCACCTGAAGGTACTGCTTTAACACCCAGCTTATCCTTTAAACGTCGAATGCGAAGGTTATTAACAGTGCCATCTTCATTTCGCCATGGAACTGCAAATAATGTTAAGCCCTTTGAACCTGCCTGAGCCCCTTCCATACGTGCCAATACCATGGCTACCCCACACATTCCTGCGTTAGACGCGAAATATTTCTCACCATATAAACGATATTGATCGCCGTCCTGTCTTGCCTCTACAACATTCGCACCAACATCAGAGCCACCTTGACGCTCCGTTAAAAAAGTAGCCCCCTCATATAGCTCTGTCTCTCCTGTTGCACAAACATGTGGTAAAAATCGCTCCTTCACCTCATCACTTGCATAATGATCAAGTAAAAAAGCCGTTGCCATTGTTAAAGTAACAGGACAGTAAAAGCCTGGCTCCGTATGTGATAGTAAATAACCTTGAGCAAAGCTGTAAACATAGTTGCCCTTTCTACCTAATTGCGGAATATCCTTATGCACATAGCCAACAATGCCGGTATTATACGTCTCTTCAATTGTTCTTTTATAGCCATCATTGACCCAAACATCTGACACTTCTTCACCATAAGCATTATACCTTTGTAATCGAGGTTCACCCTCTCTATCCGTATGTTTGGCTCTCACATCAATATCTCCAGCACAAAGCTCACCGAAATCTGTTAGCTCACGTGTTGCATATTCCACAAACTCTTTATCTAGCATCATTTCTAAAACTTTATGAAGTGTATCATTCTCTTTAAAAAAGTTTGTTGTTTTCATTTCTTCCTGCTGTAAAACCTTCATGCTATCTCACCTCTTGTCCCTTTAAGGTTTGTTTTAGTATTTTGCCTGATGCATTTCGTGGTAGTGCTTCCACGCGTTCAAAAATGCGCGGAATTTTATATTTAGCAAGATGCTCCTCCAAAAAAGCTTTAAGTTCGTCCTCGTCAATTTCCGTTTTGGCGGCATAAACGGCCTTCACCGTTTCTCCCCACTCCGGATGTGGCACACCGATAACAGCCACTTCAAATATCCCCTCATAGCGCAACATACTATCTTCTATTTCTTTCGGATAAATATTCACACCGCCTGAAAAAATAACATCCTTTTTGCGATCGACAATCCAAATATAGCCGTCCTCATCTATGCGCGCTAAATCACCTGTTTTCAACCAGCCATCTATAAACGCAGCCTTTGTTGCAACATCATCCTTGTAATAGCCGAGCATATTGCCTTCACCAAGTAAGACGATTTCTCCTACTTCACCAACACTGACATCTTCTCCTTCGTCGTTGATAATACGCAGCTCCGCTCCAAGTGGTGCACGGCGGCCAATACTTCCTGCTTTCGTTGCATGCTCTCTGCCAAACAATAACGAACCATTTGGACCAGCCTCTGTTAAGCCATAGACACACGTTAAATTATCTGTTTGGAATGCTTTTTGTAAAAATTGGACTTCATTTTGTGATAAAGGCGCGCCACCATAAACCCACCATTTCATCGATGATAAATCCGCTGTTTGCAATCTTGGCATTTGGGCCGTTAACAAATAGGCAACAGGTGCGCCAAAGAAATGCGTTGTCCTTTCCTGCTCTATTGAATCAATAAACAAATCAGGCGTAAATGTTGGTGTTAGCACGTTTGTTGAGCCAACGAATACTCCAGCCATTAAAAATAGATGTAATGGAGCTGAATGCGTCAACGGCATCATGAGAAGGATTCGGCTTTCGGGCTTTACTTCCATTTCTACTGCAATCATTTGTGCTACAGTTAAAATATTGCGATAACTAAACAACACACCCTTTGGTTTTCCCGTTGTACCCGATGTATATAAAATCGTCGAAACATCATCTTCATTCAACTGGCAATCAATTGTTTGAATGCTTGCATGTTGAATAAGAGTTTCATAGTTTAGCCAACCAGCATGCTCTTGACCTGTTTTGATTTTTAAAGAAATTACCGTGATGTTTTCGACTGCTGCAAAAATTGCCTCATGTACTAGAATAGCTTTAGCATCAGCATGCTGCGCTACATATTCGACCTCTTGCAGCGTAAATTTCGCATTTACTGGAACGACAATAGCACCAATGCGCTGAATTGCAAAATAGCTAACAACAAACTCTACAACATTTGGCATAAAAATGATGACTTTATCGCCTTGGCGCACCCCTTGCTCTAATAAAGCATGACTAAGACGTGTCACTTGCTCATCTAAATCACGATAAGACACTCGTCTGCCTTGGCAAACAACAGCATCACTCATAGGATACTTTCGCGCATTACGTGCTAACAAATTCGAACTATTCATCGTGCATCTCTCCCTTTAAAGTCGCTAACTTTTCTGTAAAAATGCCTTGTAATTGCTGTATCTCCATTTTCATCTGTACAAGCTCCGCTATTTTGTCATCAATTTCTTGAATTTTTTGCTCCCCATATTCGACCGTACGCTCCAACTGCTGAATGCCCGTGCGATCATAATCAAACAGCAATACCATCTCCTTTATCTCCTCAAGTGAAAAACCGTAACGCTTTCCTCGGAAAATAAGCTTAAGCTTTGCTAATTCTTTTTTTGAAAAGGTTCGTTGATTTGTAGATGACCGATTGGGATTAAGCAGCCCTAGCTCCTCATAATAACGAATTGTCCGTGTTGAAACATTAAACTGCTTAGCCACTTCCTGAATCGTCTTCAACATCATCTCCCCCCTTCCCATTTTCCATCAGTATATCATTGACGCTAACGTAAACTTCAACAAGATATCTGAATTTTGAAGAAAATTTATGTTTTAAGTAGATGAATCTATTTTTTCGGGGATGCCATTCATTTCTTTAGCTGCTCTTTCCGTCGCTCTGGCCGATACTTCTGTCGTTTTGATGATTCTATCCTCGTCTTTGACGGTTCTATCCACGTCTTTGGCTGCTCTATCCATCACTTTGGCGGGGCTATCCGTCACTTCGACGGTTCTTTCCGTCGTTCTAGCAGTTCTTTCCGTCGCTTCCGATTCTATCCGTCGCTCTTGCTATTCCTTCCGTCGCTTTGATGATTCCTTCCGTCACTCTGGCGGTTCTTTCCGTCGCTCCCGATTCTATCCGTCGCTCTTGCGGTTCTTTCCGTCACTTCGACGGTTCTATCCGTCGTTCTAGCAGTTCTTTCCGTCGCTTCCGATTCTTTCCGTCGCTCTTGCTATTCCTTCCGTCGCTTTGATGATTCCTTCCGTCACTCTGGCGATTCTTTACGTCGCTTCCGATTCTATCCGTTGCCCTTGCTGTTCCTTCCGTCGCTTTGATGATTCTATCCGTCGCTCTTGCGGTTCTTTCCGTCGCTTCCGATTCTATCCGTCGCTCTTGCTATTCCTTCCGTCGCTTTGATGATTCTATCCGTCGCTCTTGCGGTTCTTTCCGTCGCTTCCGATTCTATCCGTCGCTCTTGCTATTCCTTCCGTCGCTTCG
>NZ_JBNNTL010000001.1:33478-94642 GCF_050278745.1 Lysinibacillus sp. NPDC094403 | reverse complement strand
CTTCGATGATTCTATCCGTCGCTTACGATTCTATCCGTCGCTTACGATTCTATCCGTCGCTCTTGCTATTTCTTCCGTCGCTTTGATGATTCTTTCCGTCGCTCTGGCGGTTCCTTCCGTCGCTCCCGATTCTATCCGTCGCTCTTGCTATTCCTTCCGTCGCTTCGACGATTCTTTCCGTCGCTTCAACAACTCAGCTCTAATTATCTAATCCATTTCAACACAAAAAACCCCCGGCACATTATTGTGCCGGGGGCTAAACAGACTGTTATTACATTTTTTCTGGTGCAGATACGCCGATTAAGCGTAGTGCATTAGCAATTGTTGTACGAACAGCAGTGATAAGGGCTAAACGAGCCTCTGTTAGCTCTTTATTTGAAGCGTCTAACACTTTTTCAGCGTTATAGAAGCTGTGGAATGCAGCTGCTGTTTCTTGAATATAGTTGGCGATACGGTGTGGTGTACGGTGCTTCGCAGCATCTGCTACCACTTTCGGGAAGTCGCCCACTTTTTTCAGTAAATCAATTTCTTTTTCTGCAGTTAACAGTGTTAAATGATCTGTTGTTGCAGCAAAGCCTTGCTCACTCGCTGAGCGTAAAATTGAAGAAATACGTGCATGCGCATATTGTGCATAATACACAGGGTTTTCATTTGATTGAGATACAGCAAGGTCTAAGTCAAAGTCCATATGCGAATCGCCTGCAGTTTTCACGAAGAAATAACGTACTGCGTCTAGGCCAACCTCTTCTACAAGCTCACGCATTGTAACAGCGTTCCCTGTACGTTTAGACATTTTGAATTTCTCACCGTTTTTATAAAGCTGAACCATTTGGATGATTTCTACTTCAAGCGTATCACGGTCGTAGCCAAGCGCCTGAATAGCAGCCTTCATACGTGGGATATAGCCGTGGTGGTCAGCTCCCCAAATATTAATTAACTTATCGAAACCACGTACAATTTTGTCCTCATGGTAGGCGATATCTGGAGTCAGATATGTGAAAGAGCCATCATTTTTAATTAACACGCGGTCTTTATCGTCGCCAAATGTTGTTGAACGGAACCAAGTAGCACCGTCTTCTTCAAATACATGACCATTCGCTTTTAGTTTATCTAACGCTACTTCGATTTTGCCGTTTTCATATAGTGAAGTTTCTGAATACCACACATTAAAGTTTACACGGAAGTTTGCAAGGTCTGTTTTTAACTTGTCTAATTCTAACGCTAAACCATGTTGACGGAAGAATGCAAAACGTTCTTCATCAGTTTTAGATAAAATTGCATCGCCATGCTCACTAGCTAGTTTACCAGCGATTTCAATAATATCTGAACCGTGGTAGCCATCCTCTGGCATCTCAGCATCCATTCCTAAAGCTTGCTTATAACGCGCTTCAAGTGAATAAGCTAAGTTATTAATTTGGTTACCCGCATCGTTAATGTAGTACTCACGAGAAACATCGTAACCTGCCATATCTAGCACATTACATAATGAATCCCCTACAGAAGCTCCACGTGCATGACCTAAATGAAGATCACCTGTTGGATTTGCAGATACGAATTCAACTTGAACTTTTTCTCCTGCGCCAGCATTAGAACGGCCGTAATCAGCACCTTGCTCTAGCACTGCTTTTACTACACCTGATAGGAAATCTTTACGTACAGTAATATTCATGAAGCCTGGGCCAGCAATATCGATCTTCTCAATATCTGTACCTGCTGTGTCAAGATTTTCTAAAATAGCTTCTGCAATGGCACGAGGTGGTTTTTTTGCTAATTTCGTTAATTGCATAGCAATGTTTGTAGCATAGTCCCCATTTGCTTTATCCTTCGGTGTTTCAAGGTGAATATTTAACTCTGTGCCAGCTTCTACTAAGCCAGCTTTTTCAACAGCCTGCGCAATTGCTACTTTAATGGCTTGTTGTACTTGTTCTACTGCGTTCATCATTGTACCTCCGTAAATGTAATGTCTAATGTATAATTGCCAACGGATTGCCCACCCATTAGTAAATCGTACTGTACATGGAAATCTCCGCTTACTGCCTGTTTTGTAAACGTCATATTTTTCGTGTGTATGACGAGTGGCATTGAACCGAACTCACTTTCATAATGACCTATTTGTTGTTCAATTATGTTAAGTGGTAGTCGCATCTTTACTGCTCCGGCACGCATAATTAATGCCTGTTCATTGCCTAGCTTCATAGTTGTGCGGATGGTTTTATCCTCCTGCACCTCTTCATATTTCAAATACATGCTTCCTGCTTTTTCAAGTAGCTGCCCTGTCAGCCACATTTCATAACTTTCGGACTCCCCATCAATCGGGCGAATCGTAGAAATGAGCTTAATGTTCACCTGCGATCTTGCTTCGTTGGCCATTATGGACGCTCCCTTTTATTGTTTTTACTATAACCTTTTTATTATAGGATGAATACTCATATTTTTTCAAGATAGAAGTAAGTATTCTATCCGATATGGCAGTAATTTGTCAATAATCACTTTACTATTTAACATTGACAAAAATCCCCTGAAAATCTACAGTCATGTTATGAAATTAGAATTTTCAATCAATTAACCGGAATGAGGGTTGCTGTATGTTAACAATTGAACAAATTCATGCTGCAAAACGAAGAATTTCATCTTATATATATGAAACGCCTATGATTCGATTAAATGGGCTCGATGAACTTTTAGGATGTCATGCCTACATAAAAGCCGAGAATATGCAAAAAACCAACTCTTTCAAACTTCGTGGGGCTCTTAATAAAATGCTATCCATGCCGTTAGAACAATTGCAAAAAGGCGTAGTTGCTGCTTCCTCGGGTAATCATGGCAAAGGCGTTGCCTACGCTGCCAAGCTCCTAAATATTAAGGCAACAATTGTCCTACCGGATTCAGCTCCTACCGTGAAGGTTGATGGAATACGTGCCTTAGGTGCAGAAGTTGTGCAGTGTAAGCTGGCAGAAAGACATGTTCTAACAGAAAAACTTAGTCGTGATCATGGCTATTGCAACATACACCCTTATGATGATTACGATATTATGGCAGGACAAGGAACAGCAGGTTTGGAAATATTAGCACAGCTCCCTGATGTCGATACTATAGTTGTTCCTATTGGTGGTGGTGGATTAATTAGTGGCATTGCAACTGCTGTAAAATCCATTGCCACGCAAATCAAAATAATTGGTGCGGAGCCTGCTGTTGTTTCGCGTTATAGCAAAAGCTTAGAAGCTGGCGAAAGATTGCTTTTATCGGAACAAAAATCTTTAGCTGATGCCCTACTAACTTTACAGCCTGGAGAACGGAACTTTCCACTTGTTCAACAGCTTGTGGATGAGGTTGTAAGTGTAGATGAAGTATTGATTCAACGCGGGATGAAAACCTTACTCTCGGAGGGTAAAATTATCGCAGAACCTTCCTCTTCTATCGGGATTGGCGCTGCCCTGCAAGGAGCTTTACCTATTCATAAAAACGAAAAAGTGTGTTTTCTTATTTCAGGAGGTAATGTTGGATTAACACCTGAATAGAACTAGACAAAAAAGCATCCGCTCAAATTAATGAGTAGATGCTTTTTTGTTAAACATAGCTTTCCGTATTTTTTAATTTCATTGAATCCTTCTTAGTAAATAAAGCTCTCCAGAAATAAATCGCTAGACCAATTAACACTATACAATGGAAAACATAGATAGAAACAGCAAGTACATTTGGCTCACTGTCAGTCAAGAAAGCTATAAAATCGTGCATAGCATGCCAGATAATCGGGAAAATAATACTTTTTGTTTTTGCAACAATTTCTGCACAAACTAACCCAAAGAGGAATGCATAAGTTATTTGTAGTAATGTCATTAATAAATCAGCACCGGAAGCTAAATTTGCAAGATGTCCAATACCAAATAAAAATGAGGAGCCTAGAATAGCCACTTTTAGCCCTTTTGCTGATAAATATTTGAAAATTAAGCCTCGGAAAATAAGCTCTTCACAAAAACCAACTGCAATAACAAATAGAAGCAAAATAAATACATACTGCGCAGAAAAGCCATCTTTATCTGTAATACCATTAAGGAAAGCAATCAGCTCAGAAATAACAATCACAGCCATCCAAGCCTCGGCTTTAAATCTTCTAAATCCAAAATCATGGAACATGAATTTACTTTTTTTCATGATCCAAAGAGTAACTAGAACACCCGCTGTAGTGGAGATAAATTGAATCAAAAATATTGAGCTTAAGGTACTTATATTTTTGATTGTTATAATTGTCCCAGCTATAGCAGGAAAAACAAGTGCAAGCACAGTAAATAATATTGATAAAAGAATAGGTGAATTTTTCATTTTCATTTATTTTCTCCATTCAATAATTTTTGTTTAACGCCTTCATAAACCTCTTTTAAAATACCCTCAATTTCCGAGCTATCTAAATCGCAAGTATTCGTTGCACACATTGTCGCTATACCATGCGTAGTTAACCATATATCTATAAATAGGGATCTAGCAGAGGTTTGAGTTAATCCTGTTAAATTAGAAATTAATGCAATAATTCCTTGGTTTTCTACGTCATTTAATAAATCTGAAAAGCTCGAGATCTTATATTTATTAGATAGAAATAACAGCTCAAATAACTTTTTTTCTTCGCGAGCAAAGTTAATATAAGCTAACCCCATTCCTAAAAAAGAACTTTCTTGTAAGCCTTGAAACATTCTTTCGTTGTATAGATTGCCAGCCCTTTCATATAATGCATACTTCAAATCGTCCATACTCGAGAATAATCGAAATATAGGCTTTGTCGAACAACCTAACTCTTTTGCTAAATCTCTTGCATTCACACTATCAATGCCGCTCTTCCTAACCATTTCAAAAGCACAATCCATTAAAATTTCCTCTGTAAATCGCTCTTTTGGTGCCAAAAAAATTTGCCTCCTTTTAATAGGTAACATCCGTTACCTATAATGTAACAGTATTTTCCTTTCAGTGTCAATAAGGTATTCAAAAAATTTCCAAAGAAACAAAAAAAGCTCACTTTGTAAGTGAGCCACCTTTTTCAATAGCTATCGTGATAAACAAAGGTATCCTTGAAATGATTATGTTAGTCAAGTTTTAAAAGCAAGCGGGGCCATTACGCTTCCCCACTTTTAGCCCCACATTAATCAATTATGCCTCGGCATAATTGCACCCGGAGGTTTTAACTTCTTTCAGCGGGTGTTTGGATACCAGCTGAAGAAGTTAAATAAATTGTTTTATCTAGCACAGTACCAGTTCTCTTAGTGGATCCCATTAAACGTAACTTTCAGGCTACCCATTGTTTATGATTATCGCTCCCGACTTATCTTTCTTAGTAAATAAAGCTCTCCAGAAATAAATTACGAGACCTATTAACACTATACACTGAAAGACATAAATAGAAACCGCAAGGACATCCGGCTCACTTTTATCAGTCATGAATGCAATAAAATCGTGCGTAGCGTGCCAGACAATCGGGAAAATAATACTTTTTGTCTTTGCTACAATTTCTGCACAAACTAGCCCAAAGAGGAATGCAAAAATAATTTGTAGTAATGTCATTAAAAAATCCTGACCGGAAGCTAAATTTGCAAGATGTCCAATGCCAAACAAAATTGAGGAACCTATAATAGCCACTTTAAGCTCTTTTACTGATAAATATTTGAAAATTAGACCTCGGAAAATAAGCTCTTCACAAAAACCAACCGCAATAACAAATAGAAGTAAAATAAATACATACTGCGCAGAAAAACCATCATTATCTGTAATACCATTTAAGAATGGAACCAGCTCAATAACAACGATAACAGCCATCCACGCCTCTGCTTTAAACTTTCTGAATCCGAAATCTTGGAAAGAGAATTTACTTTTTTTCATGATCCAAAGAATAACTAGAACACCAGCTGCAGTGGAGATAAATTGAATCAAAAATATTGAGCTTATGCTACTTATATTTTTGATTGTTATAATCGCTCCAGCTATAGCAGGAAAAACAAGTGCAAGTACAGTAAATAATATTGATAAAAGAATAGGCGAATTTTTCATTTACTTTCTCCATTCAATAATTTTTGTTTAACGCCTTCAAAAACGTCTTTTTAAATACTTTCAATTTCCAAGCTCAAGTTTTGTCGAGCAACCTAACTCTTTTGCTAAATCCCTTACATTCACACTATCAACGTCATTCTTCCTAACCATTTCAAAAGCACAATCCAATAGAATCTCCTCAGTAAATCGCTCTTTTGGTCAAAAAAATTTGCCTCCATTCAATAGGTAACATTCGTTACCCATAATGGAAAAATTTTTTCCTAGCTATGTCAATAAGATATGTGAATCTAATCAAAAAGTTTCCAAAAAAATAAAAAAGCTGACTTCGTAAATGAGCTTTTTTCCTAAGAAGGCTTATTATCTCGCCTTATCTATTGAACCTGTAATGATTATGTTAGCCAAATACAAAATGGGGTTAAAAGTGAACTCATTACGCCTCCCCCACTTTTAGCCCCACATTAATCAATTACGCCTCGTCATAATTCCGTGACATCCGCCGAAGGCTTTAATTTCTTTCAGCGGGTGTTTGGACATCCACTGAAAGAAGTTAAATAAATTGTTTTACCTAACCTAAAATCATTTCACTTAGCAATTTGTTATATTTGCGACTGATGGTTCGCTTTCGTAGCTTCGCCATTTAAATCGTTTGAAATGACCTCTTTAGTGCTTTCTTGTTTAATTTGATCAATTCTCTTTTTCCCCCATTCATACATCATCTCAACGATTGGTAATAACGTCATCCCTAGTTCAGTCATTGAATATTCGACTTTCGGAGGAACTTCCGGAAACACTTCTCTATGAACAATCCCATCTTCCATCAGTTCACGTAATTGGTTTGTTAATATCTTATGAGATATTTTCGGAAAAAGTCTTTGAAGCTCACTGAAACGATGTGGCCCTTCTACACCTAAATGCCACAAAATAACTACTTTCCATTTCCCGCTAATGATTGATAAGGTAAGTTCCTTTTCACAATGGTAATCGTTATTTAATATTCTCACTTTTATTTCTTCTCTTAATTTATCTGACATAGAGCTAACTCCTTTTCATACAAGTAACTTTTAGTAACCTCCGCACCAAAAAGTGCACTCTTCACAATGTAGAAAACCATAGTAAAATGAGGATAGTCTTAAAGACAAATCTTAATCTATTTTTTCTTCTAAATAAAACATCTCATTTAAAGGAGCGAAAATCATGCAAACAATCGCAGGAAAAGTGGCGTTAATTACAGGAGCAGGGCGTGGTATAGGACGCGCAACAGCAGTTGCTTTTGCACAAGAAGGTATTCACGTAGGCCTTGTTGGACGTACTCTTGAAAATTTACAACAAGTAGCAGAGGAACTTAAACAATATGATGTGAAGGTAGCCATCGCTGTAGCAAATGTAGCGGATTTAGACTCTATCACTTCAGCAGTTGAATCAATTCGCGGTGAGCTTGGTGCTATCGATATTTTAGTAAACAATGCCGGCATTTCAAAATTTGGTAGCTTCATGGACTTAACGCCTGAAGAATGGACAAATATTATCGATGTCAACGTTAAAGGGGTGTACTACACAACACGTGCTGTATTACCTGAGATGATTGAACGCAACACAGGCGACATCATTAATATCTCATCAACAGCTGGTCAAAAAGGTGCACCAATTACAAGTGCATACTCAGCTTCAAAAGCTGCAGTTATCGGACTAAGTGAATCACTAATGCTTGAAGTGCGTAAGAAAAATATTCGCGTTACAACATTAACGCCAAGTACAGTTGCTACAGATATGGCTGTTGAACTAAACTTAACAGACGGCAATCCTGAAAAAGTGATGCAAGCAGAAGATTTAGCAGATTTAATGGTTGCACAGCTAAAACTTCACCCACGTGTTGTATTAAAACACGCTGGGCTTTGGTCTACGAACCCTTAATAGTACTAATATCAAGGCGCTATCTTATGGATGGCGTCTTTTTTTGTAGCTAGCTTATAGCTAACCCCACACCACCCGCTTCATTTCGAAGACCCTACTTATTTTATCCAGCCTAAATTCCCTTCCATTTAACATTCATCCCCGTGAAAAGTTTAAGTATTGATCTATACTTCCAACCATTTAAAAATTTTTTCTAACTTTAATAAACTTTTTATAATTGGAAAGACGTCTAATAATTAGTAATTCAACCATTTAAATAAAAGGAGAAATAATTATGAAAAAAACAATTAAAAAATCTTGGATGATTGTATCAGCACTAACAATAGGAATGGCTGTCTTCACACCACATCAAGCTGAGGCAAAAACAGCAACAACAACAACAAAAACAACAAACGAAATAACTGTTAAAGTTGAGCAACAAATTAAAGGAACTATTAAAAGCGTCTACGGAGATAGCATCACAATTAAAGGCAAAGACGGCAAAAACTATTATATCGGAATTCAGGAATTTTCAGATGAGCAATTAGAAAAAATGAACTTAAAAGAAGGTCAGGAAATCTCTGTAGAAGGTAGTTTAGTACAAGATTATTCAGACTTCTATACGTTTGACGTATACAAAAAAAGCTTACCTAAAGAAATAACAAAAGAAGACTTAGCAAAATTAGAAAAGTTGTTTAGTCAAACGAAGAAGTTAGAAAAAGAAGAGAAATATGATGAAGTAGAAAAAATTAGTCTTGAAATGGATAAAATCACAAAGCCATATATTTTAGCTAGCTGGGTACCTGCATCCTTTGAAGAGTTCATTGAACAGTATGAATTTAGTGAAAAAAATATAGTTATTAAAGAAAAAGATCAAAAACAACTGAAAGATATTTATCAACAGTGGATAAAACTGGAGAAATCCGGTAAAGAAGAAAACGCACAAGAAAAATTTGATGAATTCCAGAAGGTTCTTCAACCTTACTTAGATGTTCTAAATCCACCGTTAACATTTGAAGAATACATCTCAGATTTGGAATTAGATATCCCTGCTGAAGCCATGCCAAAACTAAAAACTTTATACAATGATGCAAAAAAAGCTGATAAAGATAAAAATGATCAATTATCTGAAAAGCTATGGGGTGAATTCGATGAAATGATTAATCCTTATTTTAAGCCACTTAGCTTTGAAGATTACTTGTCTAACTTTGATTTCGAAATCAAGGCAAATGATCAAAAAGAATTAAAAAGGCTTTATGAAGAAGCAACAGCTCTTGATAAAAAAGGTGACTATGAAAAATCTAATGAAAAATGGGATGCTATCGACAAAATTTTAAATCCATATTTTGAAGCAAATAAAGAAATACTAATCTCAGCTTCTAAAGTAACGATAAACGGTAAAGTTTATATTTCAAAACATTAATAAATATATTTTGGGGTAATCCAAAAAGTCATTACACAATGATTTAGGGATTACCCCATTTCTTGTCTCCTAAAACATTCTTAACGATTGCTTATACAGGCATGCGTAAAGGTATAGCATTAGGGCTTCAATGGCGGAATACGACTTTATCAAACAAAACGATTACCTATCTGTATTTAGTCAGAGTTTAAAGGAAAATGGGGCTAGCTCATAGCTAAACCCCATTCTAACCGCTTCATATCAACCTTTATAATGCCTAACTTATTTTACCCAGCCCAATATCATTTCTCTTAGCAATTTACTCGCTGTATTCGCTGTCATTTCTGATGAGTCATAGATTGGTGCTACTTCAACTAGGTCAAAGCCAACTACATTGACATTACTTGCTGCAATTGCATGGATTGACGCCAGTAATTCTTTTGATGTGATGCCTCCGCAATCTACTGTTCCTGTACCTGGCGCATGCGCTGGATCAAGTACATCTATATCTATCGTAACGTAAACATTACGTCCCGATAAAGATGGTAATACCTCTTTTAATGGCTCTAGCACTTCAAATTTTGAAATGTGCATGCCATTTTCCTTCGCCCATTCGAACTCTTCCTTCATCCCTGAACGAATACCAAATGAATACACATTTTTTGGTCCGATATGTTCAGCAATTTTACGAATAGGAGTTGAGTGAGAAAGTGGCTCCCCTTCATATTCTACACGTAAGTCTGTATGTGCATCGAAGTGGATAATTGCTAGGTCATCATACTTTGCTGATACAGCCTTCATAACAGGCCACGATACTAAATGTTCTCCACCCATACCTACAGGAATCTTGCCATCTGCTAAAAGCTTCTCGATATACTTTTCAATTTCATCTAAAGAACGCTGTGCATTCCCGAATGGTAACGGTATATCTCCTGCATCAAAATATTTCACTTCTTCTAGCTCACGGTCTAAATATGGGCTATATTCTTCTAGACCAATCGATACTTCACGAATACGTTGAGGACCAAATCGTGAGCCTGGACGATAACTAACTGTCCAGTCCATTGGCATACCGTAAATGACTGCCTGAGCATCCTCATACGTAGGATGACTTTTTATAAAAACATTTCCTGAATAAGCTTCATCAAATCTCATTACTAGACCTCCACTTTTATTAGAATTAATTCTATTGAATTCATTTTTATCAGTTCATCACCTTATCCCAATGAAATCTGTTTTAATAACTGTCGATGATGAACCTTTTTACCATTACTCTATTATGGGCTTACAGGATTGTAATGAAACCTCTATCCTTGTATCCTCGTATACATTATTGGAACGTCTAGCAAAATTCGATTAAAATCTACAAGGTAACATTCTTTTGTCGAACGCTAGCATTTCAAACAGTACAAAAAAAGTATAGATGTTTTTGAATAAAGTGCAATAGTTTTTACCAATAATTTCGATTAAATATGGATGTTCAGACACATACTATACGCAAGTGTGAGAAAACGAGGTGAAGTCGGATGAAGAGAAAAAGCTATCAACGTAAGCAAAAACGTTCGAAGCGTACACGTAAAGCACTTACCCTTTTTGTCGCCTTTACATCTGCAATTGTAGTAGCATTTATAGCTTTACGTATCTATGTTCAAGTGGCTGGTGCTCCGCCTTTAACCGTACCTAAAGCCTCTATTTTCTTAGATGAAAATGACAACCAGATTGGGGATCACTTTACGAATGAACGGCGTTATTGGGTTAGTCTTGATGAGATGTCTCCCTATTTAATGAAAGCAGTTGTCGCTGTTGAGGATAAAGACTTTTATAAGCATCGCGGTTTTGATTTTTCTCGTATCGCTGGTGCATTATTAGTTGATCTTAAGGCTGGAGGTAAGGTGCAAGGAGCAAGTACAATTACTCAACAATATGCTCGAAATCTATATCTTTCACATGAAAAATCTTGGACACGAAAATTAAATGAAGCATTGTATGCTTATAGATTAGAAGTTTTTTATGATAAGAATGAAATATTGGAAGGCTACTTAAATACTGTCTACTACGGACATGGTATGTACGGCGTAGAAGCAGCTAGTCGATTTTATTTTGGAAAATCTGCAAAAGATTTAACACTTGCTGAAGCAGCAATGTTAACAGGGGTTCCAAAAGGGCCAAGTATTTACTCCCCTATTGCCAATCTAGAAAAGGCAACTAATCGCCAACACGTTATTTTAAAATTGATGGCCGATCAAGGAGCTATTACGCAAGATGAAAAAACACGTGCAGAAAATGAAAAGCTTGTCTTAAAGAATGATAGCTGGGTAGCAACAAAATCTGTAGCACCATTCTTCCTTGACGTAGCATGGCAAGAGGCTAGTGAAATTTTGAAATCACAGAATCTCGACATTAGTGAAGGTGGCTGGACTATCCAAACAACTCTTAATCTAGAACACCAAAAGGCAGCAGAAGAAGCTGTAGCCAAACATATGCCTGCTGATGACCTGCAAACTGCTTTTGTTAGTATGATACCCAAAACAGGCGCCGTTACTGCATTAGTTGGAGGCCGTGACTATTCTGCAAGTTCATTTAACAGAGTTACACAGGCAAAACGTCAACCAGGATCAACAATTAAACCTATTTTATATGCAGCAGCTTTAGAGAATGGCTATACACCATTAACATATTTAAATGTAGGTGAGACAACTTTCACTTATGATAAAGGACGTGCCACATATTCACCAAAAAACGTTAACGGCAAATTCGCAAATCATGATATGTCAATGGCACAAGCTATTGCTATTTCTGATAATATTTACGCAGTTAAAACTTTAGAGGAGATTGGATTTAAAGCATTTCATGAAATGGCTAATCGCTTCAACGTGAATATCGGTACGAAGGACAATTTATCCATCGCGCTTGGCACGACTGAAACAACGTTATATGAAATGACGAATGCTTATAATATTTTAGCATCGCAAGGTCAAAAAACTACGCCTACTACTATTGTTTCTATTAAAAATGCTAATGGCGATACCATCTACGAAAATAAAGAAGTTGATAAAGAAGCTGAGACAGTTCTCTCAAAAGAAAATACGTATATCTTAACAGAAATGATGACGGGTATTTTCGACCCAGTCTTTAGCGATTATTCTCCTGCTACAGGGATTAGCATTCGCTCTCGCATGACGCATACGTATGCAGCAAAATCTGGCTCTACAAATAGCGATCAGTGGTTGATTGGATTTACACCTAGCTTAACCGCTGGCGTGTGGAATGGCTATGACCAAGGGAAAAATCTAACGGCAAAAGAAGATACTGCATCTACAAAGCAAATTTGGATTGACTTTATGGAGGCTGTCAATAAAGGAACAAAGAACGAGGATTTCGCAAAGCCTAAAGGCGTTAAAGGTGTGGTCGTCGATATTGAATCAGGAAAGTTAGCGACAGATGCCTGTCCTAAACAGCGTCTCGTATATATGGATGCTAAAGATGTACCAACTGAAAAATGTTCAAACTTTGATATTCTCGATACCAATACGTGGGGAAATTTTTGGAACATGCTCCCATTCTCCATTTTTAAAAATTAACTAATCCTGTGGAACCTTTATCAGCTATAAACGTTTTAACTAACGAAGGCTCTCGACAAAGTAACAGACATATACGAAAAAGAAAAGCTTTCTCTTCCCCGGAGCCGTGTCCGTGGGAACAGAAAGCTTTTCTTATTTATGGTTCGCGAAGTAGATGAGCATCATGGGGCATTTGGCTTGGGTTTGGGTTGTTCAAATGCCACATAGCGCTCATCACATTCGCAGAACCAAGTGTCCTAGCTTACTAAAATGTAAGCTCTGAATCAAGTTTACTTTGTTTCAAACCTACTTTCAACCTTATATCGAAAGCGATTGCAAAATGTCACAGATTGTTCAATCATTGTAGGTCTATTTAACAAATAAATCTTGACGCAATTGCTCCTCACTACGTGCCCACAGATCCGGATTGAGCTCTTCTAGGAAAGAAGCTAGCACTTTTTTAGATGGTGCATCCATATGTTCTACAATAATATGACGCTTCATAGATTTATCCATTTTATTCACATGATCAGCTAAAATTTTATAGCCACGACGTTTTTCTCGATTGACTACCATTTCACACGCAGTTACACCTGCATAGTAAGGTCCATCCGCTTTATGGTCTATCGTCACCCAAACCAGCCAATATGGTCTCCCACCTTCTGAATCAGCACGATCTGTCGTAAATTTAATACCTCGTTCCACATCACTGCGAGCATGCATAGCACCAATTTCAACTGATGCCGTCCCTTCTTCTATATCGATAATGACTGGCGATACGTTTTCAAGTGAAAGCGAACCGATACCAAATCCCTTATGTCCGTCTGTCGGGTCATTTTTAATAATAGTAAAGCCCATTTTTTGTTTTGGTTTTTCTTCATTTTCCATACTCTAACTACCTCCATTCTGCTATTATAAAAGTAAGCGCATTAGCGTCGTAATAAACGCGACACCGGCATTGCGCAAATGCCAAGTAAGAAGTTTATACTTTCTTAACTAACTATACAACATTATTCAATAAAGGAGGCAATATTATGCCATACGTGACAGTGAAAATGCTTGAAGGTCGTACAGAAGAACAGAAACGTGCACTAGTAAAAGAAGTAACAGAAGCCGTTTCTCGTACAGTTAATGCGCCACCAGAAAATGTAACAGTTTTCATCGAAGAAATGTCTAAAAACCATTACGGAGTTGCAGGCGTACGTTTCAGCGATAAATAAAGATTAGTACGGGTAGAGCATCATAAAGCTCTACTCTTTTTACGTATAGAAGCTTTACGAGTGCTTTACAACGTTTGGAGTGCTGTAATTGCCTTGTTATCGCCGTTTCTCGGTTTTAGCGGCGGAACTCGAACCTTCTACCGGCAACTCGTAATTTCAATACTAGGATGTGATCTATGAAATGAATAAATTTAAACTGTCACTACTCATTTGTATGCTCATCATTGGCCTCCTACTTATTTTTATTAATCCCATTCAAAATGCAATTATCGCCCATTTGAGTAAACAATTAAATACCACTGATTACAGTGCAGAAGATATGGAAAAAAACAATAGTTTGGATGCCGATTTTGAATTTGAAGCTGTGCAATCTTTATCCATTGCGGAAGTTTTAAAAGCCCAAACATCCGCAAATAAAATGCCTGTCATTGGTAGTATCGCTGTCCCTAGTGTTGGTATGAAACTTCCTATCGTCAAAGGAGTTGGTAATGCCTCTCTTGCAGTCGGAGCAGGCACTATGAAGCCTAATCAAAAACTTGGACAAGGAAACTACGCATTAGCAGGTCATTACTTTGAGGAAAAAGATATTTTATTTGGCCCCTTATACAAAGCGAGCATAGGAGATACGATTTATTTAACGGATTTAACGAATATTTATGAGTATAAGATAACGACCAAGGAAATCATCGCTGCAACAGATGTTTACGTTATTGATGACATCCCTGATAAAACTATTTTGACCCTCGTTACATGCGCTGATAAAGGTACGAAAAGACTGGCCGTTCAAGCAGATTTTGTCGAGCAATATCCATTTGATGAAGCACCTGCAAAACTATCAGAAACTTTTTAGAATAAGAAAAGCCCCAAGATTTCACGATCTTGGGGTTTTCTTATGGAAAATTATTTCACTTCTGTATTACGACGACGCAATAAGAATAATGCACCTAGAACGAGAACCACACCAATTAGCGTAAGAGCTGTTTGGTTTGCTCCATCTGTTTGTGGCAGTTTACCTTTCGCCTTTAACTGTGCTTCCAATTTTTTAGCATCTGCTTTGATTTTGTCAATATCAAGAGATTTTGCTACTTCTTCCTGTTCCTCTTTAGATAAATCGTTGTATTTATCGAGGAAATCCTTATATGCATCTAAAGTGTCTTTATTTGCTGTAGAAGGATTGTATGGCTTTAAGTCTTTCCCTTGATCAATGACTTCTTGTACAGATGGTTTTCCAGGGTTTGTCGGATTTTTCGGATCTATTTGGTTACCTGAATTACCTGGATCTATTGGATTAACTGGCTTCTCCGGATCTGGATTCGGTTTGTTTGGATCAACCGGTTTTTCTGGATCTGGATTTGGTTTGTTTGGATCAACTGGCTTCTCCGGATCTGGATTCGGTTTGTTTGGATCAACCGGTTTTTCTGGATCTGGATTTGGTTTGTTTGGATCAACCGGTTTCTCTGGATCTGGATTTGGTTTGTTTGGATCAACTGGTTTCTTCGGATCTGGATTTGGTTTGTTTGGATCAACCGGTTTTTCCGGATCTGGATTTGGTTTGTTTGGATCAACCGGTTTCTCTGGATCTGGATTTGGTTTGTTTGGATCAACTGGCTTCTCCGGATCTGGATTTGGTTTGTTTGGATCAACCGGTTTTTCCGGATCTGGATTTGGTTTGTTTGGATCAACTGGCTTCTCCGGATCTGGATTTGGTTTGTTTGGATCAACCGGTTTCTCTGGATCTGGATTTGGTTTGTTTGGATCAACCGGTTTCTCTGGATCTGGATTTGGTTTGTTTGGATCAACTGGTTTTTCCGGATCTGGTGTCCAGCCCTCTGGTTCGTTTTTGATTTCAATAATTTGTTTACCTGTAAATGTACCTGATGTTTCTGTTTTATCGCGTTTTAATGTAAAGCTTACATCTGGATTTTTAAAACCAGAGACTTTTGTTTCTTTTAATATATAATTACCCTCAGCTAATTTTAATCCGAAATCTAATACACCGTTTTTACCTGTTTTATCGCTAATTAATGGTTTATCACCTGTGTATTCGCTATATAAAGTAAACTCAACATCTTTCATTACTTCGCCTGTTGCAGCATTCGTTTTTACAATAACGAATGGTACTTTAACTGTTGATGCTTGGTTACCATATTTAAAATTAGTAATTGACCAGCTATCATTTCCACTTGTTTGACTGCTACCTTGATAGCTTACTTCTACTTCATTTTTAGCATCAGTGCCTGAAGGACCTGTAAATACTGTTTCGTATTCTACGTAGTAAGCTCCAGTTACATTACCTAAATCAAGTGTGTACGTACCATTTTTCATATCTACATTTAATGTATACTTACTTGGATCTAAAAGTGTCTTCTCTTCAGTCGGATCAATTGGAGTTATTCCAGACAATGCAACTTTATATATTTTAAATGTATCTTTTAAAATCATTTGTTCTGGGTTACCATCATCATCTTTACCAACTGTGTCGGTAATGACTACACTGTTTAATTCAGATTGTGCGTAGTTAAATTCAAAATTCCACTTAGCTACTGCAGAACCTTGTTGTGCTTGTTCACCCTTTTTGTTTAAAATTTTGTCTGTATGACTTACATCAACTGTTTTTGACCACGATGCATTTTCACCCTTAGCGCTTGTTAATGTAGCTGTATTTGTAATACTTACTGGGTTACCATGTGGGAAAATGCTATCTGCATCTACTGATTCATAAGTCACTTTATAAACGCTATCAATATTACCTAATTCAAGCTTAATTTCATTATCTTTACCTGAAGTGTTTTTAATATTTGTTAATGTTTCTTTCTCTACGAAATCACCATTTGCATTTAGTTCACCTTTTTTCACTACAATATTTTGAACTTTTTGTGTATCTGGTAATTTATCTTCAAATACTGCACCTGTTAATGAATTGTAGTTAAAGTTTAACTCAACATCCCAGTAGAAGGTTTTTGTTGCGTAATCATAGTAACCCTCTTTTTTACCGTTTGCTTTTTGTTCAGGGCGGATATCTTGTTCATCCCAATCAGATGAAGCATTTGACAAAACACTATTTGTCATTTTTACTTCATTTCGATATTGAAATGTATTTTCTCCAACATTTCGAATATCGTAATCTGTATCGTACGTAATTTCGATAAGTTTATTTGTTGGATTCTTTAAAGTAATTTCGAAACCAGTTTGATCGTTTTTATTAGTTAACGTGTAATCTGTATCTTTAGCTAATGGAGTATTATCTACTTTTACTACTAAAGTATCTACTTTTAAAGTTAGATTTTTATCTGCAAAAGTATCAGTAAACACTGTATTAGCAGCTAAGTTATAGCCTGCTTGGTTCGCCACAATTTTCCATGACATTGTTTTATTATGATAATCGATACCATTTTTAGATTTGTATAGTAATAAACCATTTTTACTATAAGTTGTACTGTCTTGAACTGATTGTTCCATATCGCTACGCGTTACTGTATTTGTTACTGTATAGTCTTCCGTAGGGTAAACATTAGCTTTTGGCTTTGTTTTGTATTTGATAACATATGGTTTTGTTACATCAGCATCAAATGATAATTTAAAGCCGTTTTTGTCTTTTTCTTTGTCTTTATATTCAACTACATTAGAAGAAATATCGGCAGGAGTAGTACCATCTTCCATGAACACCAGTACGTCTCCATCTAATTCTTGGGTGTCTGGCCACACATCAGTCAATACTGCATTTTTCGATGATATGTTGCGCTTATTGAAGTTGTAATTAATCGTCCAATGTGTTGCTAAATCATTATAAGTAGGACCTTCATGTGTTTTTGCTAATGGATCACCAAAGTTTACAGTTACTGATTGAGGAGAGGATCCCCCATTATAAGTAGCCTCATTTTTAAAGTTTGCACTTCTAACGTTACCTGGGTCACCAACTTCTGTTTGGTACTCAATATGGTAAGCTGTATGCTTTTCATTTGGT
Source organism: Lysinibacillus sp. NPDC094403 (assembly GCF_050278745.1). Taxonomy (NCBI): domain Bacteria; kingdom Bacillati; phylum Bacillota; class Bacilli; order Caryophanales; family Bacillaceae; genus Lysinibacillus; species Lysinibacillus sp. NPDC094403. Next base: position 76,576 of record NZ_JBNNTL010000001.1, on the reverse strand, counting down.
AATTTAATTGTCATTCTGTCTTGACCAGAAACTGTATCAAAGGTTGGAATCGCAGTTACAGGGTCAGAAGAGGCTTTTAGTTTGCCATTAGGTAATACATTAAACTTTGTGATTTTTACAGAATCTTGCTTAAATGTATGTGCACCTTCTATTAGTGTATCAACAAAATCTGTAGTACCTGACGCTTCATTAACTCCTAGATCTGTATTAACATCTACTTTCCAGTTAATAAACTCGCTGTTTAGCGCACCATTATCTGCTTTACCTGATTTGGAAACAGGTGTACCGCTATTCGAAGGTTGGAAGTTTAGCTCGATGTTTTCAGTGCCTGGTAAACTAATTGTTTCTTCCCAATTCATATTACCCTTTGCAAAATTCGCCTCTACCATAAAGTATGCACCTGGCTCAAGGGCTACACCTGTTCCTAAACTATCTCGTAACTCATCGTTGAATGTAATTACAATATCATTTCCATTTTTCGAAATTGTACCGACCTCACCATAAGCTGTTCCATTTGGGAATGTTATATCTTCAAAAATAGCTGGTAAAGTGTACGTTAATGTTGTACCCGGGCCATAATTATGTCCCGCTGCTAGTTCTAAATAAAATTTAAACTCTGCAGATTGTCCATTAGTAACTTTAATGCTGTCATTTGGATTAACCTTTGCTTCACCCACAGTAAACTCAACATTTTTAATGACATCAACAGACATAGTTGAATCATACTTTGGCGGTGTAGTTTCGTCCGGCATATCTCCACTTGGGACTTTTACTTCACTGCCAGAATCAGGTTTAGTCCCATCCTCTTTTCCTGCTTCAGCTGGTGGTGGGAGCTCGTCCGCGGAACCAGTACCAGTACCATTTTCTCCTCCAGTTTCAGCTGGTGGCGTTACATGTGGTACGGCCTCTCCCTTAGAATCAGTACCAGCATCTCCTCCAGTTTCAGCTGGTGGTGTTACATGTGGTATGACCTCTCCCTTAGAACCAGTACCAGTATCTCCTCCAGTTTCAGCTGGTGGTGTTACATGTGGTACGATCTCTCCTGTAGAACCAGTACCAGTATCTGTTCCAGTTTTAACTGCAGGTGGTTCGCCCTCTGCTGCAAACACTGAAATAGGTGATAGTACTGTTTGGAATACGAGTAGCATTAAGATTATTGCTATGTTTAATTTTTTAAATTTTTGCATGTTTCTCTCCTTTTCTAAGTTCAGAGAGCTACCTGTTGGCGTTTGCTGACGACGTTGTATCCTTTAGCCATGTCAAAAAGTATGCCACAAACATAGGTTGGTCCCTCTTCCCTTCTATTCACTTGTCGTCTACATGAATACATTCAAGTAAGCACTCACGAATAGGCATTCATGATGACTTATGTATGTTATATGTACAATCCGAATATATTCATAGTACTTTTGTAACACCTTAAATAACAGGCGCTATCCCCGTTAGGGTTTTCGACTCATTATACAAGATAATACTAAACAAATTCTAAACAATCACAGACTTTCTATTTACAAAATTCTAAAAAATTCTATATAGTTTCCACTTTTTTTATCTTTATACAACAACAAAAAACAGCGAAAATAACTCTAATAGAGTATTTTCGCTGTTTTTCACTATAGGTATGTTGGAATACTATTTAATTTAATTATTTTATATACACATTTTTATACATAAAAAAAATATAAAAAAATTTTTTAATTTTTCCCCTGTCCTTGAATCAAAGCTAATATTTGGTTCTTCACAACGGAATGAGTACTGTTGTCCTCTAAGAAATCTAGTGGGAAATATACTTTATGATCTCGCTTCATACGGCCAGAAATAGAATCAACAATAATAGATTCCCGCGATAGCTCTCTTAGCTCTCCATTTTTCATTTCTAAGAAAATAGGAACACGCACTTCTTCCTCTCCTGGTCGATAAAAGTCATAAGGTAAATCTGCCGTCGTATCGTGGACAAGATAATATTCTGGATTTAAATCAGCTTGCCTGAAGAGCTCTTGTAGTTTTTGATATTTATCTAGCTCGACACCTGGATCTAAATCAATGTACTGAAATAGCTTTCGATTGACAAAGCGGCGACTCAAGTCACTTAATATAGCATCTTCCTCTTGCATCCAAAGTTGAAAATATGTAAAAAGAATACTCTCATCTAATGCAAGATAGTCCTCCAGCGTAATTGAATTACGGAAAAATGCTAAAAAGTGTGTAGGCTCGTGCTTAAATTTGTAACCTTCCAAGCTTAGTTGCTTAGCGCGTTTTAAAATATTATTTAAAACAACCTCTGCACTGCGAGATACTGGATGGAAATAAATTTGTAAGTACATTTGATAGCGGCTCATTATATAATCTTCTACCGCATGCATGCCCGTCGCCTTAATAACGACCTGGTTTTTTCTTGGACGCATCACTCTTAAGATACGTTCCATATCAAAATGACCATAACTTACGCCAGTGAAATAAGCATCGCGCTGTAGATAATCCATACGATCAGCGTCTATTTGACTTGATATTAAACTGACGACCTGCTTATTCGGATATGTTTTTTCAATTACTTGTGATACTTTTTCAGGGAAATCAGCCGATACTTTTTTTAATACTGCATTCACTTCTGTATCGCCAAGTAAAATTTGCTTAGTATAAAATTCATGATCAAGCTCAAAGACATTTTCAAAAGCATGCGAAAATGGTCCATGCCCTAAATCGTGTAATAGGGCTGCACAAAGCACAAGCAGTCGTTCATCTTCATCCCATTCAGGGCGACCTGCAAATATATCATCTACTATACGGCGTATAATTTCGTAAACGCCTAGTGAGTGACTAAAGCGGCTATGCTCTGCTCCATGGAATACTAAAAACGTTGTACCGAGTTGGCGAATTCGACGTAATCGCTGAAATTCTTTCGTACCAACTAGATCCCAAATCACTTGATCCCGTACATGCACATATCGATGCACTGGATCCTTGAATACTTTCTCCTCTTGTAGCTTAGCTTTTGCATAGTGTGTCAATTGTACAGCACCCCCGTTTCCTATTTGTTCTATTATATGCGATAAATGCAGGACTAGCATACATATTCCCTTTTAATTCTAGAGACTATCAACCTAACTCACTGTATTCTCGTCTTAATTTAGGATTCTATTGATCTAATTCCTAAGTTCTGTCGCCATAGCATGTGGTTGATTTCCATTCCGACAGGGCACTTTCCTGGGGGCGTCCGTAATCTTGAAGTATATCCGTCGCTTTGGCCCTTCTTTCCGTCGTTTTGCCTCTTCTTTCCGTCGCTCTGGCTCTTCTTTCCGTCGCTCTGGCTATTCTTTCCGTCGTCCCGAGGTCCATCCGTCGCTCTGACTCTTACTTCCGTCACTCCGATGATTTCATCCGTCGCTTTGGCCCTTCTATTCGTCGCTTTCCGTCGCTCTGAATCTTTTATCCGTCGCTCTGAATCTTTTATCCGTCGCTCTGAATCTTTTATCCGTCGCTCTGAATCTTTCATCCGTCGCTCCGATGACTCTAAAAATGCAGAAAAAACAAAAACTATCTCCAACTAGACTAGTGAAGATAGCGTTTTGATTTACTTATTTCTTTAACTTTGCTAAAACCTTTTCCATTAGTTCTTCTTCTGTTAATGCAGCAACAGGACGGCTATTTACAAAGGTAAATGTTTTTTTACGTCCTGGGCCACAATAGGAATGACAGCCAATTTCGATGGTTGCATCAGGATCGATTTCCTTTAATTTTGGAATTAACGTTTTTAAGTTAACGGCCTGACATTCATCGCAAACTTTAAATTCGTTTGCCATTTTGTCAACAACCCTTTCTATATAGTATTTTTGTAACTTCTTTCAGCTGAAAGTCTCCCACCTCTATAGGTGGTGAAATGAATGCGTTTTTTAATCTCTTTTCAGAGCGGGTATCCAATCATCCGCTGAAAGAAGTTAAAGCCTCCGGCGGATGTCACGGAATCAGAATGGAGTTCTTTGTGCAAGCACAAAGCCGATTCCAGACGCAATTATGCCGAGGCAAAATTGATTCAAAAAGTCGTTTCTATGGAACGTATGACTTTCACATATTTAAGTATGTAGCATACGTACAAACCTACATCGGGTATTGTATCGCATTTTTCCCCTTGTATTCAAGCATAATTCCTTCCACATAGGTGAATAAAAGGTTAAAAGATTGGTCATGCTAGTTGTAAATAAAAAGTTCCAACTAAAGGTGGGAGGATATAAATATGAGTAAAATAAGACAAGATGCTTGGTTAGAAGAAAACGATGAATTATTAGCAGAGGCGGTAATTCGCCATGTGACGGAAGGTAGTACACAATTAAATGCCTTTGAAGAAGCTGGTGATGCTTTAAATCGTACGGCTGCTGCATGTGGTTTTCGTTGGAATGCTGTTGTTCGCAAAGAATACGAGGAACAATTATCAGAAGCGAAAAAAGAAAGAAAAGAAAGAATGCGAGTGTTAGGAGCTCCAGCAAGACGCCGTGCTTCTAGTATGTTTACAGTTAATAGTAGTGCCGCAGAGGGTAAATCAATTCCTCTTTCTGCATTAAATCTTGATATTGTCATAGCCTATTTACTACGTTTACAGCACTCTGGTGAGATAGGTAATGAGTCTTCAAAATGGAGACAACTAGTACACGTAACATCTGAGAGAAATAAAAAACTAGAGAAGACAATTACACAACTAGAAGAGGAAAATAGAGCTATTCGAAAAGATTACGAGCAATTTGTACAAATTATGAACCGTGCTAGACGACTAGTAACACTAGATGAAGAGGAAGAACGAATTGCACCTGTTTTCAAAATGGAGAAAAACGGAAATCTTGTTGTAAGTAGCCCTTATACACAAGAAAATGGCGATGCGCTTAATTAGCAGCATCGCTTTTTTCTTTGAAACGATCTATCTCGTTTGGTACCCTCAGTGATTAACTTCACTTTGGTTCAAGCATTTTCGTATTCCGTTCTAAAATACGTTGTAAATAAAACGCATATAGTGTTAGTTCTTCATCATTAAAAGATTCAAATCGAATTTCTTCTGCCATATTGTTAAAAAGCTGCTGTAAACGGATAACAACGGCTTCCACTGTTAATGATGCATCAATAAGTTCAGATAGTGACGCCATCACATCAGGGACAATATTAGGATACGTAAATTTTGTTTCCTCTCCTCTTAGACTTTCCTCGTAAAAGTCACGAATGAGTGCAGCTCGATCTGAACCGCTTCCTTCAATACATAAATAAATTTGCACGGCTACCCCTTGACGTAAGCGTCTTTGAGAAATACCCGCAAATTTCTTTCCTTTAATACTTAGATCATAGGAACCTGGACAATAAGAGCCTACAATTTCATAGGCTTCGATTTGATCCGCTACTTCAGGGAATAATCCCTTTACTAGAGCTACCATTACATCATAGCCGTCATTAATGCTTAGCGCTTCCGTTTGTTCAGATAAAACTATGGAAATATTCAGTACACCTTCATCAAGCACAACTGCTAATCCGCCTGAATTGCGTACAATAGGATTATAGCCACGTGCTTTGAGCAAATCCATGCCCTGCTGCACATATGGTAAACGGTGATCCTGAATACCAAGCACAACAGATGCATCATGTACCCATGTACGAATAGTTGGTGGAGAGGCTAATTGCCCAACTAGCTGACATAAAGTATCGTCTGTGGCAAAGGATTCAAGTGGCGATCTTTGCTTCGCGCTAAGGGATTGATCGTAAAAACGCCAAATCGGCTGTTGTAAAATACTTTTCATGATTGGAGCTCCTCTATCTACATCTCTTCTCTTTAGCATACATTATCTATTGAAGGTGTCAAATTGGTGAACGCAATCATGAACTTATGGATTTTGTACAAACTATGATAAACTGAAATTTGAATATTATTCACTTATAAAGGAGTGTTTTTAATAATGAATGAAGCAGCAATTACTTTAGATGGTTGGTACGCTTTACATGATTTCCGCTCAATCGACTGGGCTTCATGGAAATTAGTTTCTGCTGAGGAACGCCAAGCAGCAGTAGAAGAGTTTATTGCATATTTAGAAAAATTAAACGAGGCTGATATAGCTAAAACAGGTGCCCATGCGTTTTACGCAATCGTTGGTCAAAAAGCTGACTTTATGATTATGACATTACGCGAAACAATGGAAGAGCTACAAGAGCTTGAAGCTGAATTCAATAAATTAGCGATTGCTGATTTTACAATTCCTACATATTCATATGTATCTGTTGTAGAGCTTTCTAACTATTTAGCAGGTGATTCTGACGAAGATCCTTACCAAAATCCACATGTGCGAGCTCGTCTATATCCTGAACTTCCACGTGCTAAGCATGTATGCTTCTATCCAATGGATAAGCGTCGTCAAGGTAATGACAACTGGTACATGCTTTCAATGGACGAACGCAAATCGCTAATGCGTTCTCACGGTATGATTGGTCGTGGCTATGCTGGTAAAGTTAAACAAATCATTACTGGTTCTGTTGGCTTCGACGATCACGAATGGGGCGTAACACTATTCGCAGATGACGTACTACAATTCAAAAAATTAGTATATGAAATGCGTTTCGATGAAGTTTCGGCTCGCTATGGTGAGTTCGGTGCATTCTTCGTTGGTAACCTTCTTGATAAAGAAAAACTTGTGAAATTCTTAACTGTTTAATTCACAATGCCTTTAAATACAAAATGCGAGTCCGATAATATGGACTCGCATTTTTTAAAACTCGTTTTCTTCGCTGTTCTCTGATTCCAATATTAAAATAATTGTATGAATAAAAAAACCAGTTAGAATCATAAGGAAAACTAAATACCAATTATATGGTTGATGATAGTATTCTGCTATACCAATGGCGATGAATGCACTTATGATAATTGCTACAAACGTACCAAAAATATGCATTATAACACTCCTTCATGAAAGCGAAAAATAATTTTCATTATAGTATGTCACGATTTATTTTTAATATACTTGCAAAACTTCATATTTTATCTACTTAATCACAAAAATTTAACAAAAATAAAAAAGTGCCACCATTACGATGACACTTTCTTATTTTCATTTGGCTACATTGTACCTCAAGACTTTTCATCCTTAACCTTCAAAATTAGTATAATCGTATTGATGAAAAATCCCACTACGATTATTAGTATAAAGAGATACCAGTGGAGTGGCTGTCCGTAAAAACTTCCCACTAAAAATGCCAGCACAGCACTCAACAATATCCCTACCCAAACACCAACCTCCATACCCTGTCACCTCACATGTATTCAGTACACATGCAATTTCCTATTTCACGTTCCCCATTATATTTTCTATTCTCTATTTAACCATTTTAAATTTTAGCGTATCACCAAAGTTGGGACTGCGGAGGCTTGGAGACTCCTTGAAGATCTGAGTCACAGATTATTTCTGGAGCGAGCACAGTAGAGAAAACAAAGTCTAAAAGCATCACATCCTGTGCTAACGCTTCGCTTTCACAATGCAAATCAACCTCACATTATGGTAGTCGGCCAAAAACTGGCCTTATTTTACCAACGACTCGTTATTACTAATATATGCTTAGCATTTTTTTATTGTGAATTTCTTTCATTAAAATTGAACATGTCTACAATACCATCATGCATATACTGTCTGCGAGGAGGAGTGAAAGTCGCCGTTATAAAGACGAATGATGCATAAACAGCCATGCTAGCAAGGCTGTTGCGCTTTGAGTCAGAAGGTGAAGGGAATTTAGGTATGCTGATGGTCGGCGATGTTGGCGTCAATCGTGTACGAGCCGATTGTTTAGATTTTACGGATGTTCGTACAATTGAACAAATGGTTTTTCAGCGTCCTGGGGGCTTTGAAGCGACACAAAAAGTCTATTTTTATCAACGAGCACGTGATCAAGACATTCGATTAGCAAAGAGAGTTATTCAAGGCGAAAGATTCCATCCGGCGACTCGTTCGCAATGGTTTTTCGAACCTGAGGGAGATTGTCCAGCACAATGGTATAGTCAGTGGAACACGGGAAGAATTCAAAGCACATTGCTTCTTCTCCCCAACCGAAAAAGATTGTCCTCAAATCTAAAAGAAAGAAGGTTGATAACTTATGATGCCTTATTATTGGACACCGACAACGCAACAACAAATGCCTCCACAGGTAATGCCTCCACAGGTAATGCCTCCACAGACGACTGGAGCACGACCACCTGGACGGGAGCAATCGTACATTGAAAATATTTTGCGTTTGAATCGTGGAAAACCTGCTACTTTCCATTTTTCCTTCGAGCATGCGATTGAGCCAGGGAAAAACACGAAAATAGTGCGAGGCGTTGTAGAAGCTGCTGGTCGAGATCATGTTATTTTACGTGAACTCAAATCGAATCATCGTTTCCTATTCCCAATGATTTACTTTGATTTTGCTGAATATGATGAAGAAATGGCTTATTTTAACCAAAATCCATAATTGAAATGAACTTTTCAAAAGTCTTCTAATTCATATTTTCTTATATGGTAATATTCCGCTCCTCTAAATGCGAGTAAGATACAAGCAGAATCAGTGTGTTCCTTCACTCGTTTTACTCATGCTACGTCGCATTGCATGTTTCACTAGACTCCCATTAAGTCTCATATCCTTGCTTGCGCAGCAAATATTTTTCGAATGAAGGCGAGGAATCTGCTTGGATATTTGCCATTAAATCAAAAGAATTGGCATGTTAGGATACCTCCTAGCATGCCAATTTTTATGTAAAGCTCAGGCCTTGTGGAAGAGCTTATTATTGATTTTCTTGTAAAAACTGCAATGTTGCTTTTCCTAATGTTTTGGCAGCAATCAACATCGCACGTTCAGCAAAGTCAAAGCGTGCATGATGATGAGGGTACACCTCTTCCCACTCTGGTTTTTTAGCACCTGTGAAGAAAAATGTACCAGGTACATTCTCTAAATAATACGCAAAGTCCTCACCAATCATAAATGGTGGGCACATTATAATGTTTTCTACTCCTGGTATATCTGCTGCAAGCTGTGCAATAAATTCCGTTTCCTTTACATGGTTGTAAACCGGTGGATAGCCTCTTGTATAACGATATTCATAGCTTGCACCAAAGGCCAAACAAGTGGCATTTAAAATCGCTTCAAGCTCTTGCTCCATTTGTCTGCGCACCTGTTCCTCAAAAGTACGGACTGTACCGGCTAATACTACTCGTTCAGCAATAACATTGAAAGGATTAATCGCCTCAAAATGACCAATTGTTAAAACGGCTGATTTCAACGGATCTATGCGTCGGGATATAAGCTGCTGAGCATTAACTACAAACTGTGACGCAAGAGCAACAGCATCAATAGAATGATGAGGCTCCGCACCATGACCCCCTTTGCCTTGAATCGTAATTTCCACCTTATCCGCAGCAGCCATAATTGCTCCATCTCTCACCAATATATCTCCCAATGGCGTTGGTGCCCATAAATGTGTACCGAAAATAACATCTACCCCGTCCAGACAGCCATCTTCAATCATAGGCTTTGCACCACCTGGCGCCATTTCTTCCGCATGCTGATGAATAAATACTACATTACCTACAATGTCATCCTGCATTGCATTAAGTGCTCTAGCCAGCCCAAGTAATGTTGCAGTATGACCATCATGTCCACATGCATGCATCTTACCATCTACTTTTGACTTATAAGGGACATCATTTTCCTCCAGAATTGCCAGTGCATCAAAATCAGCGCGCAATGCCACAGTTTTACCTGGTCTCCCTCCACGTAAAGTTGCAACAACACCACGTTCACCTACATGCTCTCGAACCTCATGGCCAAGCGCTCGATGAAAAGCAGCTACATACGCTGGTGTTTCTACTTCCTCAAAAGATAATTCCGGATATTCATGTAAATGACGACGAATTGCTACCATTTCATCGTAGTTATTATCTAGTAAAGTAAAAAGCTTCTCCATATCTCAAAACCTCACTTCCGATTTGTCGAACTTATTTGATAATATCAGTGTACTATAAAACCTTACAAAAACAATAGGAATTAAAACTATCTATTCTATAGAAATTATATTGTTCATTACGAAGAAAAATTCTCTTAATCCGTTACTAGTAGTTTCTAAAAAAACAAAAACTCCCTCACACATAATGCAAAGGAGTAACTTTGTAGGAATATTTATATTCAACTTTTATCGAGCATTTTTAAGGGCAGATACTATAATTAGAATCCAGCCAGCTAAAAATAGAACACCACCAATTGGTGTAATGGCACCTAAAACTTTAACGCCGCTGATTGCAAGTACATATAAGCTTCCTGAAAAGAAGACAATACCTAGGTTAAAAAAGATTCCAGCTAAATTTAACTGCTTTGCCTCACCCAGTAATTTGGAACTCATTAATATACCAATTATAAGTAAACCAGTGGCATGAAACATTTGATACTGAACAGCTGTTTCCCAAATCCCGCGACCGTAATCGTCTAGAACTTCTTTTAAAGCATGTGCACCGAATGCACCCAATGCCACTGCTAAAAAGCCGTGGAGTGCACCTGTCACGATAAATTTTTTCATGTCATTTTCCCTACCTTTTATCAATTTCGCCTTGGCGTAATTGTAGCTGACGCTTTGCTTTCGCTACAGAAAACATTTGCCGCTGGCGCTACGCTTTCGCGCAGATAAACAATGGTCCGGATTTTGAATTGTGCTTAGGCCTGCACGATGCAGGTCAGTTAGCCGTTTTCGCAGGATGCGAAGATTTTAGGCTAACATCCTTGTATTTATTCCCTTCAAAATCCGTGACATCCGCCGGAGGCTTTGGGCCAACAGATGTCTTTTGCGCGAAAGCGAAGCGTCAGCGGCATGATGTTGGTCACTCAGTCGTTGCCACAGGACGTGGCGTTCTTAGACTGGGTTCTTCTATTTCAGTAGGCGTTGGGACACCTACTGAAAAGGAACCACATCCGCATTCATCTTGCCACCTTCAGAGGTGGGAGTCTTCGCTGAATGAAGATAATTAAAAGTCAAAAATTGAATCACCATTCGCTCCGTCTTCTTCTTCAATTTTTGCTGTATATAAACTTGTTTGTTTCGGCTCTGACACTAGCATTTGTGGCAAATGTTTTGACTGCGCTTTAGAAATGCCGTCAGGTGAGTCTAATACCACATCACATAATGCTCGGATTGCTGTTAAAGCTTCACGAATTTGTTGGTCGTTTCCAGCATTTTTGACGCCAGATAATTGTTTTTCAAGTTGTTGAATAACGGCCTGATAAGGAATCATTGCATTCTCCCACTTTCTGCTTTTGGCACAAATTTTAGACAGTCCGTGCCAGAGGATTGTTTAACGACAACGGATGGTATTTGCTTTGTTTTAAAGCCATACGCTACACAGGCCCGTGGAGTTTGTGGGTCCCATGTTACTTTAAAATATTGACATTTGAAACAATTTACCTTCATGTTGCCCCTCACTTTCTTCTATTATTAACTGTAACACGAAACTATAAGTGTATAAAGCCTAAGCTAGGCTCCAATCAATTGGTTGCTCTCCCCATTCTACTAACTGTGCATTGATCTTCGAATATGGTTTACTGCCAAAAAATCCTCGATAAGCACTAAGTGGACTTGGATGAGGCGCTTCTAAAATAAAATGTGGCGTTGAGTATTTACGAATTAATTGTTTTTTCCGTTGTGCTGGTTTACCCCACAGAACAAAAATAATTGGTTTATCTCTTGATGCTAATTTATCGATTACAACATCCGTAAATTGCTCCCATCCTTGCTCTTTATGAGAATTCGCCTGACCTGCTCGAACAGTTAATACAGTGTTCAATAGCATTACACCTTGCTGTGCCCATTTTGTTAATGTACCGTTTTGAGGGATGGGACAACCAAGGTCATCCTGTAACTCTTTTAACATATTTCGCAAGCTTGGTGGATGTGGGATTCCTGGCATGACAGAAAAGCTTAATCCATGTGCTTGGTTTGGTCCATGATAAGGATCCTGACCTAAAATTACGACCTTAACATCACGATAAGCTGTTGTATAAAATGCATTCATTATGTCATTCATTGGTGGATAAATTGTTTGTGTTGAATATTCATGCGCTATAAATTGACTTAGCTTTGTATAGTAATTTTTTTCTAATTCTTCTGCAAGTATTACTTGCCAATCATTCGGGAATACTTCTTTCATCGTAATATAAGCCCCTTTCTCTCCTTACAACGGTACAAAAAAATAATGTCGAATTCAAGCATCAAATCAATTATGCCTCGGTATAATTGATTTGATGCCTTAGGCAAATACGATATATTTTTGTGCGAAAGATTAGTGTTAACGTAGCATGATTTTAGGCATTTTCACAGGATGTAAGTTCTTAGCCTGAGTTCCTCTATTTCAGCAGATGTTTGGACACCACTGAAAGAAGTTAAACTGACCTTGTGAAAATATAAAATTCTGACTATTTTTATATAATCAGAATGAGACTATACTAGATGGTAATTTTAAAACTTTCATCTATAAAGGAGATCTTCTACATGACTCTTAAAAAAACTTTAACAATTGCTGGTTCTGATACATCAGGTGGCGCAGGTATGCAAGCCGATCTTAAAACATTCCAGGAGCACGGCACATATGGCATGGTGGCATTAACAGTTGTCGTAACAATGGATCCAAACGGTTGGACTCATAACGTAACGCCATTACCAACGGAGCTTTTGAAAAAACAAATCGATACTGCTCTTTCAACAGGCATTGACGCAATAAAAACTGGTATGCTGTCAACTGAAGAAATTATTTGTATCGCAGGTGATGCTATTGCAAAATCTGGTACAACAAATGTTGTCATTGACCCTGTAATGGTATGTAAGGGAGAAGATGAAGTATTGAACCCTGGTAACACAGATGCAATGATTCAATATCTTTTACCATTAGCCGCAGTTACAACTCCTAACCTGTTCGAAGCTGGGCAATTAGCTGGCACTGGAACACCAAAAACAATCGAGGAAATGAAAACAGCAGCTCGTAAGATTCACGAACTCGGCGCTAAAGCAGTTGTGATTAAAGGTGGAAAAGCGTTAGCTACTGAAAAAGCAGCTGACTTATTCTTCGACGGTGAAAAATTCTACTTATTAGAATCTGAAAAAGTTGCTTCTACTTATAACCATGGGGCTGGCTGTACATTTGCTGCTTCAGTAACAGCAAACCTTGCAAATGGTCTTTCAGTAAAAGAGGCTGTAATTGAAGCAAAAGAATTCGTTTCAGCTGCAATTGCTCACGGCTGGGCATTAAATGACTATGTAGGACCAGTTATGCACGGTGCAAAATCTCGTTTTGGAGCACCACAAGTAACAGTGACAGAAATATAAAAACGAAAAGGCATCTGATTAGTTGTAGGTTGACTAATCAGATGCCTCTTTTACATATAGTAGTTCTCCATCATTTCGAGCAATCCCACGGATCGTTCATCGAAATAAATTGAGCCAATGCCTTACTGTCCTTTTTACGCTCTGCTCGTACCTTCGCTCGTTCAGCTGCAGTTTCATGTAGCTTTGTCTCCTCTAACGTTTCTGGAATGACAGATGGAACTGGGGCTGGTTTATTATTTTCATCCAATGCAACAAAGGTTAATAACGCTGTTGCCGCTACCTTACGTTCTCCCGTTTTCAAATTCTCAGAAATGATCTTTACGAAAACTTCCATTGAAGATGTCCCTGTCCACGTTACATAAGATTCGAAATAGACAGAATCGGTCGGGCGAATTGGATGCAGGAAATCTACAGAATCCGTTGAGGCTGTCACACAATCTCTACGACTATGCCTAGCAGCTGAAATTGAAGCTACTTGATCGATGTCACTCATTAATCGACCACCAAACAGTGTATTATGGTTATTAATATCATTCGGAAAAACTCGACTTGTACGCATAACTCTAGATTCTTTACAATATTTAAAGTCCTTGTTCACATCCATTCCCCCTAAAAACAACTGTTTATTTCTACTATACTGCTCTATTTTTCGATAAAAAGCAATTAAACAGTTGGAAAATTAAGAATTTTTACTTTGCAGAGAAAACGAGAGGATTATTACTTCTAATGTAAAAAGCACTGGACAAGATACACTACTACTTCATATACCATATATTAGCTGTATATGGGAGGGAGAAAAATGGCAAGACGTAGACAACAACAAGACCCAAATCCAAATACACAAGCAAGTTTCCTAGGAGCTCAAGAAGCAGGTCTCCTAGGTGAAGACACAGGTGTCCAAAGTGGAAATATAACTTCTACGAAAGTAGAATTAATATCTTCAATGGTTTTGACAATAGGGTATTCATTAGCAACCCTCTCCAACATTTTAGCATTGCAGGAAGAAGAGGCAACGGAACAAACAAGATCATCCGACGTGCAAAATCAAAATTATCAATTTAGACATATGCATAAGCACCTACAAAATCTCAACAATCGTCTAGATTCCATTGAACGAAAAATCAACCGATATTAATAAATACATACCCAAAAATGCCGCTAATTATAAAAAGCCGCGATTCTCCGTCATAAAAGAGAATCGCGGCTTTTTTAACTATACTATGATAATGAGCTTTTCATCTTCTTCCCATGTCACAACAACACAAACTAATGATGAAAGAACGTCATCTATTGTACCAAGATAGAATTCGTTATAACCTAGTTTAAAATTCCTTTCAACATTATGCACTGTATCCGTTAGATTAGGAAGAAATCATGGTCGCAGTATATTTTCATTTGTGAAACCGCATACAATACAAAACGACACGTTTTGCACAAAATTGCTTTCACACTCATTATATTGATATATTTTAATGATATTTTCAAGAATATTGCTCGGAAATCTTCATAGATTAAAAGATGTAATCAATTAAAAGAGCTTTATTACTTCTTCATACTCTTCTGTTGTGAATACTCTAGAGTTTGTAATGAAATGCATATTTTCAACACTATCTAAAGAAAAACTTGCACCTCTGCCCTCAATCGCATGAATAATCAATTGCGTATGCTTAAAATATTCATATTGCGCTCTATGAATGTAAAAAGGAACGTCACCTATTGTACCAAGATAGATATCGTTTTCACCAATTTTAAAATCTCCTTCTACATAACACATCGGTGCAGAGCCATCACAGCAACCTCCAGATTGATAAAACATGATAGCGCCATGCCTACTCTTAATTAGCTCTATCAAATTTAAACCCTCTTTTGTTGCAATAACTCGTTCTGCCATGTTGTTATTCATCCCTTGGTATTAGAAAAATCCTTGTGCTTCTTTTTTGTAGCTTACTAAAAGACATTTAGTTTGTTGGTAGTGATCTAACATCATTGCGTGGTTTTCACGACCGATACCAGAAAGTTTGAACCCACCAAATGCAGCACCCGCTGGATATTGATGATAAGTGTTTGTCCAAATACGACCAGCTTGAATAGCTCGACCTGCACGATAAGCAATGTCACCAGAACGTGACCAAACACCAGCACCTAAACCATATTCTGTATCATTTGCAATTTCCATTGCTTCATCGAAATCTTTGAATGTAGTCACGCCAAGCACTGGACCAAAGATTTCTTCTTGGAAGATACGCATTTTATTGTGACCTTTGAAAACTGTTGGTTTAATGTAGTTACCTCCTGCAAGGTCGCCTTCAAGAATATTTTCTTCTCCGCCTATTAAGCACTCAGCACCTTCTTCTTTACCAAGTTTAAGGTAAGAAAGGATTTTTTGTTTTTGTTCGTTAGAAGCTTGAGCCCCCATCATGACTTCTGTATCTAATGGATTACCAATTTTAATAGCTTTTACACGTTCTAATGCAAGTTCAATGAATTTATCGTAAATGGATTCTTGAACAAGTGCACGTGAAGGACAAGTACAAATTTCACCTGAGTTTAATGCGAACATCACAAAGCCCTCAATTGCTTTATTTAAATATTCATCATCTGAAGCCATTACGTCCTCAAAGAATACGTTTGGTGATTTACCACCTAGCTCTAACGTTACAGGAATAATATTTTCAGTTGCATATTGCATAATTTGGCGACCAACAGCTGTTGAACCAGTAAAAGCAACTTTTGCAATTCTTTTGTTCGTTGCAAGTGGTTTACCAACTTCAACACCAAAGCCGTTTACAATGTTAAGTACGCCTTTTGGTAGGATGTCTTGAATTGTTTCAATTAACACTAATAATGAAACTGGCGTTTGCTCAGCTGGTTTCATCACGATACAGTTACCTGCTGCAAGTGCAGGAGCAATTTTCCAAGCAGCCATTAAGATCGGGAAGTTCCAAGGAATGATTTGGCCAACTACACCTAGTGGCTCTTGGAAGTGGTATGCAACAGTGTCGTTATCTAATTGTGTTGTACGTCCTTCTTGTGCACGGATAACACCTGCAAAATAACGGAAGTGATCAATCGCTAAAGGAATATCTGCGTTTAAAGTTTCGCGAACTGCTTTACCATTATCCCATGTTTCTGCAACAGCAATCATTTCTAAGTTTTCTTCAATACGATCTGCGATTTTATTTAAAATAGATGCACGCTCAGTTGCGCTTGTTTTACCCCATGCATCTTTTGCTGCGTGTGCTGCATCAAGAGCAAGCTCAATATCTTCAACTGTTGAACGAGCTGCTTTTGTGAAAACTTGACCAGTTACTGGTGTTTTATTTTCAAAGTATTGACCTTTTACTGGAGGAACCCATTCGCCACCGATAAAGTTATCATATTTTTCTTTGAAATTTACTACTGCACCCGGAGTATTAGGATTTGCATAAATCATAGTATCAATCTCCCCATATTTTATTTATGAAACCGCATACAAATTATAACGACACAATTCAATTTATATTAATCTGTTTCATGTGTCCTATATTGATACATCAAAATAGTTTTTTCAAGTAATTAACCCTAATAATAGCGGAAAATAGTTTTTTTAAAATAAAGAAATTTCTGTATTTCATTAATAACATTTATGATTTGGTTGGCAACAAAGCCTTTCGATTTCCCTTTGTCATCTTTTTTAACTATACTTAAAGGAGAAATAATCGAGAGGAGTGTTAAGATGCAAGAAGTACAAGTAAAGACGTTGCAGGAATTATTGAATTCTTTCGCCAACAAAGACGTTTATATTCATCTTGAGACGACGAACGGTTCTTATGCAGCACACTTTGATGAGAAATTTTTTAATGCAGGTGCTTTTATTCGCAATGCTAAAATCAACTATGAGCTTGCTAAAGTGGTAGATGATTCACCCCATCGTGTCGGATTAAAAATGGCACATGGTTGGGTCTATGCTCAAGGCATCACACATTTTGAATTAGATGATTTAGGCCGTTTATTAATGGCAGGACTAGACTACTCAGGTAAATTGGCGATTGCACTTGAAATTAGCGAAACGCCGTTTACTTACTAAGGGGGATGACTTTTTGAATTTACAACCACAACGTCATATTTTAATTGTTTACCCTCACCCAGATGATGAGGCTTTTTCAGTTGCTGGAACAATTGCCTACTATACAAAGAAAATGAATACACCTGTTACATATGCCTGTTTAACTCTAGGCGAAATGGGGCGTAATTTAGGAAATCCACCTTTTGCTACACGTGAGTCCTTGCCAGAAATTCGACGCAAGGAGCTTATCGCAGCAGCAGAGGCTATGGGAATACAAGATTTACGTATGCTTGGTTTCCGTGATAAAACGATTGAATTTGAAGATGATGAAAAAATGGTAAAGCTAGTTGAAGGTTTAATAGAGGAATTAATGCCTTCTCTTATCATTACATTCTTACCTGGATTTGCAGTGCATCCTGACCATGAGGCAACAGCACGTGCAGTAGTAGAAGCTGTTCGTCGTATGCCAAAAGCTGCACGTCCACAAGTATTAGGTTGTGCCTTTGCAAATGATACTATTGAAAAAAATGGAGAACCGCATGTTGTCATCAACATTAGTGAAATGAAGATGGACAAAATTAAAGCATTACAAGCGCATGCATCTCAAACAGCTTGGATGATGCAAGAAACAGAAAAACGTATCGATGACGGTGAGCCGATGAGTGAAAGCTGGCTAAATATCGAAAAATTCTATATTGTGAATCCTGATCATTATGTAAAATAACAATAAAACGGTTCTGTCCTCTTTCTTCATTGAGAACAGAACCGTTTTATATTAAGCGACTTTCATCTTTTTTAAAAAATGAATAATGAAAGTTATAGAGAAAATAATAATTAACACAACAAAAAACATATAATGTGGAACGTGAATGCCGATGACGCTAGCTAACATCTTCAATGCAATAATTCCAATAATAATAAATGCTGTTGCCTCTAATTCAGGTATTTTTTCAATAATGATTAAAAATAAACTTGCAATAGTTCTCATCATTAAAATACCTAACATTCCCCCGATAAGTAATATCCAAATTTGATTGGATATCGCAAAAGCGGCAAATATCGCGTCAATTGAAAAAGCAATATCCATCAGTTCTACAGAAATAACCGTTGCCCAAAATGTCCCAAAAAGGCGAACCAACAACCCTGTTTTTTTCATCTCCTTGGCACTATCCGCTTCCCCAATCTGTAAGAAATGAGCGACACATAGCCAACCTAAATACAGGGCTCCTAGCAATTTAATAAACCAAAATTCTACTAAATAAACACCTATCCCGATAAATAAAAATCGGAAAAAATAGGCCCCCAACATACCGTACATTAATGCTCGTTTGCGTTGCTTGTTTGGCAAATGCTTCACTAGCACTGCTAATACAAGTGCGTTGTCTGCCGAGAGTAAACCTTCTATTATAATTAGTGTTGATATTAACCCCCAAGATACAGGGTCAGTTAAGATCTCTTTCCACATCTCCCAATTGAAAAATTGCATGTATGTAGATAGAATTCCTTGAATGATTTCCAATTACATACCCTCCTACTTGTCCTAAGGTACTCTAGTATATGCTTGACCATTCTCGTTATGAGGAAATGAGTGTATCCTTTATTTCTACAAAAAATTCTCGAAGAAATTTAATTATTCTCCATTCCGCAAAATAGACACCGAAAATTTAGAATTTACTAAAAATTAATAACAAAAAGCTAATAATATGTGCTATCATAGATAAATGTTTTATACGTATAACGGAGGATGAATATTATGGAAGTTGCTGACACTAGAACTGTGCAGGTAGAAAATATCTTGATTGCACATCATTTCTTAAAGGATGTAGTGGTACACACGCCGCTACAAAAAAATGACTATTTATCCGAGAAATACGGAGCTAATATTTATTTTAAACGCGAAGACCTACAGCATGTACGCTCATTCAAACTTCGTGGTGCCTATTATAAGATTAAAAAAATTGAAGAAGAGGCTCGTAAATTTGGCGTTGTTTGTGCAAGTGCGGGTAATCATGCCCAAGGTGTTGCCTATGCCTGTGCGCAATTGAAAATTCAAGCAAGTATTTTTATGCCTCAAACAACACCTAAGCAAAAAATTGACCAAGTGCGTATGTTTGGTCGTGATTATGTGGAAATTATTTTAGCTGGTGATACCTTTGATGATTCTGCAGAAAGTGCATTTGCTTATTGTGATGAGCACGATAAAATCTTTATTCACCCATTTGATGATTTTGATGTTATTGCTGGTCAAGGAACGGTCGCTGTTGAAATTATGAATGACATGGAGGAACCGATTGATTATGTATTTGGTAGTATCGGTGGCGGTGGCTTAATGTCAGGTGTTTCTGCCTACGTGAAAAACCTTTCCCCTACTAGTAAAATTATCGGTGTAGAGCCTGCTGGGGCCGGCAGTATGAAGGCTGCATTTGCAGAAGGCGGTGCAGTGGCACTTGATTGGATTGACAAATTCGTAGATGGCGCTGCAGTAAAATGCGTCGGTAATCACACATATGATGTTTGCCGTCGCTACTTAGACGACATCGTACTAGTACCAGAAGGAAAAGTATGTACTACGATTTTAGATCTTTACAATAAACACGCCATTATCGCAGAGCCTGCTGGAGCATTATCGGTAGCAGCACTCGACTCTTATAAAGAGGAGATTAAAGGCAAGTCAGTCGTAGTCATCATTAGTGGTGGTAATAATGACATCGGACGTATGCAGGAAATTAAAGAAAAATCTTTAATTCACGAAGGCTTACTATACTACTTCATCGTAAGCTTCCCACAGCGTGCAGGCGCGCTTCGCCAATTCCTAACAAGCGTTGTAGGACCGAATGATGACATTACTACCTTCGAATATACAAAGAAAAACAACAAAGAAAGTGGTCCTGCCTTAGTTGGTATCGAACTTGGTAATCGTGAAGACTACGAAGGATTACTAGCACGTATGAATGAATTCGGCTTCAAATACAAAGAAGTAAACAACGACATTCAATTATTCGGCTTACTAGTCTAATACAAAGGGTCACACTTGCTATGTAAGTGTGGCTTTTTTAGGTTTATCGGAATAAATTTGTGTTTTATCGGAACAATCTTGAGATTTATCGGAACAATTTCGGATTTTATCGGAATGTTTCATCAATTTATCGGAACATTTTAGAAAATACAGTCTATCTGACCGCATTGATAGACTATACTATTTAATAATATACTTCCGATTCTTCTTTGCACCTACTTCTTGAAGCTGTAATGATTTCAATATTTTATATACCGTTTTAGTACAAGAAATGCCGAAGAAGTCTTGAAATAAACTATTGGATATACATTCTCCATACATATAACGGTAATCTTTCAGCGCATTATTGAAAGATTGATTATCTACCTCACCACAATCCTCACACCGCCACTTACCTTGACGATATTGCATAACAAATCGATAATCGCACTTAGAGCATAATACACCTTTCTTTAGTTCATCCATCTTCATATCCAGTGTCCATTGTGTAGGTTTATGCATCTTTAGAATATGTTTTGAGAGTTCTCTTAAAACTTTTTCACTTAAATAGACTTGTTGATGTTGCTTGAACAGCTGCTCCATCCTTTCAACCAAACCACTCACATGAATAATCGGTTGCACAGACAAACTTGGCGTCATAATCATATTCGGATTTGCAGAAACGATCATATAAACAATAGGTATATGACAGCCAGCCTTTTGAAAAATCTGATGTAAAAACCTAGAATGTCGCTTCACCTGATCAAAGGGATTTCTAAAGCCATCTACTTTGCCATCAGAAGTAATTCGAATAAATTGATGATTATCTTCCATATATTCGACACGGCCCACGATATTTTTAATTTCCACTATTAAAACAAAATTTCTCGACATATATAATGTATCCATTTGATGTATTGCTCCACCTTCAGCTTTAAGCTGTACATCATGCAATAAATAATGCGTATGCTCCAAATAGATTTCTTGCCATTCCTGATCTACTCTTTGCTCACCTGCATACCCTGCTCTTGTTCTATTTAGCATTTCTTGATAGTAAGTAGACTTTGGGTGAGATTTCGGCAACCTCCTTTCAATCATTTCTAATGTGATTTGCTTCGATGAAACTTCACGTTTTTTCAGTAGCATATTTTCACCTCCTTTAGCTAGATTATAATGCACTTTATCGAAAGAGTTTGCTTGTTTATCGAGCAACTTTTGATTGTTTATCGAGCAACTTTATTGATTTATCGACCAACTTTTTTTATTTATCACCCAACTTCTAAAAAATATCGACATCTAGCAGAAAAACGCCCATACCTATGTATGAGCGCTTCGTTATCATTATCCAAGTAGTGCACGGTCTGAGTTCATTTTCTCTCCGCGGATACGTTCGAACTCTGCCATCAAATCTGGGATGGTTAGTTCATGCTTGCGATCCTCGCCAACCTCTAAAATGATTTGACCTTTATCCATCATAATCAGTCGATTTCCTAAATCTAATGCTTGCTGCATATTGTGCGTGACCATCAATGTCGTTAAGCTGTCTTTCTCGACTAAATATTTCGTAATTCGTGTGATTAACTCTGCACGAGATGGGTCAAGTGCCGCCGTATGCTCGTCTAGCAATAAAATCGAAGGCTTCGTAAATGTTGCCATTAAAAGAGATAGCGCTTGACGCTCCCCTCCAGAAAGTAAGCCGACTTTTGCAGATAGGCGATTTTCTAGATTTAGGCCTAACATCTCCAACGATTCCTTGAAAAATTCTCGACGCTTTTTATCAACACCGATACGCAAGCCTCTACTCTTATTACGTGAGTAAGCTAACGCTAAGTTTTCCTCAATCGTCATTGTTGGTGCTGTACCAGCCATTGGGTCTTGGAACACGCGACCAATGTAGTAGGAGCGTTTGTATTCTGGTAAAGAAGTAACCTCATTTCCATCAATTGAAACTGTACCAAAGTCTGGTGTTAATGCGCCAGAAATCATATTCATCATTGTCGATTTACCAGCACCATTACTGCCGATAATTGTGACGAAATCCCCTGGCTTTAAGTGCAAATTAATTTCTGCAAGTGCAATTTTTTCATCAGGCGTACCTTCATTAAAAATCTTATTTATGCCGTTTAATTTAAGCAAGGCCTTTCCCTCCCTGCTCAACCGTCTTTACTTGCGTCCTCTCTGCAGCGCGCTTCACCTTACGTTTGCGTGCCTTACTCTTATTGATAAATTGAGGTAAAATCAACGCTATAATAACGATGATAGCTGTTATTAATTTCATATCTCCTGAATCAAGGAAATCTACTCGTAATGCTAATGCTAAAATAACGCGGTAAATGATAGCTCCCGCAATGACAGCGAAAGTTGTGCGCATAATCGTTTTTGTACCGAAGATTGCTTCGCCGATTATAACAGATGCAAGACCGATAACAATCATCCCAATCCCCATACTAACATCTGAGAACTTAGAGTATTGAGCGATTAAAGCTCCAGAAAAAGCGACAAGTGCGTTAGATAGTCCTAGCCCAAGAATAATCAATGTATCTGTATTAGCCGAGAAGCTACGAATCATACGCTTATTATCACCAGTTGCTCGAATAGCCAGGCCGACTTCTGTTTTTAAGAACCAATCTGCAAAGAACTTAATGATAATCGTAATGATTAATACTACGATCAACGTACTCCATGTTGAAGGTAGTTGCGTCTGAACGCCAATGCTTTTTAATAGATTATTTAATGCACTATCAATACCTAAATTACTCCAAAATGCTTGAAACTTTGAAAATAAAGTCTCTGAATTCAAAAGTGGAATATTCGGACGACCTATCGTATTTTCTACAGTTGACCCCATAATACGTAGGTTAATTGAATACAAAGCAATCATCATTAAAATCCCCGATAATAAAGGATTAATTTTCCCTTTTGTGTGAAGAATTCCTGTCATACATCCTGCAATAAATCCAGCAACAATTGCCACTAAAGTCGCTAAGATTGGGTGGTAGCCAAGCAGAATCATCGTTGCTGCAGTAGCCGCCCCTGTTACAAAGCTTCCATCAACCGTTAAATCCGGAAAATCTAACACGCGGAATGTTAAATACACACCAAGCGCCATAATTGCATAGATGATTCCTTGCTCCATCGCGCCAAATATTGCTAAAAACATAGTTGAATCATCTCCTATTAATTTCTTAAACTAATTTTCTTATTAAAAATTCTTACTTGAGCTCCATTCCTTTAAATGGAGCTCAAAATTAATAAAGTCCTTTGAAAGCCATATAAAATAGAATCTATTATTTTTAAGGTTTTAGCACGACGGCCTTTGATTTGCTAAAAAGAAGCTCAGTGCTATAATGGCTCATCACCAAAAGCTGGAGGTGATATTTATTAAAAAGTATTAAAGTTGATTGAAGTGGAGACTGGGCGACTCCTTGGGGATCAGCGTCACAGATGAGACCCTGGAGCGAGCATCGCGAGTGAAGCGGCTCATCGGACGCCCCCAGGAAAGCGCCCAGTCGGAACGGAAATCAACCTTACGTTATGATAATGAGCCAATTTAATAGGAATTTACACGAATTCTCCATCGATCCAAAACACTTTAAAAGTAGATAAAGCGGGGGCAGTTTTAGTTCTCCCCCGCTTCATTTCATAAGATGATATGTTAGGTCATTACTTTTCTAAAAGCTCTGCACCCCAAGAATCTTTAATTTCGATTCCTAAATCATCCGCTACTTTTTTATTTATTAATAGTTTTAGCTTTTGTGGGTATTGAGCTGGTATATCAGCAGGTTTTGCTTCACCTTTTAGAATCTTCACAGCCATTTGTCCCGCTTCATAACCGATGTCATAATATTCAAAACCATATGCAGCTAAGCCACCACGTGCTACAGAGTCAAGCTCTCCAACAACTAGTGGTAATTTATTAGAATTCGCTACATCAATGACAGACTCTAGAGCCGAAACTACTGTATTATCAGTAATGATATAGAATGCATCTGCTTTACCAATTAATGATTCAGCTGCTTGTCTTACATCTGCAGAAGTCGCCGCAGATGCTTCAACTACTGTTAGGCCTTGCTCGTCCATGACTTTTTTCACTTCTTTTATTTGTGCTACTGAGTTTTGTTCACCAGCGTTGTAAACCATACCTACTTTTTTCGCACCTAATTCCTTTAAGAATGCCACTGTTTTCGAAATAGTATCAGGATGTAAATCGATCGTTCCTGTTACATTTTTCCCTGGCTTCTCCATAGATTCAATGAGCTGTGCGCCAACAGCATCTGTTACAGAAGTGAAGACAATTGGAATATCACCAGTAGCTGTCGCTGCCGCCTGTGCAGATGGCGTAGAGTTAGCAAAGATTAAATCTACGTTCGCACTTACTAGATTGTTTGCAATCGTCGTGTTAAGGCTGTTATCTCCTTGCGCTATTTGTGGATCGTACTCAACTTTTAATCCTGAATCTTCAATTGCCTTTTTAAAGCCATCTGTTGCAGCATTTAAAGATGGATGCTCAACAATTTGAGTAATTCCGATTTTATATGTTTTGTCACCTGCATTGCCGCTCTCACTTGCATTCTTCGTTTCGTTCCCCTTCGAATCCGATGAACTAGAGCCACTGCTACCGCAAGCAGCAAGCATTAAAACTAACCCAAATAACAGGAACGAAAGCTTTTTTAAATTGCTTTTCACAAATAATCCCCCCGATATTATCTTTGATATTTATCACACTTTATCCAAGCGAAGTGTGAACGTATCGCTATATTATCGTTATTATCAAGGTTCGTCAACAACATTATGAATGTTCTGACTTTCGAATTCATCAAAATATTTTATCTTTTCATTCAATTTGTCGCTTTAAACCGCTAAACTACGCTGTTTTCACAAATCGATTTCTTTTTCTAACATAACAAAAATTTTTTTGACAATTTCGCGAAGTTATTTTTGATTTTTAAATAATTTATGGAAAACCAAAAAACCTGACATTCTTCATTAGAAATGTCAGGCCTTATAACAATTAGAATTATCTCTTGTTTTTTTAAGATATCTACTAACCAACCACTTTGAGGTAACGGGATATCTGGGAAGCATACGTACGTTTGGGCAACACCTTGAATTGCTGAATAAAAACAACCAGCGAGTGCTTTAGAATCACCCTCTCGTATTACTCCCTTAGCTTGACCCTCTTTTACTAAACTTTCAAATCCCTCAGATGCAGCAAGGTCTTTAGTAACTTGTTGAATAGTATCTGGTAAGTTACTTGCTATTTGCGTTTGAGCAACTAACATTAACAATTTTGCTGATAATGATTATAAATCCAATGTAAGCAATTATTCTAAAGCCTGACAAAACGATGCGATTTTTATGCATAATAAAAAGCCACACCTGGTTTTGTATGTGACTTACCTTTTCTACAGAAACGCTTCATTTCAGTCTCCTTTTTTACATTTAATGCATATGATGAAAATGAGACAGTGCTGTTCCCAAAAAGGAGGAATACCATGAATAACGATGAAAGGGATTTAAATCATCAACCTTCTTATTCAAAAGAGAATCAAAATGCAAAAATAGGAGATATTGACACAATCATTTCTAATCTTTGTGACAGTCTATTCGAATTCGCTCTAGATTTTGCCTTAAATGCCTTAGAATATACAAAAGACTTAGATGAAGAACTAGAATATACGGATGAATTTAAAAAGCAACTGGACGATTTAATTATTGAAATAGAAGAAATTAAAAATGTTTTAGATGAGTAGTTTCAAATCAGAAACCCTTACTACTTTCGCTCCAAGATATCTCAAATATTAATAAGCAGAGGTGTCAAAATGCAAAGCTTTCAAAATATGTGTACAAAATTTGCTCAGATTGCAAACGGAAAAGCTTCTATGGAACATGGAGTATGCTCAGTAAGACTTAATCGAAATCTTAATGTTATGATTCAAGGTCGCCCAAGTCGTAGTGCACTTCATGCTGGGATAACATTCGAATCACTCGATATATATGGAAATGCACTTAACTTAGGTGAAGTTGTAGTACTTCAAGAAGAATTAACTCCATTTGTTAAGGTACTTGCAGAAAATAATTTAATTATAAGTGCCGTTCATAATCACTGGATATATTCAGACCCAGCTATTTTATACGTTCACTTTCAATCAATAGAGCCCCCATTAATCTTTGTCCAAAAATTTGCTCAAGCTTTTAGTGTTTTAAAAAACTACTGATAACTACACTTGTTAAAAGAACTGCTTAGACAGTTTTTTTGATATGGTTGTACTTTCCTTTAGTGGTTGTTCATTCCATATGTAAAGAAGCAAGTGTACAAACCCCATTCTTATGGATTCAAAATTCAAATCCTGGTCACGCACACACCTATGAGCAACGAATAAGAGCTAAATATTGCAGTTAACACTATGAATTTCTGCGCTTTTTTTACTCGTGTCTATTTACAAATAAGCATGAACATTGATATGATTGCATTTGCTTTACGTGGTTCGTAACCATCCCACGCAAAAAAACTAAGGAGAAATGAATATGAAAGTAAAATTTTTAGCAACGAGTGGCATTATTGCAGCGCTCTACATTGCTGTTACATTATTAGTCGGATCATTTGGCTTTACAGAGGTGCAGTTCCGTCTATCCGAAATGTTTAACCATTTAGTTGCCTTTAACCCTCGTTTTGCCGTTGGAATTATTATTGGTGTATTTATCTCCAATATCTTTTCACCACTCGGTATCTACGATTTAATTTTTGGTGTTGGCCATTCGATGATTACCCTTGGGTTGCTCATTCTTATTTGTAAATTTGTTAAAAATATTTGGGCACGTTTAGTCATCAATACATTTTTATTTACATGCACCATGTTTATCATTGCATTTGAATTGAACCTAGCATTAGAATTACCATTCTTCTGGACATGGTTAACTGTTGCTGCAGGTGAATTTGTTGTTTTAGCAGTCGGTGCACCGATTATGTATATCTTGAATAAACGCTTAAACTTCAAAAATTTGATTTAACAGACGGATCTTATCGAGCCGTATTTAATAAAAAGAGGGCCGGTTATTCACCGTTCCTCTTTTTGTTGTATTGAATCGAAGAGGAAAAATCAATAACATAACATATGTTTTAATTCGAATATTTTTCATGTAAATAAGGTTTATTACCTAGCAAAAAGAGTGTTGCAATTAATAATTTTAAAAAATAATATGTTATTTTATTCCTTTTCATTCTCATCGCCTAATTTTCCAACATAATCAATCAAAGCATGAAGAAGTATTAGAGGTATAATGGAGTTCAATGCGATTGCAAGCATCCCGAACACAAAGCCAAAAATGGTTGTTCGAATGACACCGGATAAACTCTGATATGTATGCGCAAGACCAAATATTATTGAAGTACACAAAAGAACTAACCAAATTGACCATTCTGGAAATAGTGCGTTAAATGCAAATATAAGGAACCCACGGTAAATAATTTCTTCTGTGATACCCGCTGTCCATGCCACTTGATTCCAGATGACTTTGTCTTTCTTTGTAACAGGTAGTAACTCAGTAAACGTTATATGCTTCATTTGTTTTTGCTTCATTAATATCATCTTACTTTTAACATTATTACTTATAAAATATCCAATCGCGTAATATAAAAGCGATATACTATATAATAAACCTACCCCTATGACAATATATGTAACAATTGGTCCTAATGCTTTTGTGTTAATACTCGGCATTATTACGCGTAGTTCTTCTAAAGTAAGTTCAGAATTCGCCACTATTATTAAAATAAAAAGTGTTGGTAACCACAAACCTAGCATAACAATCTTATAATAGTGTATCCTGCTTGCTGGGTTAGTCAGAACACGTATTTTAAATCTTTGATATAACCAATAACCTATAATTGGTTCATATAAAAGAGTAAACCCAATGAATCCCCATAATAGTATGTTCATTTCGTTTTATACTCCTTTAGCATGTTCTCTATTTTTTCAATTAGCCATTCTTCCTCTTGTTTACTAAATGGTGACGAAAATAACATGCTATCCAACTGTATCTCCATTAGCTTTGGTTCTGTTAGTAACCGATTAAATAGTTCATGTGGCACTTGAGAAAAAAGCCCTTCGAGAATAGTATGTACTTCGGTATCGGTAAATTGATTCTTATAAGCTATTTTTAATTGATTTATAATGTTTATTAAATTTTCATCATAACGAACGTTGTTACCGTTTGATACAGCATAAATCTCGTCTACAACTTCATTTGGTAAATATTCCTTTAACCATCGCTGCTGAGATTCCATATGTAAATTATTTTGAATTAATGCAATAAATATCTCTGGTTCGATTACCTGATTTGATTGAGCTAACGAAATTGTGTATTCAAGTAGTTCAATATTCTTTTCAATTTCCACCAATTTACGGAGCATTTCCTCCTTTTGATACTTTAAAGACTCTGTTATGTCCCATTGTGATTGCCTCATTAGCTCTTGAATATCTTTTAAAGAATATCCTAACGTTTTTAATCCTGTTATTTTTTGCAGTGTAATTATATCTTCATTTTCATAAAATCTACGTCCCGTTTCAGAAATGTAAGATGGCTTTAACAAATTCATTTCATCATAATAGCGAAGAGTACGGATCGAGACACCTGTTTTCTTTGAAAATTGACCAATCGAATACATTTATATTTCTCCTTTTCTTTTAATACATTCATTATAGTTTCTAACGTAACGGTAGAATCAATAGTGATTTTTGCTTTTATTTATAAAGAACTTTTATCCTTCTTAAAATAGCTAGCCTGTTAATTTCTTTCAGCGGATTCGCACTATTATGCCGGGGAATAATTGGTTTAATTTTGCACAACATATCTTGACAATTTTCTGAAAATATTTTACAATTCTTTTCAATAAATGCTAGGAAAAAGAATAGTAGCAAGCGGTTGTGCTTAAAGAGAGCTGATGGTTGGTGCAAATCAGTAGTACATACTTGTGAATGGACTTTGGAGCAGCCTCATCAAATATGAGGACGAATTTACTCCCCGTTACCGGAGTACGAAAGCGCGCATTTTTGCGAATGAAGGTGGCACCACGGTTACTCGTCCTTTTTACAGAAGGATTGGAGTGACTTTTTTTGTGGAAAAATTAGATAGAGGAGTCGAGAGCAGATGAGTAAAGTAGCAGAGAAAAAGGGATATTTCGGTGAATTTGGAGGTAGCTTTGTTCCTGAGGAGCTTCAAAATGTATTAAGTATTCTAGATGAAAACTTCCAAAAATACAAAGACGATGAAGACTTTAACAAAGAGCTAGATTATTATTTCCGTGAATATGTTGGGCGCAAATCTCCACTTTATTTTGCTGAAAATTTAACACAACAATTAGGTGGCGCAAAAATTTATTTAAAGCGTGAGGATCTCAACCATACAGGTTCACATAAAATTAACAACGTTCTTGGACAGATTTTATTAGCAAAGCGCATGGGAGCTAATCGTGTTATCGCCGAAACAGGTGCGGGTCAGCACGGAGTAGCAACAGCAACTGCTTGCGCAATGTTCGGAATGGATTGCACAGTTTATATGGGTTTAGAGGATACAAAGCGTCAAGCATTAAACGTGTTCCGCATGGAGCTTCTTGGTGCAAAGGTAGTAGCAGTTGATAAAGGCCAAGGGCGACTAAAGGATGCAGTGGATGAAGCATTTGCTGATTTAGTAGAAAACTATGAAACGACTTTCTATTTATTAGGTTCTGCTGTTGGGCCTCATCCATTCCCTTCAATGGTGAAGCATTTCCAATCAGTTATTAGCCGTGAAAGTCGTGAACAAATTTTAGAAAAAGAAGGAAAGCTACCAGCAGCAATACTTGCTTGTGTCGGTGGTGGTAGTAATGCAATTGGTGCTTTTGCAGAGTATATCCCAGATGAAAATGTTCGCCTCATCGGTATTGAACCTGAAAAAGCAGCAACATTAAATGAAGGAACACCAGGTGAATTACACGGCTTCAAATGTTTAGTACTGCAAGATGCAGAGGGCAATCCACTACCAACATATTCGATTGCTGCAGGACTAGATTATCCTGGGGCTGGTCCAGAACATAGCTATTTAAAAACAATTGGTCGTGGAGAATATGTAACAGTGACAAATGAAGATGTGCTTGAAGCATTCCAAGTACTGTCAAAAGTTGAAGGAATTATTCCTGCACTTGAAAGCTCCCACGCAGTTGCTCATGCACTAAAACTTGCTCCAACATTATCTTCGGAAGAGAGCATTATTATCAATATTTCTGGCCGTGGAGACAAAGACGTGGAACAAGTATTCCAAATGTTAAATAAATAAAAAAAGAAAGAGCGACTTCCCTTTGTGGAAATCGCTCTTTTACCTATACGAATGAACTTAATTTCGGATAAATTTCTGCCACATTATCTCGAAGCTTAGCTTTCAAAAACTTCCCAACCGATGTTTTTGGAATTTCATCTAAAAATACTACATCATCTGGTACCCACCATTTTGCAAATTGGCTTTCTAAAAATGCAAGAAGCTCCTCTTCGTTTGCTGACTTTCCTTCTTTCAATACCACGCAAGCTAGCGGGCGTTCTTGCCATTTGACATGCGGAATTGCAATAACTGCTGCTTCCAAAACAGCATCATGCGTCATTAACGCATTTTCTAAATCAACTGAGGATATCCACTCCCCACCTGATTTAATTAAATCTTTTGTACGATCTGATATTTTAATAAAGCCATCCTCTGATCGTACCGCAATGTCCCCTGTATATAACCAGCCATCTCGATAGGCATCAGCTGTACGTTCATCACGATAGTACTCGTGTGAAATCCATGGACCTCGTAAACGTAATTCACCCATTGTCTCTCCATCCCACGGTACTTCTCCATCGTCATTAATAATACTAGATTCAATCCCAGCCATCGTCATTCCTTGCATTGCTCGCGATTCGATTTTCTTTTCAATTGGCCAGTCATCCATCCAAGACATATAATTCGATAACGCTACAATCGGTGTTGTTTCAGTCATCCCATATACAACAATATATGGAATGCCATATTGCTCTTCAAATGTACGAATAAGACGAGTTGGTGAAGCAGAGCCACCACAACAAATGGCACGTAGCGAACTTATATCTCGTTCACGCTTCCCTTGTTCCTGCAACGCCCCAATCCAAATTGTCGGCACTCCAGCAGTTAATGTAATCTTCTCCTGCTCCACTAAATCCAAAATTATTGCCGATGTGAATTGTGGACCAGGTAATACCTGTGTAGCACCCACATTGACACTTGCAAATGGTAAACCCCATGCATTAGCATGAAACATTGGTACAATTGGCATCACAACATCACGCTCAGAAATGCCCATTGAATCAGACATACTCAGCATCATACTATGTAGTACCAGACCTCGATGTGAATAAACCACCCCTTTTGGATTTCCTGTTGTAGCACTTGTATAGCACATACCAGCAGGCTCTTCTTCTCCTATATCCTCTGGGAATTGATAGTTTTCATCTGCTGCTACTAATAAATCCTCATATGATAATGCATTCGGTAATGTCGTTTCTGGCAAAGTATCCTCATCCGTCATAATAATATAATGTTTCACTGTCTTAAGCTCAGGCGCAATGTTTTCAATGATTGGTAACAAATCCACATCAATCATTAAAATCTCATCTTCTGCATGATTAATAATATAAATCAAATGCTCTTCTGATAAACGAATATTCACCATGTGCAAAACAGCGCCAGAACACGGTACCGCAAAATAAGCCTCTAAATGGCGATGCTGATTCCAGGCAAAAGAGCCAATCTTCATCCCTCTCTTCATCCCCAGCTTTGTGAGTGCATCTGCTAAGCGACGTGTCCTTTTCGCCCATTCTCCATATGTTAAACGGTGAATCTTCTGTGGGCTTGTCCTTGAAACAATAGTCTTTCTAGCAAAATAGTTTTCTGCTCGTTTAAAAAAACTTGTTAATACTAACGGCGTCTGCATCATAAAAACCATCCATCCCTTCGTCTTGTGAACTCCCTCTCTTTACCCTTGTGAAATATTAATAGAAATTTAACCAGAATACTATTAATATTCTGAATATAATTATATTTTAAAATTATAAATTTCGCTATATCTTCCAATAATTTTCTTTTTATTGTAAACTTTTTCTAAAATAATTCATTCGCATAACGTGGGGTTGATTTCCGTTCCGACCGGGCGTTTCCCGGGGGCGTTGAGCCAACAGATGTTTTCTGCGCGATAGCGAAAACGATAGCGGTAGCAACAACAAAGCGGAGCAAGCGGCTCGATGCTACAAAATGCCGATCGCTGATAACAACATGAGAATCGCTGATAAAATGCCAATAATCGCTGATAACTACATGAGAATCGCTGATAAAATGCCAATAATCGCTGATAACTACATGAGAATCGCTGATAAAATGCCAATGATCGCTGATAACAACATGAGAATCGCGCCTGTAGGAAAGTGTGTTGTCTAAAAACATAAATTACCCCATTTAAAGTGTCACAGCATTCACAGAGATTTCCTTGACCATTTTATGCTCCAACAAAAAAAGATGAAGAAAACTAAATTGTTTTCTTCATCCTTGTCATTCCAGGAGTATTTATTTATGAACAAGCTTTTGTTTGTAGTTTGATTTTTAATTTTTCTAGCATATCAACTGTCATTTTTGCTAAATCATATTGTGCTTTAAAACCCCATTCTTTCTGTGCCGCTTCTATATTTATAGAATTTGGCCAGCTATCTGCTATAGCTTGACGTACTGGATCTACATTGTAATCCATACGGAAATGTGGCAAATGCTTTTTAATTTCCGCCGCAATTTGAGATGGCTCAAAGCTCATTGCAGTGATATTAAAGGCATTCCGATGTATTAGTTTGCTACTATCCGCTTCCATTAAATCTACAATAGCCTGCAATGCATCTGGCATGTACATCATATCCATGTACGTACCTTCTTGAATATAAGATGTGTACTTCCCTTGCTTGATCGCCTCATAGAAAATTTCTACTGCATAGTCTGTCGTACCACCTCCGGGAGGAGTTACGTATGAAATTAACCCTGGGAAACGTACACCGCGAGTATCTACACCAAAACGATTGAAATAATAATCACATAATAGCTCACCTGCAACTTTATTGACCCCATACATTGTTGTTGGACGCTGCAATGTATCCTGCGGCGTATTATCCTTCGGTGTCGATGGACCGAACGCACCTATTG
Source organism: Lysinibacillus sp. NPDC094403 (assembly GCF_050278745.1). Classification (NCBI taxonomy): domain Bacteria; kingdom Bacillati; phylum Bacillota; class Bacilli; order Caryophanales; family Bacillaceae; genus Lysinibacillus; species Lysinibacillus sp. NPDC094403. The sequence goes on along the minus strand of NZ_JBNNTL010000001.1, from coordinate 42,958 downwards.
AGCTCGGCGTAAAAAATTGCAAGTTTAACTCACGTGAAACCTCCAATGCATTCATTAAACCACCCATATTTAAATTCCACGCCAGCAACGGATTTTTTTCTGCTGTCGCTGATAATAGAGCCGCTAAATGCATCATTGTATCTGCACCAAAATCTTTCGCTAAATCATGCATTCTTTGTCCATCCGTCACGTCCAATACTTCAAATGGGCCCTTAGAAAGTTCAAGCTTTCGAATATCTGTCGCCAACACATTGTCCTCTCCATAAATACCACGAAGCTTTTCTACAAGCTCTGAACCTATTTGACCTAGTGCTCCTGTAACCATTATCTTCTTCATTTCTCCAAACCTCCACCTATGAACAATTGTACTACCAGAGAGTACAATATTATATAAATAAACATTGATTTAATAACATTTCCGATGAATTTCATTATAATGTGTTCTTATTAAAAATACAACCTTCATATTTTACATTTTGAAAAATATAGTATAAAACCCTTTATAACCAGTATATGAGCCCTATAAAATATTGTGCTAGAAAAACAAACGAAATACAAATGTACATCCTAAACGTACATTTGTCCATTTCCCCTCATAGCAACAAAGGCGAAATTGATATAGGTTGATTGGAGTGGAGGCTGGGCGACTCCTTGGAGATTAGTGATCACAGATGAGACCCTGGAGTGAGCAAATAGAGGAACTGAAATCAACTAACGTTATGGTGATGAGCCAAAAAAGAACCTTCTTTGAATACAAAGAAAGGTCCTTTCGTTCTTATTAGATAGAGAAACGTTTTACGGCTATTTGTAAAACTTTTGATACCTTATGTAACTCTTTAATATAATTATGGAATTGCTGCTGCGCGATTAATTGATCGGCTGTTAAAGTAGCTACATTTTTAGTTGATGCCGCATTCGTATCAGAAAATGATGTTAACATCACCGCATCTTCACTAACCTTTTTCGTATGATTAGCAATTTCTTGAACGGTTGCAGATACTTCCATTATATAAGGCTTAATTGTGTGTACTTTTTCTAAAATATGATCAAAGCTTGTTGCCGTATCGCCTGTCACCTGCACACCCTTTTCAGTTGCGACTAACACACCCTCCATCATTTGGACAGCATAGCTAGAATCTAAATGAATGTTTTGTACAATGGACGTAATTGTTTGTGTTGAATGAACTGTCTGCTCCGCAAGCTTGCGTACTTCATTGGCCACAATTGCAAATCCTTTACCATGCTCCCCTGCTCTAGCAGCCTCAATAGATGCATTTAAGGCTAAAAGGTTTGTTTGCGCTGTAATTTTTTCAATTACCTCGACCATTTGATCGATAGTAGCTGCTCTCTCAACAAGATTAAAAATGGCTGTATTCGATTTCTCAACTGCATGCTTAATAGCCTGTATTTGTGTTAAATTTGCCTGTACAATTTCCGTACCGCTTTCTGCATCACGCGCAGTTTTATGAGCAAAATTTTCTACAACCTGTACTTTTTCTAAAATTACTTGCACTCCACTTAGCACTTCCTCTAGAGATGCTGTATTGGAAGCTAATTTTTTTGTAGAAGCAGCAGTTGAATCAGAAATAGACTGCACATCCTTTGCAATTTTGTGCGTCGTGTTAGACGATTGTTCTGAGGATTCCTGCAGCTTCCCAGTCATCCCTTCAACCTCATGTGCACTGTTTGATACTGTATGAAGTAATCTTTTCACTTCTGTTACCATTTGATTGTAAGACGATACTACTTCGCCAAGCTCATCCTGCGCCACATAGCTGGCACTCGCTGTGAAATCACCTTGCTCTGCACGTTTTAATAATGACTTCAATTGACGTGTTGGTATATTCACTGCCTTTGCTGCTATAAATCCTATACAGATTACTAGCAAAACAACAAATAAACACACGCCTCCTAATAACCAATAACCAAATTGAACATCTTTCTGGTATGCCTGTTGCTGTTCCTTAGCCCTCTGAACCAAATAGCTTTGAGTTTCTTCTAATAATGTATGACTTTGCTTACTTACAGGTAAATAAGACTGAGCATAAAATTGTTGTTGTTCATTTTGACTCAATTGCTTATAGCTATCAATCAATTCTACCTGCTGTGCTAGTAAGGTCTTAATTTTTTTCACCTGATGACTCATCTTTTTATCAATTTCTAGACTTTCTAAATGACCTAACGGCTGCTCAGTATTTTTTAAAATGGCTGTCATTTCTTGATAAGTCCCAGCTGAATCTACTAAATAGTCTAAACGTCGTTGCGATTCCTCTAACTCATTTAACCAGCCAGTCGGTATAAGCCCTTCTGTATAACTTTCACTTGCATGCCATGACATTTTCCTTAAATAATCAACACTAAAAACACCTAGCAATACATTCGATAGTACACAAACAATCATTAGCACAAGTAACTTGTCCTTCACCATTATGTATCGAAAAAAATGCATCATCCTTGGCTCCTTCTCCAACTCTTACCAATAATGATAGTATGAAGATGTAAAGCCAGTGTTATGTTTTTGTAAAGATTGCACGAAGAGTTTCTAAATTATCTCAACAGAAAATTATCATATTTAACAACACATTCTGTTTCAGGTGTTCATGATTAGCCGTTTTTTGCTTATAACACACTTGCATCCCCAAGCAACCCCATTTGAAACGTGCCCAGAAAAAAACGAAACGTTATCCTGACAATCTACAAAACTACTCAAATAGAATCAAATGTAAAATTAAATAATTAGTAAAATTAGTTTATGATTTTCAATTTTCGTAATACTCATTTAACTTGCAACCTTCTGTGTATCTCTATCGTTTTCTATTAATAGTGTGGTTTTAAAGGGAGGTGTTAGAATGTTAGAAATAAATAAAATAAATAAATTAGATAAAAGTTTAGTCGTTAGCTTAATGTTACTTTGCATCATTAGTTGTCTATTTGTTCATTCCAGTAGTACTGTGTTTGAGCAGTATACAAGCTCGTTTATTATAAAGCAGTTTTTTTATTATCTAATCGGATTTTTAATTATGTATGGAGTAGCGATGCTTGATATCGAGCAACTAAAAAAGATTGGCTGGCCATTTTATTGGGTGATGGTCGTGTTAACATTTGGCTTATTTATTGCACCTGAGAGTATAGCCAGAACTGTAAATGAGGCGAAGCGTTGGTACCAAGTTCCAGTGTTAGGATCATTCCAGCCGTCAGAGTTTTTAAAGTTCGCGCTTTTAATCGTTGTCAGTAAGGTCATTGTTGCACATCGAGAGAAATATGTGCGCCCTACCTTTTTAACGGATATGCGACTTCTCTTCATAATTGCTGTTATCACCCTTCCACCTACGCTTGCTGTTTATAAGCAGCCTGATACGGGCATGGCAATGATTTATATGTCGATGATTATACCGATGATTTTCTTTTCAGGTATACAAAGAAAATTGCTTATAATCTTTACAGCCATTCCAGTATCAATTCTCAGCGTTGTGGTTATTCTTTATGTAAAATTTAATGAATTTTTTACAGATAAAATTTTAAATAAATTATCAGGGCATCAAATTTCTCGCATTTATGGCTGGTTGCAGCCTTATGAGCATCTGGATTCATCTTATCAAACTAGGCAGGGATTTTTAGCAATAGGTTCAGGAGGGTTTAACGGTAAGGGATACATGAACAATAATGTCTATGTCGTAGAAAAGCATACAGATTTCATTTTCGCAAACATTGCTGAAGAGCTCGGATTCATTGGAGGGGCATTTGTCATTGCTCTTTTATTTTTTGTCATTTACCGTATTGTTCTCATTACAGTAGAAGCAAAAGACCCATTTATGACGTTGATGGGAGCAGGTATCTCTAGTTTATTAGCCTTCCAAATTACACAAAATATCGGTATGACAATTGGACTTTTACCTGTAACAGGTATGACATTACCATTTTTAAGCTATGGCGGAAGTTCACTCATATCAAATTTCATGTTAATGGGCATTGTGATGATTATCTACAATTCTTATAGTGGCTACATGTTCAAAACAACAAAAGAGTAGATGAAAGTGTGTATGAATGATACTTTTTCTAACTGGAGGAGCGTTGTTCATACTCATACTGCCTCGCCTTTCTTATGCTATAAGACAATCAAAAAGCTGTCTCAAAAGTTTTTACTTTAACTTAAGAGACAGCTTACAGGCAGTAATTTATCTACAAGACCCCACTAATTAAGCTTTACTTTATGAATACTATCAATGACAACTTTTATGATTGTATCAAGATCCTCTTGTACAATATTAAGAGGTGGAGATAATGTTAATACGTTATTAAAGCCTGCAACAGTTGCACCATTTTTACCTATAATAACACCCTGCTCCTTACATGCAGCGATAACAGCATTTACTTTATCTACTGGTAAAGGCTCCTTCGACGTTTTATCTGAAACTAACTCGATGCCAATTAATAAACCTTTGCCTCGAATATTCCCAACGTTCGGGTGATTCCCCAACGCTTGCTGAAGCGCTTGCAGAGTAGCAGCTCCAACCTCGCTAGATCTTTCAAATAATGCTTCTCGCTGAAGAATCTCAATATTTTTTAATGCGACCGCACATGCAACTGGTGATCCGCCAAAAGTATTGACATGACGGAAATAACCGTATGCATCAGATCCAGTAAATGCCTCATAAATTTCCCGTTTTACCGCTGTAGCTGATAATGGTAAATAGGCACTTGTAATCCCTTTTGCCATTGTAATAATATCTGGTTTCACACCGTAATTCATGAATCCAAATGGCTTACCTGTTCGACCAAATCCACAGATTACCTCGTCTACAATCATTAAAGCTCCATGTTTTCTACACACTTCCTCAATGCCCCTTAAATAGTTTTCTGGAGGCATAATGACGCCCCCACCTGTAATAATTGGCTCTAAAATCATTGCGGCGATTGTGTCACTTAGCTCCCACGTCATCGTCTTGTCTACAGCCTTGACGCTTGCTAAATCTATTGGAGCAAGTGTATCACTTTCATGCTCTCGATATTGGTCAGGTGGTGCTACATGGATAAAGCCAGGAGATAATGGTTCATATTTATATTTTCGTTCCGCTTGCCCTGTCGCAGCCAATGCTCCAAAAGAACTTCCGTGATATGCACGGTAGCGAGAAACAATTTTATAACGAGAGCTTTCCCCTTTTTGTTGATGATACTGACGCGCAATTTTAAACGCAGTTTCGTTAGCCTCTGACCCACTATTAGAGAAGAAAATAACATAATCTCCACCAAGCATTTCATTAATCTTTTCAGCCAGTTCAACTGCTGGTAAATGTCCCTGCGATAAAGGAGCATATGCATTTTTCATCATCTGCTCATGTGCAACATCTGCTAATTCCTTGCGTCCATAGCCTACATTTACACACCATAATCCTGCCATTGCATCGATGTATTCAACTCCATCTGTATCAACAATCCTCGCACCATTTGATTTTTCTACTACATACGTTGCTTGTGGATTGTAGGGTTTCATTGAATGCCATACATATTGTTCATCTTTCTTTAAAATATCATTTTTAAGATTTACTTGAACCATATCTATACACCCCTTTATGTTTTTTCACTTATTCACATCGTTATTGCTTGGGAACGCAAATGAACTTGTCGTATCCTCTGTTTCATCTGGCCAACGTTCAGAAATCGTTTTCGCTTTCGTGAAGAATCGTGCTTGGTCTGGTCCAAACATATGCCCTTCGCCGAACTTAGATCGCTTCCATCCGCCAAAATTGTGATAGCCAACTGGAATCGGAATTGGTACATTAACGCCTACCATACCCACTTCAATTTCTTCTTGGAATTTACGCGCCGCCGAACCGCTGCTCGTAAACATCGTGACACCATTCCCAAGTTCGTGATCATTAATCAAATCAATAGCTTCTTGCAAGGTTTCAACGCCTACAACAATACGCGCAGGACCAAAAACCTCCTCCTTAAAAATAGTCATCTCTGGAGTCACATTATTTAACAAAGTCGGACCAAGATAAAAGCCTTTCGATGTTTCACATACTTTCGGATTTCGACCATCTGTTACAAGATTAGCCCCTTCCTCAATAGCCTCTTCGATATATCGAAGAATAGTATCTTTTGATTGTTGCGTAATAACTGGGCCAAAATCTACCTCATCATCTGTATATGGACCAACTTTTAATTTTAAAACTTTCTCCTTTAATATCTCTGTAAAGCGTTGTTCAGTATCTTTGCCAACGACGATTGCTCCTGAAATGGCCATACAACGTTGAGACGCCGCTCCATAGGCTGCACCTAAAAAGGCATTAGCTGTTTGCTCTAGATTTGCATCTGGCATGACAATCATAAAGTTCTTCCCACCACCAAATGCAGCGACGCGCTTATTGTGCTTCGTCCCTGTTTGGTAAATATATTCCGCAACAGGTGTGGATCCAACAAATGAAATTGCTTGTATCTCTTTATTTTCTAGCAGCTCATTTACCGCTTCTTTATCACCATTAACAACTGTCCAAATTCCATCTGGCAGTCCCGCCTCTTTCCATAAATTACTTAAATATAAGGCTGAGATTGGTACGCGCTCAGACGGCTTTAAAATAACTGCATTTCCAACCGCAACCGCCATACTTGTTATCGCCAATGGAACCATAACAGGGAAATTAAATGGAGCAATTGTTGCAACAACTCCAAGTGGGGCTTTTGCAGAAAAGGCATTAATATTGCCGCCTACATTAACCGAATATTCCCCCTTCAGCATTTGCGGGGCACTTATTGCCATATCTACAGATTCAATGCCACGAACAATTTCGCCCTTTGCATCTTCCTTCGTTTTCCCACTTTCCTCACAAATAACCTCAATGAGCTCATCTTGTCTTTCGACTAATAACTGACGGAAACGATGCAAAACCTCAACCCGTTTACCAATCGATGTCTTTTTCCATGCAGGGAAAGCTGCCTTCGCTTGCTGGATAGCCTGCTTCACCTCATCTCTAGTCGCTAACGGAACTTGCGCAATGACCTCTCCTGTTGTTGGATTATAAACTTCCGAGTAACGGCCACTAGTACCTGCTGTTTCAACACCATTGATAAAATGTGATAGCATTTTCACTTTTTGCTGAACTGTCATAATTTCCCCACTCCTCATTTATTGTTATTTAAAATCCAATTCTTCCTTTTAGAAAATAGAACTTGCTTCATCTACTGGGTTAAGCGATTTTTTCTTTTGTGTAACTAAATAGAAAATCATCAAGACCGTCACTAAATTTGTGATCGCATCGATTCGTTGAAGAACCTAGAGATCAGTAATGCTGTTGTAGCCAATATTGTGAAATATGTTAAATACGGCAATAACCACATTTTCACTTTTAACGTGATTGCACTAAGTAAAAACATAAATACTTTATCTGGTGAAACATAGTTCATAATAACGGCAATATAAGAGAAGAATGTCGCTGTTAATATGGCATTAACAGGTTCACCCTTTTAAATGCGTTTGTTGCTCCATATCAGCTCAACTCTTTTATTAGATTTGATTACCGCTTACTAAAATTTTACATGTTACATAGAAACGAAGTAATAGACAAACTGTAAAATTCTATACATTTGTTTTAAACATAATGTAAAATAGACTAAACATTCTAAAAATATAATATTTTAGTTTATTTAAGATAAAATAGCACATCAATAAGAAAATCGAAGAATAGGGAGGATAAAATGAGCCAATTTAAGCTTCAAGTGAGGGATGTATTAGAAAATACATACTTTAAAAGTGCCGAGGTCGTAGCTGGTGAGGATGGATTATTACGCATTGTAAAATGGGCCCATGTCATTGAAATTATACAGGTAGATAATTTTCTAGCTGGTGATGAACTGGTTTTAACAACAGGGATAAGCCTTCAGCATAGCATAGAGGATTTTGTCTTTTTTGTAGAATCCTTAATCAAAAAAAATTGCGCTGCATTGTGCATTGAATATGGGACTTCCATACAAACCATCCCAGAAGTAATTGTATCTCTTGCCAACCGTCACAGCTTCCCTATTATCGTTTTTCATGATACGGTTCCTTTTGTCCGCATTACACAGGATTTACATAGTCAAATTATGAATCAACAATATTTAATGATCTCTACGTTAGAATCCTACTCTCAAACATTAAATAAAAACGCGCTATTGGGGCAAACCGCAGAAGAAATTTTACAAAATATGTATAACGAATTGAAGACACAAATTATCTTTTCTATTAAGGGTCGAGAGCCTATCTTTTTCCCAAATATGCCGTATAAAAAACGCCAACAACTATTAACGATGAAAAAATCAGCACCCGTATTTAAAAATGAGCCAATCTTTATTTTTGACCAGCAATATGCAGATTTAACACTCTATAGAGAAGATGGTCGATTCTCAGAGTTCGAACTACTTATCTTAGACCGTACAGCTACTGCGTTAGCGCAACTGTTAATGAGAGAATTTTATATTGAAGAGAAAAGAGACATTGAAGATGCCTCTATTTTAGCGGATTGGATCGATCAAAAACTATCGAAAGAGGAAATCTATAAATTTATCGTAACCTATCATTCTAACTATAATCTTTCTAGCGGAGCTGTTTTTATTTTAGCAACTCCTAATGCAGTCACTAAGGTACAAGAGGATATTGTCTATAGTAAGCTCTACTATCGAAATCTTTTCGAACAAAATGGATTTATACCATTTTTATTTGAAAGAAAAAGCTATGTCATTTTTATTTTGCTCCATACGAAGGATAGTAAATCGAGTCGTGAATTATTAAATACATTAGTTTCTTCCCTTCAGAAAACCGATTTTTATAAAAAACAAATGGTCCAAGGGTATCAAGTAGCAATCGGCAAAGTCGTTGCAGACGTAGAAGAAATCCCGAAGAGCTATCAAACGGCACTCGAAACATTGTATATTTGCAGTAAAGTACAAACAACATCTTATTTTTACGATGATTTACATCTGTATCACCTCATCTATAAATTACAAATGCAAGTCAATTTACAGGAAGTAATTCAAGATTATTTGCAGCCCGTCATTGAATACGACAAAAAATATAACAGCAAACTATTAGAAACTCTACAAGTATACTTGCAAACGAATGGCTCCAAACAACAAACAGCCAACCAATTGTTCATCGTACGCCAAACGCTCTATCATCGTTTAAAAAAGCTTGAAAGTCTCTTAGGGAAAAATTTCATGAAGGGCCATAATCGGATTACACTTGAATTTATGTTGCTCGCTAATTCTTTAATTGAGGATAAAAATTAATTTCTTGGTTGTTCGCCGGTTTATCAGCGATGTTCATCGGTTTATCAGCGATGTTCGTCGGTTTATCAGCGATGTTCATCGGTTTATCAGCGATGTTCATCGGTTTATCAGCGATGTTCGTCGGTTTATCAGCGATGTTCGTCGGTTTATCAGCGATGTTCGTCGGTTTATCAGCGATGTTCGTCGGTTTATCAGCGATGTTCGTCGGTTTATCAT
>NZ_JBNNTL010000001.1:0-33380 GCF_050278745.1 Lysinibacillus sp. NPDC094403 | reverse complement strand
AGCGATGTTCATCGGTTAGCACGCTCAAGATCGCTTTGCTTCTTGAGCGTGCTACCAGATTTTATTTTTCGGCAACTACTCCGCTATATAATCCAGGTCTGCGGTCGTCATAAACAGGAATTCGGCCTCGTACTTCATCGACAATTGAAAAGTCCACGTCAATGACAGCTACTTCTTCGTCCTCTGCACCAACCCAAAGCACTTCGCCCCACGGCTGAATAATCATTGATTGACCATTGAAGTTTTCTACCTTTCTTGAAATACGATTAACAGCGATCACAAAGCATTGATTTTCAATGGCACGTGCTTGCAGCAATGTTTTCCAATGATCGATACGTGGTGTCGGCCATTGCGCTGGCACAAACAAGACCTTTGCACCTGCTAAGGCGTGGGCACGTAACCATTCAGGGAAGCGAATATCATAGCAAATTACTCCGGCAGCCTCGATATCTCCAAGAGCAAAGCGATTCATTTCATCTCCAGCCTCTAAATATAAATGCTCGTCCATCAAACGGAAAAGATGTGCCTTACTATATTCGCCTACTAACTCACCATTTCTATCAAACGTATACATCGTATTGTAAAATTTATCGCCCTTTTTCGTTGAAACAGAACCACCTACAATATGTACACCAAGCTCTTTCGCTAGGTTTGATAAAAATGCTTTCGAACGTTCTCCATCCACATCTGCAAGCTCTGGTAATTTTTCAAGTGCGTAGCCTGTATTCCACATTTCCGGTAGCACAATAATTTCTGCACCTTGTTTTGCCGCTTCACGAATCTTGTCCTCAGCACGAGCAAAATTTTCTTCTACTTTTCCAAAACCAACATTTAGTTGGATACATCCAATTTTCATTGCTATTCCTCCTCTAGACAGTACTGTTCCGTATTTATACTACAATAAATCAACATTACTTCCATGGTTTAAGCTCAATATTTAGATTAATATTTCACCACTTAATACTTGAACTGCCGAACCCGCAATAGCAACATCTTTTATTTTCGGTTTAACGTACAATAATCCACCACGTTTTGAAAGCTGTTTGCTAACGATACTTACTTTTGATAATTTTTCACACCAGTAAGGTCCTAACGCACCATGAGAGGAACCATTTACATGATCTTCATCTATGCCTTGTGCTGGAGAAAAGAATCTTGAGACAATATCAATCCCCTCATCCTTAGAACGACTTGTAATACAAACACCACGTACAGGGAACTGTTTCATCGCGGGAAAATCAGCTTTGAAATCTGTAATATACTCTTCGTGACTTAACTCCACGATATAATCCAATTCTGTTTTTCCTACATATGTTGGTTTCATACCAAGCCATTCTTCAAGCTCCAAAGGACATTCAATCTCTTCTAACCGATACTTTTGAATTGTTATTTCAACCAGCTCATTCAACCAAATTGCTTGCAAAGGACCACTTAAAGTCTGAAATGTAATTGAAGAATTGATGGGTACAATCCCTTGTTTCCAGAGTAAAAATGCACTAGCGATTGTTCCATGTCCACAAATCGGGATTTCCTTTGCCGGCGTAAACCATCTAAGAAAAAATTCATTATCTTTCTTTTGGACAAAAGCTGTTGTTGGTACGGGGATCTCCTGAGCAATTTTCTGCATGGTCGACTCAGGTATTGTTGAATCAAGTAAACATACTGCTGCGGGATTTCCCTTGTAAAGTTCTGTAGTAAAAGCATTGACGATAAAATATGAGACTTTGTTCATTTTCCCCACTCCCATATACTTATTGGATGGCTTATAGTTACCAATAGTTTTTGAAAAGGCTCTAGACAATTAGTAAAAAAAGTACTACTATTTGCATCATATCTTTAATAATTATTATATTCTGAAAAAGGTGGACGTGCATGGAATTCTCAAAAAAACTACAGCAACTCCCAACTCAATTTTTTGCAGCACTTGTACAAAAAGTAAACGCCGCTCTAGCTGAAGGGCGTGATGTGATCAATCTCGGTCAAGGTAATCCAGACCAACCTACTCCCCCACACATTATTAAAGCATTACAGGAGGCAGCAGAAAATCCTCAAAATCATAAATATTCTCCATTCCGTGGCATAGCAGAATTACGCCAAGCAGCAGCAGACTTCTACAAACGTGAATACAATGTTGACATTGATCCAGAAACAGAAGTAGCTATTCTCGGTGGTACGAAAATCGGTCTCGTTGAGTTACCGTTAGCCGTTTTAAACCCTGGCGATACAATGCTTTTACCCGATCCTGGTTATCCAGATTACTTATCTGGTGTCATATTAGGTGATGTTAGTTTTGAAGTCATGCCACTTTTTGCAGAGAATAATTTCCTGCCTGATTATAATGCTTTATCCAATGAAGTAAAAGAAAAGGCAAAGCTTCTTTACTTGAATTACCCGAATAATCCAACTGGTGGTACTGCAACACTTGAATTTTTCGAAGAAACAGTACGCTTTGCAAAAGAGCACAATATTATCGTATCACATGATTTTGCCTACGGGGCGATTGGATTTGACGGCAATAGACCTATTAGCTTCCTGCAAGCTGACGGTGCAAAAGATGTCGGTATCGAAATGTATACATTATCCAAAACGTATAATATGGCAGGCTGGCGCATTGGTTTTGCAGTTGGTAACCCTGATATTGTTGCAGCCATTAACCTTATTCAAGATCATCTATTTTGTAGTCAATTTCCTGCAGTGCAACAAGCTGCGGCAGTTGCACTTACTGCTTCTCAAAGTTGCGCTGATAAGCTAAGAGAGACTTATGAGCGTCGACGAAACGTCCTTATCGAAGAAGCTCAGCGAATTGGTTGGCAAGTAACAGCACCTAGAGGCTCTTTCTTTGCATGGCTCCCTGTCCCATTAGGTTTTACGAGTGAACAATTTGCTGATTTATTGCTCGACAAAGCTGATATCGCAGTAGCTGCAGGTAACGGCTTCGGTCAATATGGTGAAGGTTATGTGCGGGTTGGCCTACTTGTTAGCGAAGACCGCTTACGTGAAGCAATCAGCAGAATTGAAAAGTTAAACTTATTTAGCTCATGAGCATTTTAGTCCCTCTACCTAAGTAAGACCCTATCAAAACTGTCCCCTTTGCGCATATTTGCTTTGGAGACAGTTTTTTCATTTTACTATCTTCCTTGGTTGCTTCAGCCCTTCTTCTAGTGGATAAAATAGTGACCTGTTTCTTCAGCAAACTGTCGAATATGATAAATCCCTTGTACTTCTGCTAAAACGAAATAGGCAGTGATAACAATATTCCCGCCTTACTTTAACAGACATTCCCATGCCTCTTTTTAACTAAAAATAATAAAATAAAAAATTTAAAAAATTCGATTGATTACTATATCCTATAATTTATATTAGTTCTATCGGATTTACAAAAAAATATTATAAATCTCTTATCAAGAGTAGCTGAGGGACTGGCCCTATGAAGCTCGGCAACCTCCTTTTTTAAGGAAGGTGCTAAATCCTGCAAACGATAATCGTTTGAAAGATAAGAGAGGACGTTTTTTCATGAGCCTCTCTTAGTTTTTTTAAGAGAGTTTTTTTTATTTTTAATAACCGATAAAACAATATTGGAGGTTTTCTCATGAAAAAGAAAAACAAAATTTTATTAGGTTTAGCGAGTCTCACATTGGTAGCAGCGTTAGTAGGCTGTGGTACTAAAGAAGATAGTAAAAGTAAGGCTATTAATGAAAATAAAATTGTAGTGGGTGTAACTTCTGGTCCACACGAACAAATTGCAGAGGCTGCTGCAAAAGTTGCCAAAGAAAATGGCTTAGAGGTAGAACTAAAAACTTTCTCTGATTATGTTTTACCAAATACATCATTAGCCGAGGGTGATCTTGATGCAAACAGCTATCAACACAAGCCATTCCTCGATACATTTAACAAAGATCACAATACAGATTTAGTGCCAGTAGGAAAAACAATTTTAACTCCTATGGGCATATACTCTAAGAAATATAAATCATTCGATGAAATTCCTGATGGTGCAACATTCGGATTACCAAATGATCCAACAAACGGGGCACGTGCACTATTTGTCCTTCAAGAGGCAGGCATTATTAAATTAAAAGACAGAGCAGATTTAACAGCATCTATTCGTGATGTGGAAGAAAACAAAAAGAATTTGAAATTCATTGAATTAGAGGCTGCACAAATTCCAAAACAACTTAGTGAAGTAGATGTAGCAGCTATAAACACGAACTTCGCTCTTGATGCTGGCATTAATCCTAAAAAAGACTCCATTTTTTTAGAATCTACTAACTCTCCATATGTAAACTACATTGCGGTACGTGCTGAAAACAAGGATGACCCAACGATTAAAAAATTTGTTGAAGCTTATCAATCTGAAGAAGTACGCAAATTTATTGAAGAGGAATTCAAAGGTTCTATAATTCCAAGCTGGTAAGTAACGATAAAGGTTCTTTCATATAATCGAGAATCTGCGAGACTCCTACAGGAAAGCTAGCAGATTCTTGCTTTATAGAAGGACTTAGAAAGGAGATATTCAGTATGATTCAATTAGAAAATATATCAAAAGAATTTAAAACTAAAAAAGGTATCGTCAAAGCAGTAGATGGTATCAACTTGCATGTCAAAAAAGGTGAAATTCATGGGGTTATTAGCTACAGTGGTGCAGGAAAAAGTACCCTTATTCGCTGTGTCAATTTATTAGAGCGTCCAACAACAGGGAAAGTATTGATTGATAATGTAGATATTACTGCCCTTTCTCTAAACGACCTTCGCAAAACACGTCAAAAAATCGGGATGATCTTCCAACATTTTAATCTCTTAAAAACAGCGACCGTTTACAACAATATCTCGGTACCATTAAAGCTTCTAGGCTATAACGACTCTGAAGTGAAAAACCGCGTTGCAAAATATGCAGAAATTGTTGGCCTAACAGAGAAATTAGATAGCTACCCTAGCCAGCTTTCAGGTGGTCAAAAGCAACGTGTGGCTATTGCGCGTGCCCTTGCCCAAGAGCCTGAGATTTTACTAAGTGATGAAGCGACAAGTGCACTCGATCCTGAAACAACTGACGCTATTCTTGAGCTTCTGTTGAAAATTAATCGTGAGTTAGGTATCACTATTTTACTTATTACACATGAAATGAATGTTATTCAAAAGATTTGCGATGATGTTTCCGTTCTTGAATCAGGAGCGGTTGTAGAATATGGCTCTGCTATAGAACTATTTTCGAAGCCTCAGCACCCAACGACACGAAAGTTTTTAAACACTATTTCTCAACGCAATTTGTCTCCTTCTCTTATCGAGCAATTAAATCTTTCCGGAAGTGTGATTCGTTTAACATTCCTTGGTGAAAGTACTGGGAAACCATTACTTGCAGAAGTGAGCAAAGTGTATGATGTTCAACCAAATATTTTAACAGCCAATATCATCGAATTAAAAAACGGCATTGTCGGTAATATTGTCGTGCATCTACACGGTAAAGCTCATATCGTAGAAAAAGCACTTAAGTATTTTACAGAAAACGGAGTAGGCGTTGAGGAGTTAGGAGGCGAATTAAATGAATAGCATTCAAAGCTTCTTTGCAGATTGGTCAGATGTTATTGGGAAATCTATTATTGAAACCTTCCAAATGGTCGGGATTTCATTATTCTTTTCTATTTTAATTGGGATCCCTTTAGGGCTTTTAATCGTTTTAACTCGCCAGGGACAATCATTTGAAAATAAATTTCTCTATCAATTTTTCAATTTATTTATTAATATTATTCGCTCTGTACCGTTCATTATTTTACTATTTTTCATTTTACCGTTCACGAAGCTAATCGTTGGCACAACTATCGGTGTAAAAGGTGTTATTGTTCCGCTTGTTGTTTATACAGCGCCTTATATTGCGCGACTTATGGAAACGGCACTTTTAGAAGTTGATCCAGGTGTTGTGGAAGCTTATACAGCAATGGGTATTAAACGTCGTCATATTATTTGGAATGTCTTACTACGTGAGGCTCGCCCATCCATTATTTTAGGTTTAACGATTGCCACAATCGGTCTTATAGGAGCAACTGCAATGGCAGGAATGGTTGGTGCTGGTGGTTTAGGTGATCTTGCATATCGCTACGGTCATTTACGTTATGAGGTCGATGTGATGTATGCGACAGTGTTTATCTTAATCATCCTAGTTCAGAGTATTCAATCAATAGGTAACCGCTTTGCTGCGAAACTAAAGAAAGATTAGTAGGATGATTACGATGACAAAGACAACAGATTGCGATCTACTGTTAAAGAATATTAATGCACAAGCCCCCTTCCCTATTTGCTTTACAGATTTAGAAAAGGCTGTTGCAGAAAAATTGGAGGCTGGTCCGTTTGGCTACATCCGTTCAGGCGCTGGGGGTGAGCAAACATTACGAAATAACCGCGCAGCCTTTGAAAAATACTCTATTATTCCACGTTTTTTACATGATGTTTCAAGTATTGATACATCGATTGAGCTGTTCGGAAAAGTACATCCAACACCTTTCTTATTTGCTCCTGTTGGTATGAACAGAATGGCACATGACGAGGGAGAGCTTGCCGTTGCGCGTGCAGCTGATCAGTTAAAAATTCCTTATATTCAAAGTACAGTTTCAAGCTATGCACTTGAGGATGTAGCACAAACAGCTCCCACTGCTACTAAATGGTTTCAATTATATTGGTCAACAAATGAGGAAATTGCCTATAGCATGGCCACACGAGCAGAGGCTGCTGGTTTTGAGGCTATTGTTTTAACTGTAGATACAGTCATGCTCGGCTGGCGTGAAGAAGATGTTCGCAATCAATTTTCACCATTAAAGCTTGGGTATGCGCGAGGAAACTATATGAATGACCCTGTTTTTACTGCTTCCTTACCAGATGATTCATTTGAGTCATATGTACAGGGCGTTTTGCAAAATGTTTTCCATCCAACATTAAATTGGGACAATGTGCGTGAATTAAAGCGCCGTTCTAATCTCCCTATTTTATTGAAGGGAATCTTACATCCAGAAGACGCAAAACTAGCTATAGAAAATGGCATTGATGGAATAATCGTATCAAACCACGGTGGTCGTCAATTGGATGGCGTAATTGGTTCACTTGATGCACTTCCCGACATTGTGAAAGCTGTAAAGGGACAAATTCCTGTTATTTTAGATAGCGGTGTGTATCGAGGTATGGATGCTCTTAAGGCACTCGCTTTAGGAGCAGATGCTGTAGCCATTGGACGTCCCTTTGTCTATGGGCTTGCCTTAGAAGGACAGCAAGGCGTCGAAAAAGTAATGACGAATTTATATGATGAATTAAAAGTTTCTATCGCATTAGCGGGGGCAATATCTGTAAAGGGACTACGCGATATCACATTAGTGAAAAAAGATGGCGTCGATCAATAAAGCAGTCCTGCATTTCGAGGTGGCAATCCGTCACTTCGATTGTTTTATCCGTCGCTTCGGCTCTTCTTTCCGTCGCTTCGGCTCTTCTTTCCGTCGCTCTGGCTCTTCCATCCGTCACTTCGACCTTACTATCTGTCTGAACCTCAAAAAAGGGCTACCTCACTATTGAGGCAGCCCAAATTTTTATTGAATAACGCCTAGCTCACGGCCGACTTTTTCGTAGATTGCAAGAGCATCGTCCAGCATTTCTTTTGTATGTGCCGCTGTAGGCATGTTACGAACACGTCCTGTGCCTTTTGGAACCGTTGGGAAGACGATTGATTTAGCGTAGACGCCCTCTTCAAATAAGCGACGTGAAAATTCCTGCGTAAGCTTTTCATCACCAATAATACATGGTGTAATTGGCGTTTCCGATGCACCAATATTAAAGCCTAGCTTAGCAAGACCTGCTTTTAAATAATCGCCATTTTCCCAAAGCTTATCGTGGAGCTCTGTTGAGTCAATCAGCATTTGTACTGCCGCTGTAATCGCAGCAACATCACCTGGTGGTAATGCTGTTGAGAATAAAAATGGACGAGAACGCACTTTCAGCCAATCAATTAAATTTTTCTTACCTGCTACATATCCACCAACAACACCAATTGCTTTAGAAAGTGTACCAATTTGGAAGTCAATTTCTTTTTCTAAACCGAAATGCTTCACAGTACCTTTTCCTTTACCTGTTACACCTGAACCGTGTGCATCATCGACATATGTTATTAAATCAAACTCTTTCGCAATCTCAACGATTTCTGGTAATTTTGCAATATCACCGTCCATTGAGAATACACCATCAGTAATGACCATGACTTTATTGTATAAGCCTGATTCTTTTGCTTCCTTTGCCTTTGCACGTAAATCGTCCATATCAGAGTGATTGTAAGCAATGATTTTCGCACGTGATAAACGACAGCCATCAATAATCGATGCATGGTTTAATTGGTCTGAAAGAATCGCATCATTTTTATCCATAACAGCTGAAATAGCTGCCATATTACAGTTAAAACCTGATTGATAAGAGATAGCTGCTTCTGTTCCTTTAAATTCAGCAAGCTTTTCCTCTAATTTTACGTGTAAATCAAGTGTACCGTTAATAGTACGGACTGCACCAGCCCCCACACCGTATGTCTCAATTGTTTCTTTGGCAATACGCTTTAAATCTTCATTCGTTGCTAAGCCAAGATAGTTGTTTGATGATAGATTAACTAGATTTTTGCCACGTACCTGAATAATTGGGCCGTTTGCTCCCTCTACTGGATCAATTTCATTGTATAAGCCTTGACTATGTAAGGCTTGTAGGTTTTCATCTAAAAATGCATTCAATACTTTTGACAAGCGTATCATCCTTTCCTAGGAAAACTGTTCTAGTCCCTAGTGTAGCACAAGGATGCTATTAGAAAAATTACTTTGTTAATCTTTCGAATAGTGGGGCAGTTTTTTCTCGCCAAAGAGATGACGATATACAATTATCTAATAATCGACGGACTGTATACTCCGCTTCCGCATAACGCTTCGAATAACCCATTGCATCCTGCATTGCTTCTTTATACTTTGCCCGAATATCTTCAATTTTAGCTTCTGCTTCCTGTGAAATTGCGCAATGTTCCCCTATATCGAAAATTTCATCGCCAAGTCTCTCGGCCTGAGGTTCAAAGACATGTGGATCTGTACTATCAAAGATGCAGAAATTCAACTCCGGGATAATAACCATGTCAACAGAGTTTGAATCCAAGCCACACCAAATAACTTGTGCATCGAGCCCTCTCGCATTTGCTTCGTCTGCTAAACCTTTCATTAAAGAAGATTTACCTGTACCTGGCTTCCCTTTAATCATCAATCTTCGAGCTACGTTTTTTGTCATACTTTCTACTGTATTTTCGGCCCCCCTCGGTGTTAATGTTCCGAGTAAGCGATGCGTGCGCATTCCTGTTTTATTTAAGACAATCGATTGGAAAACATCTGTCTTTAAATTTTCAACCTGGTCATTTAATGCCTGCCAGTTCATACAGCTCTGTGTGACTACTTCCCAATCATCATGGATCTTTATAGCACTATTCAGCTTCGAAATACACTTCTCACGCCAAGACTCTCGTTCCGTCATTGCATCAGCGAGCTGTTCGCCAACTCTTTCAAGCTGTATTTCTTCTAAACAATCATAAAACGACATCACCCGATGCTTGGTGCCAAGGAAAATCGGTTCAATCCCCCACCCCGATGACCATACAAATAGTCGATTACATCCTTGAATATACACCGCCTCAACAATATCCTCCAGCAAAGCATGCTTAAACCACTCCACCGCAAAGCCTTGCTTCACATAAAAATACCCAAGCTCTTTAAGAAGCTCTGATCCTTTAAACGTCGGTGCTCCCTGTAAAATATAAACTAATTCAGCCTCATCCATCATTTCTTTATATAAATGTTTAACTCCTTGCCCAGTCAGTGCGTGTCCATAATAATAGGTCACATTTCCGTTCAATTTCGATCCCCCTTTATCATATGCCTTGCATTATATGAAGCAACTTAAAAAAAAATGAAAAGCTACTTCTATCTTTCACAGATAAAAGTGGCTTCCCATTTAATAGAATGGCTTCATTTCCTCGACATTGCCAATACACTTCATTAATACCTTCCGACAATAAGGTAATGAATATTGCACAATATAGCCTGATGTTAAAGCAATGACCACTGTACCAACACCAACTGGACCACCAAGTAACCATCCAAAAATCGTGACAAACACCTCAATACCCATTCGCGCTGTTTTAATTGTCCCGCCAAACTTTTCAACTAGAATCATCATTAATGTATCTCGCGGCCCCGCTCCCATATTAGGTGCAATATACATGCCACAACCAAAGCTTAAAACAAATAATCCGACTACAAAATATGTTACCTGTAAGCCATAACTATTTGTGGACGGCAATAACCAATTAAAGACATCTATAAATGACCCGATCAGTAGCATGTTAAGCCATGTCCCTACCTTTGGCCATTCTCGCAAAACAATTGAGGTAGATACTACAATGAAAAGCCCAGTTAAAATAGACCAAGTTCCGATTGATAAACCAAAGTTCTGAAATAAACCTACATGCAACACATCCCAAGGACTGGTTCCTACGATTTTCCCTTTAATGGACATTGTTATTCCAAGTGACATCACCATTAAACCACCAATAAAAAATGTCCATCGCCACCCCATAATTTTCCGCATTTTTTCCATCCCCACTCTATGTATGATATATACTCTAAACGTACCATATTTTCTTCAAAATTTGCAGAGGATGAATTTTAGCTGCTTTCATTGAAAAAAGGTTCCTCAAAGTATCTTAAACAGTGCATATATAGTGCAAACGGACCTGGTTCCACTTCTCTGAGCGGAGTTTTCATGTAGTTGAGCGTTTTTGGGGCTACCTGAGCGGTTCTACTGCTTAGCTAAGCAGATTTTCTGCCTACCTGACACCCCAAATAAAATAAAAAAACTACCCAGCCTATCATGCTTGGGTAGTGGTAATTGGTGCGAGCTTTGCCTTTGTTGCAGCAACTAAATCATCTAGTTGTAGGTGGACTTGCATGCCGATTTTTCCGGCACTCACAATAATCTTTCCTTGCTCTTGAGCTGACGCATCAATGACAGTTGGATAAAGCTTCTTCATGCCGACTGGAGAGCATCCACCTCGTACATATCCTGTATAGCCAAGTAACTCCTTGACCGGGAGCATGTCGATTTTTTTCTCTCCTACAACTTTTGCAGCAGCTTTTAAATCAAGCTCATCTGCTACAGGAATAACAAATACAAAAAGCTTTTGTGCACTTGCCTTTGCTACTAATGTTTTGAAAACACGAGAAGCTGGGTGACCAATTTTTTCGGCAACCGAAATTCCGTCAACTAGGCCATCACCAGTCTCATATTCAATTACTTCGAATTGTATTTTTTGTTGCTCCAATAATCTTATAGCATTCGTTTTCGCATGCTTTGCCTTCGCCATGTTAAAAAAACCCCTATCTGCAGCATTAGGCTATCATGGAGAACATAGAGTCTTTTTCTGGTAGATAGCCGTCTTTCGCCATTTGAATATGAGTAACGTATTTTTCAGAAGCATATTTAAATGTTCTCGCTTTATATGCCTCCGCATAACTCTTACCGAAAATTGTATCTGCAAATGGATCCAATTTCAATTCTTTAGAAAAACGTTCTGGAACTTTAACTTCAATCACTTCACGTACAAAAGCATGCTCAAGGTCATCTACTTCTTGAACATTTAATTGCGCTTGCATGTCCTGTATATGAGCATTCGCACTTGCCACTACACGTAAATCCTGTGGTGATGGCTGCACGTGTGCTAGCGCTGTATTCCGCACCTGCTTTAATATTTGTAACGTATCCTTGGCATTTGCATCATCTGCTATAGGCACTACCTCATCTAAATGCTCTAGCTGTAAATGTTCAAGAGCTTCAGCTTTTTGTGTTTGCTCATAAGTAAGCGCATTCTTTTTTGTTTGTTGCAAATCTTGAATGATTGCTTGCTGTTGAGGCGTGATTTCTTTTGATTCTTCTTTTTGTTGCTCATAGAGTTCTTGATCTGTATGCCCTAATAGTAAATTTTCTAGCTCAAGCAATAATGGATTTTTCTTTGGCTGAAAATACAGTGCATTTTTTCGATATGCATCACCAGCTTGTTTTCGCTGCAAAATCTTTTTACGATTATAGTGTGATGAAATTCTTTCTTGCTCTATTAAACTTGATAGTTTCATATAAATTCACCTCGGCTTTCTTATTTAATATGCAAGTCAAATAATAGATATGATAATATCTTTTATTAACTATACCCATACCATCTAAACAGTTTCTGTACATTCATTATCGGAATTTTCTTTATTAAGTTCAAGAGCAAATTAATACTAAGCTCCTAAAGGAATAATCCATTTCCGATAAGATAGGTATAAAGACCTTCTATAAAATCCGTTTTTCCATTCATTTATTACTTCAATATTTAATTTCAATGAAAATTATCACCGTTATCACTTTTTAAATAGTGTTAATTTACCTCTAAAAAAAACAGCCCTTTGGCAAGGACTGTTTCTATCTATTTTTTTTAGGTTTAATAAGTATACTTTTATAGACTACGTAACCAAGCCATGCTCCAAGTGTATTTAATATCAAATCATCAATATCTGCTGATCCTACCGTAAAAATAAATTGTATAGATTCTACTGCTAAGCTGGAGAAAAAGCCTATACTAATAACTGTCCAAGCTTTACGAAACTTTTTTGATAATAGTGGTAGTAAAAAGCCCATTGGGGTAAATATTAATAAATTGCCTAGTAAATTAATAATAATGATATCCAAATTAAAATACTGAGAGTAATTAATATAGCGAAGAATTGTACCAAAGGGAACAAAATTTGTAGTTAATCGCCAGTCACTATAATCAAACAGCCCTAATTCATCAAGAGAATATTCGCCATTGAATAAAATAATGGCTACATTCACTAGACGATCAATGACCAGTTTATAAAAAGCTATAATGGAATAGATACAAAAAAATATCCACCCTGTTATCTTTATTGGTAAATAATATGTATCTATCAATGCACGATAAGGTAATGGTAGCTTGGCACTACCTTGTATATTACTTTTTGTCACGCCTTTACCACCTACTTCCCTGTATCCTCTCATAATTTTAATATGTCCCACTTCCCCAAGCAAGAGGTAATAATAAGATGGGAAAAGTGTTAAAGCATACTCGCGCATCCGAGTACTTGAATGATGTAACCTTATTTCCCCTTATACTATACGTCTGTCCAGATTCAATTAGAAAAGAGATGAAACAAATTTTAACAAAATACTGTCCTTGGCTTTTGGTGATGAAAAAAAAGCTGCCTCAATTAAACTGAGGCAGCGACATTTCAAGGTTTTATACTGGATTTACTCCATGCTTACGTTCTGAGAATAATAAGTATTTTGACATATAAAGCTCTAAACGTGATTCAAGTGCTTTTCTTAAATCATTTGGCTCAATAACATCGTCAATGATAAGTTCTGAAGCTAGACGATAGACATCGATTTCCTCTTGATATTCCTTGCGTTTCTCTGCTATAAAGCTCGCTTGCTCCTCTTTTGGAAGTTCAGCAATTTTATTTGCATATACTGCGTTAACCGCAGCTTCAGGACCCATTACAGCAATTTGTGCGTTAGATAGTGCAATACAGCAGTCTGGCTCAAAAGCAGGACCTGCCATTGCATACAGCCCCGCACCATATGCCTTACGAACAATGACCGTTAATTTAGGAACGGTCGCCTCGCTCATTGCGAAAATCATTTTTGCACCATGGCGTATAATCCCAGCTTTTTCAACCTGCGTACCAATCATAAAGCCTGGTACATCTGCTAGGAAAAGAAGCGGAATATTAAACGCATCACAAAGCGAAATGAACTTTGCTGCTTTATCAGCTGAATCGTGGAACAAAACGCCTCCCTTTACGCGTGGTTGATTGGCGATAATTCCAACGGATTGCCCATTAATGCGTCCTAGCCCTGTAATTAATTCTGGAGCAAATAATTTTTTCACTTCACAAAACGAATCTTCATCAATAATACGTTCAATTAGCTTATACATATCAAAAGGAACGTTTTGATTTTTCGGTATTAGTTCATCAATTGATTTATCAAATGTAGCTGGTGGCTTTGGAGCCTCTACCTTACCGCGCTCTGCAAAGTTATTCGGGAAGTAGCTCAAATATTTACGAGCATAGGCAATTGCTTCTTGCTCCGTTTTAGCAAGCACATCTCCGCAACCGGAAACAGAACAGTGCATTTTCGCTCCACCCATTGTTTCCAAATCTACCTTCTCACCAATAACCATTTCCGCCATACGTGGTGATCCTAAATACATCGATGCATTGCCCTCTACCATGACTACAATATCGCAGAATGCAGGAATATATGCTCCCCCTGCTGCAGAAGGTCCAAACAGTAGGCATATTTGAGGGATTTTACCTGAAAGCTTTACCTGATTATAGAAAATGCGCCCTGCTCCTCTTCGACCAGGAAACATTTCTAATTGATCTGTAATACGTGCACCTGCTGAATCGACTAGATACAGTAATGGGCAATTTAGCTTTTCAGCTGTTTCTTGAATACGAATCATTTTTTCTACTGTACGTTTACCCCAAGAGCCAGCTTTAATCGTCGAATCGTTTGCTAATACACAAACAGTACGGCCATGGATTTTACCGATTCCTGTTACAACGCCATCTGCCGGTAAATCCCCAGCTAAGCAGTTTGCGTACAAGCCATCTTCTGATTGCAGCCCATCATCTAATAATAATTCGAGTCGTTCACGTACAAATAGCTTTCCTTGCTGTGCATTTTTATCGTGATATTTTGGCAGACCACCTGCTAAAATTTGTTCCTTCATTGTTTTAGTTGTATTTTCTGTCGGTACATTGCTCATATTTAATTCCTCCTTTTGCCCATTCGGTTACGTCTTAGCACAGATAATTAATAAATATACCTAGATCTCAGTTCATTATCATAACGTGAGGTTGATTTCCGTTACGGCTGGGCGCTTTTATCGCTGACGCTTCGCTTTCGCGCAGAGCAGAGCTTCCTGGGGGCGTTTGATGAGCCGCTTCACTCGCGATGCTCGCTGCAGGGTCTCGGGCCAACAGATGTTTTTTGCGCGAAAGCGAAGCGGCAGCAAAAGGGGTTCATTCTGTGCGAAAGCGTAGTGCAACGAAGCGACAGCAACAGCACTGATGTTGGTCACGAAGGCGTTATCACAGGATGTGATGGTTTTAGCCTTCGTTCCTCTTTTCGCTGATCCCCAAGGAGTCGCCCAGCCTTCACTCCAATCAACTTATATGCATTGCATATGTTTTAACAAAATGTCGTTCCAAACTTCTGATGGTGGACCAAAATCTATTAGAAATACTTGTATGGCTCATCACTATATCGTGGATTTGATTCCTTTACACTTAGCGCTTCCCTGAGGGCTCCCCAAGAAGTCACTAGCCTCCACTTTTTGATGATACGCCTATTTTTTAAAATCCTACTTTAAAACAATTCAAAATCTATCATCAGAGCTTTTATTTCCCTAAGTATTGCGGTGTTCGCTTTTCCTGGAAAGCCAGTAAACCCTCTAATCGATCTTCTGTAGGAATCAGAGCATTATATGCAAGCGATTCGATTTTTAAGCCCGTAGCTAAATCGACTTCAACACCTTGATTCATGGCGATTTTCGCCTGTACTAAAGAAAGTGGAGCATTTTTGGCCATTTCAAGTGCAAGCTGCTGAGCCTTTTCAAGTACTTCATGTCCTTCATGAACATACTCTACGATACCGTAGCTTCTTGCTTCCTCTGCATTTAATCGACGTGCTGTATAAATTAATTCCTTCGCTTTTCCAATACCAATGAGTCGCGGAAGTCGTTGTGTGCCTCCTGCCCCTGGGATAATACCGAGAGATGTTTCTGTAAGGCCTATCTTTGCATGTGCAGCTGCAAGACGTAAATCACAGGCTAATGCAAGTTCGAGTCCGCCACCAAAAGCAACGCCATTTAGTACGGCAATAACTGGTTGAGCGAGTGCTTCTACTTTTGCCACTGTTGCACCAATTAATTGCACAATCTGCTTTACTTGTCGGTCAGGCATCCCTTTACGCTCTTTTAAATCTGCTCCTGCGCAAAAAGCTTTTTCACCAGATCCTGTTAGTAAGACAACTCGCACTGCCGGATCACCATTTATTTTGTCGAGTGTCGTACTAAGTTCTTGGAGTAATTGTACAGACATTGCATTCGCAGCTTCAGGTCTCGAAAGTGTAATAAGCCCAATGCAATCATCTAATAATTCAAAACGAACGAGCTGCGTCATAATTGACTCGCACTCCTTTCATTACGGACAATCGCCATTTGTTTAGAGGCAACTGCCTTCCCTAGTTTCTGTTCAATAAATAGCGCCGCCTCTAGCACTTTATTCAGTTCTACACCCGTTTTAATACCCATTCCATCTAATAAATACAATAAATCTTCCGTGGCTACATTACCCGATGCTCCCTTAGCATATGGACAGCCCCCAAGTCCACCAAGCGCACTATCAAACTTGGTAATTCCCATTTCTAAAGATTTAACAATATTCGTCAGTGCTGTGCCGCGTGTATCATGAAAATGCATCGCAAAATTTTCAACAGGGTATCTTTTTAGCAATTCTTCTAAAAGATTTTCCACCTGTGTCGGCACACCAACACCAATCGTGTCACCTAGCGAAATTTCATCGACGCCCATTTCTAATAATTTTTCTGTTACTCGTAAAACCTTTTCTGGTTGTATGTAGCCTTCATACGGGCACCCAATCACCGTTGAGATATAGCCTCGTACGTTTTTATGTGCTGCCTTTGCCCCTATAACTACTTCCTCTAATATAGGAAATGTTTCATTAATCGTTTTATTAATATTACTTTGATTGTGGCTTTCACTTGCCGACATAAAAACGCTCACTTCATCTACTTCAGCCTGCAATGCACGTTCTAAGCCACGCATGTTCGGTACTAGTGCCGCATACGTGATATCTTTTTGGCGTTTAATGGCTTGAAGCACCTCCACTGCATCTGCTAGCTGTGGAATCCACTTCGGATGCACAAAAGACGTCACCTCGATATAATTCAATCCAGTTTGACTAAGTAAATTCACTAGCTGTACTTTATTGGCAGTTGCAAGATGCGTTTTCTCATTTTGCAAACCGTCACGAGGGCCTACTTCCTTTAACGTTACCTGCTTTGGTAGCTGCATAAAGAAGCCTCCTTATTCGATTTCTAAAATATCATCATCAACGTTAATGAAATCCCCTTCGTTCGCGATGATTTTTGTTACTACACCATCTTCTTCTGCTGCAATAGGAATCTCCATTTTCATAGACTCTAAAATTGCCACATCTTGTCCTGCTGTCACTTTCTCGCCCTCTGCTACAACGATTTTCCATACTGTTCCTGCCATGCTCGCTTTAACTGTTGCCATTGTAAATCCCTCCAAATGTATGAATGTATGGATAACGCATTCGCACTAATTGTTTAAGTGCGAATGCTTTGTAATATGATCATTTTGTCTCCGCTAATTGAGGTAGATAATATTCATCTACAAATTTAGTTGTTGTATAGCCCTTTAAAAATTGTTCATGTGTGACTGTTTTCAACAGCATCGGAATATTTGTTTGAATTCCTTCTACTTTATACGCTTTAAGTGCCTCAATAAGTCTTTCACACGCAATTGCTCGTGTTTCTCCCCACACTACTAATTTGCTAATCATTGGATCATAAAAAGGTGTTACCGTAGTGCCAGCCTCTACGCCACATTCATGGCGAATACCTTCACCTGTTGGTAATTCAAAAGCCGTAATTGTGCCTGGAGAAGGGAAAAATGTCGATGGATTTTCGGCGTAAATGCGTACTTCAATTGCATGCCCTTTTCTTTGAATACTATCGCGAGTAAATGCTAATGGTTGTTTTGCCGCAATCTTTAATTGCTCCTCTACAAGATCCAGTTTCGTAATTTCCTCTGTCACCGGATGCTCAACCTGTAGGCGCGTATTCATCTCTAAGAAATAAAAGTTTTGCTCCGCATCTACTAAATACTCAATTGTTCCAGCATTCACATAGCCAATATGCTGAACTGCCTTGACTGACGCATCTAGCATACTTTTTCTTGTTTCTTCAGAAATGAATGGAGATGGTGCTTCCTCCACTACTTTTTGATTTCTACGTTGAATCGAGCACTCACGTTCAAATAGCGGTACAACATTGCCATCATGATCTGCAATAATTTGTACCTCGACGTGATGAGGATTAGCAATAAATCGTTCCATATACATCGTGCCATCACCAAAGAATGACTGTGCACGCTTTTGATTCCCCTCGAATGCTTTTGCCAGTTCCTCTGCATTTTCAACTAGCTGCATCCCGATACCCCCACCGCCAGCAGAGGCTTTTAACATAATCGGATAGCCTAGACGGGAAGCAATTTCAATAGCTTCTGCTACATCTTTCACTGGTGTCTCTACACCTTCAACAATTGGAACACCCGCTGCCTTCATTGTTTTCCGGGCTTCTAATTTACTACCCATCGAAGCAATAACTTCCGCACTTGGCCCAATAAAAACTAAGCCCGCCTCTGTACAACGTTTAGCAAACTCAGCGTTTTCTGATAATAAGCCATAGCCTGGATGAACAGCGTCAGCACCGCTTTCCTTCGCCACTTCAAGAATACGATCAATATTTAAATAGCTTTGCGCAACAGGTGGTTTACCGATACAGAACGCCTCATCCGCTTCCTTAACATGTAAGCTTTCAGCGTCTGCCTCGGAATACACCGCTACTGTTTGAACGTTTAGTCGTTTGCATGTTCTTATAACACGCCTTGCTATCTCTCCACGATTTGCAATTAAAACCTTCTTGAACATAACACCGGCCCCCTTCTTACTTCACTACTGGAACAAAACTCTCTCGTAATCTATACTTTTGAACTTTTCCTGATGCAGTCATCGGATAGTCGTCGATAAAGAAAATATCTCGTGGTATTTTATGTCTAGAGATTTTATCCCGACAATAATCCCGAATCTCTTCTTCTGTTGCCTGCTCTCCTTCACGCAAAATGATCCAAGCCGCCGCTTCCTCTCCATAAACAGGATCAGGAACGCCCGCAACCTGTACATCTGCAATTTTTGGATGTGTGTAAAGGAATTCTTCAATTTCTCGAGGAGATAAATTTTCACCGCCGCGAATAATCATATCCTTTAAACGCCCTGTTACACGTACATAGCCCGCCTCATCCATCGTTGCCAAATCCCCGGTATGCAGCCAACCAGCCTCATCAATTGCAAGAAGCGTTTCTTCTTGGTTTTTATAGTAACCTTTCATGACATGGTAGCCTCTTGTACATAGCTCCCCTTGCTCGTTCGGCGCAGCTTCTTCGTCTGTACCTGGAAGGACGATTTTAACTTCTAGATTCGGCAATGCACGGCCAACGGTTTCTACCTTTAACAATAGCGGGTCATCTGCTCTCGTTTGTGTGATAACAGGTGAGGCTTCTGTTTGTCCGTAACAGATAGTAACATCCGTCATCCCCATTTTGTCGATAACGGCTTTCATCACCTCAATAGGACAATTAGAGCCTGCCATTACTCCAGTACGCAACGTTGATAGGTCAAAAGACGAAAAATTCGGTAAATTAAGTTCACTAATAAACATCGTTGGTACACCATGTAGCGCGGTACATTTCTCTTTTTCAACCGTTTGCAGCACCTCAGCAGGTGAAAATTCCTGAACTGGAACCATCGTCCCACCACTCGTTGTAATTGCTAATGTTCCAATCACACAGCCAAAGCAATGGAAGAATGGAACAGGGATGCACAAGCGATCTTCAAAAGTTAAACGCATGCATTCTGCAATATTAATCGCATTATTAACTAAGTTATAATGCGTTAACATAACACCTTTCGGAAAGCCTGTTGTTCCCGAAGTATATTGAATATTAATAACATCATCATAATGAAGTGCTTGCTGTCTTTGATCTAATTGCTCCTCTGTTATTTGCTCTGCAGCAGATAACACATCAGACCAGTTTAGCACTCCTGGGTATTTTGTCTCGCCAATTAAAATAACATTTTTCAATAAAGGTAGTCGCTCTGATTGCAAATTACCCGGTTCACAATGTTCAAGCTCTGGACATAACTCTTGCAGTGTATTCATAAAAGAATGGTCTCGATAATTTTCAATTAAAATAATCGTTTTTGCATCGGATTGTTTCAATAAATATTCCAACTCGCTTGAACGATAATTAGTGTTTACAGTGACGATTGGGGCACCCATTTTACCTGTACCAAATTGCAGCTGCACCCATTCTGGAACATTAGTCGTCCATACTGCAATATGATCACCCTTCTCTATTCCAAGAGCCATCAACCCTCTAGCTACTAAACGACTTTGCTGATTGAGCTCCTCGTAGGTCATTCGTAAGTCCCTGTCTGCATACACTAATGCTTCGCGCTGTGGATACTTTTCAGATTGTTCATCTAGCAATTGACCAATAGTTTGATACACAAGTTCTGCCATGAAAATCCTCCTTATTTATGCTACTTAAGATTAACAGCCTATTAAACGAGAAATAACGAGACGTTGAATTTCAGATGTTCCTTCACCGATTTCCATTAACTTAATATCACGCAGATGACGCTCTACGTCGTACTCTTTCATATACCCTGAACCACCGTGAATTTGAATTGCTTGATTACAAGTGCGGAAGCCCATTTCAGAAGCAAATAATTTTGCCATTGCCGCTTCCTTCCCGAATGGTTTCTTTTGGTCTTTAAGCCATGCCGCCTTATGTACTAACGTACGTGCAAGCTCTATTTCCATTGCCATATCGGCTAATTTAAATTGAATAGCCTGAAGTTTTGATATTGGTGCTCCAAATTGTTCACGTTCTTTTGCGTATTTTAATGCTTTTTCATAAGCTGCCTGTGCAATTCCTACAGATAATGCAGCAATGGAAATACGCCCTCCATCTAAAGTATTTAAAAATTGGCTAAATCCGCGTTTTTCATCCCCTAAAAGATTAGCCCTCGGTACACGAACATTTTGCAATATAATCTCGCACGTATTAGAGCCACGTACGCCCATTTTGTCGTAATTGCAGTTAATCGTTACGCCAGGAGTATTAGTTGGTACAATGATAGATGAGATAATTTTTTTACCATCTTCACGTTTACCTGTCACTGCTGTCACAATAATTTGACGTGCATGGCCAGCATTTGTGATCCAACACTTTTCACCATTAATGATGTAATCATCACCATCAATTACTGCTGTTGTACGTGTCCCACCGGCATCTGAACCTGCATTGGGCTCCGTTAAGCCAAACGATCCTAATGTTTCCCCCTTCGCTAACGGAACAAGCCATTCCTGCTTTTGCTCCTCTGTACCGAAATTGTAAATAGGCGAAGCACCTAGACTAACTGCTGCTGCATAGCTTAATCCTGTACCGCCACACGCACGACCTATTTCTTCAACAGCAAGTGCGTAGGACACAGTATCTCCACCTGAACCGCCGTACTCTTCAGGAAACGGGATACCTAATAAGCCTAGCTCTGCCATCTTTTTAAAGCTCTCTATTCTCATCGTCGATGTCTCGTCAACCTCACGAGCATACGGTTTAATTTCATTTTCAGCAAAATCACGTACCATGTCTCGAATCATCACTTGCTCTTTCGTTAGTTCAAAGTTCATCCCCAGTCCCCCTAATGTTTAATTTTGCCATAGCGGATTTCGTTCAGATGACAGTTATACACAAATAAGTACCGACTAGTCGGTTTGTATTAAAAATTAATAAAACCAGTCCTAGCTACTGGCTACCCCTTTACCATAAATTGAACCGCTTCTTCCATTGCTTGTTCAGTGACAATCGCACGCAATACCATATCCGTAAATACTTCTGTAATTTCCTCCATTGTTAAAGGACCTGACTGCTTAAACCATTTGTATGTCCAGTTGATCATCCCAACAATAGCCATTGTTACAATAGTACAAGGTAGTTCTGTACGAAAATCCTTTGTTTGTTGGCCTTCTTCTATGACTTTTTGTAAAACATCCCGATACTGATCTCGCTTTTTATGAATAATTTCACTATATTCCTCTGGCAATGAACGGCTTTCCTCATAAAAAACAGTAATATGTGCTTGATACATATCAAATACTTGTGTCAGTGTTTGCAGCATTGCACATAAACGTGTAATCGGTGTGTCGAATTTGTCATATGCCTCCTGTGACTGTTTAATAACATATGAAATAAATACATCGTGAATTTCATACAACAGTTCATCTTTCGATTTAAAATTATGATAAAATCCACCCTTTGAAGCACCAATGTATTCAACAATGCGATCAACAGTTACATTGTGATAGCCATCTTGCTGAAATAGCACTACAGAAGCGTCAACAATGCGTTGTTTTAACGTTTTCTTTACCATAGGCATCTATCATCCTTCTTATAACTCTTTACTCCATTACTCCTTATAATTTGAAAAAGTTTTGGGTCATCACCAAAATGTGTGGTTGATTTCCGTTCCGGCTGGGCGCTTTCCTTGATTCATCCGATGAGCCGCTAGGTCGACTAGTCTGCACTCCAATCAACTTACTCAAAACATACGTTTTAGCAGATGACGAAACCTGATTTTTCTTAATTATAAAAAAACTATGACATCATTAATATAGCATTCCCAAAAATTAGTGTCTAGCACTTAAATAGATTTTATTTAAAATTACGAGAATTTATTTTACACAAAGTAGAATTTAATAGAACAACACAGGTAAATAAACACACACTTATTGTATGATTTTCACCTTGTTTTCATGACTAAAATCCTAAAAAAAATTCCCTAGTGCTAGACAAGTACACTAGAGAATCTCAAAAACATAGTTATGAAGCTTTTGGTATTTTACGTAGCCATGAGACGATGATTGCAATGATTGATGCAAATTCTAAATATCCCATGGTTGAATAAACCTTTCCAACTATACCCTACTAAACTCGCTACAAAGCTATTAACGTCTAGGGTCTATAAAGCTCGTAAAATAGCTCTCGTAATAATGTTCACACCGGTAAAAAGCCGCTCTCGATTAAAGGTCATTTTCGGATGATGTAATCCTGGTGTTACACCACAACCTAAGCCAAGCATTGTTGCTTTAAGGTTCGGTCTCTCATAAGTATAAAAATGGAAATCTTCTCCTCCAGGAGTGACAACTGGTAAAGCGCATGCTTTTTCACCGACTGTGTCAACAATAGCTGAATTCATATGTTGTAATGCCTCATCATTCACTAATGCTGCAACAATATACGCATCTACATATAAGGAAATTTTCGCACCATACATCGCTTCTACCGATGCCTTTACACGTTCAATACCATCCGTGAGAGCTTGCATTTCTTCATTAGTTTGCGCTCGTGCATCGATGCTAAATGTTGCTTTCCCCGGAATAATATTCGTAGAGGTCCCTCCTGCATTAAATTGCGTCATTTTGACCGACGCTGAGACATTTGGATCTGTCCAAATTTTTTGTAAACCTTCGACAATCGCTGCCCCTACCTCAATTGCATTAATGCCGAGTTCAGGTCGTGCGCCATGTGCCTCTTCCCCAAGAATTGTCCCAGTAAAAAGCTTTGCTGCACCGTGGTACAATGCTGGCGCATACGTTCCATCCTGTAATTCTTTTAACGGACGAACATGGACACCAAATAAGTATTCTAGATTATCTATTAGCCCCTTCTCAACGAATGCGCGAGCCCCCTGTGCCTTTTCTTCAGCGGGCTGAAAAAGAATGCGTACTGCCCCGGGGAGTAAATGCTCCATATCCTTTAACACTAGTGCCGTCCCAATAGCCATCGTCATGTGACCATCATGACCGCAAGAATGATTAGCTTGAAACTTGCCATCAACTTCCTGCCATAGTGCATCAATATCCGTACGAAATCCGACTCTCGGTATCCCTTCCCCAATATCTACATACAGTCCCGTCATATCCTCGAACAACTGAGGCTCCATCTGTGCCTCCTTCAATAAATTGGCGATGTATTGCGTTGTCTTCTTTTCCTGCCAGCTAATTTCCGGATGCTCATGTAGATGTGTAAAAATATCAGCCAATCTAGGCTGTAAGTTTTGTAAAACTTGATTCATTGTTTTCAACTCCATCGATTTGCTAAAAAGCTATTTTGGAAATTATCATATTTTACGCGTTGATTTTCATAATAGTCGTGATCTTGTGCAGTCATACCTGCAATTAGTGTATTTATAAATGAAATCAGTGCTGGCATTGCGTCAATCGTAGACATTTCCTATTGTTCATTCACAAAGGTAATCGTCGCATATTGCGTGATAAGTGCAATTTTAGAATCTGTAATACCAATAATTTCGCAATTTTTTCTTGAATTTCAGCTGCAAATCGTATCGATTCTTTAAAATAACGATGGAACGATAAAATAATGACCACAATATCCTCATCAATTTCTTGTAAAGCTCTAATGATTTCACTAGTTTCAAAATCTAAAAGCACTACGTTAGGACGTAGCATATTTAACGTAAAACACAACCATTGTGCCGCTAAATGGGAAGACCCATTCCCAACAATATAGATTTTTTTCTTCGTATGCAGCAGTAGTGAAGCACGATTAAAATCGAGAAACTTCCTATTAAACTCACAATCTGAAGTTACTTTAATGTTTTATTGTTATCTAACATATCATTTCTTCATAATTTCTATTAAAAAATCAAACAAACAGAGCCCGGGACATAAAAAAAGATGACTCCGTCAAACATACCGAAGTCATCTAAATGCCGAATCGTACGGCACTCCCTATTGCTATCATCAAATACTTGGTCTGTAATTTTAACGCTGGGCGTTCTTCATTTGACTTCGTTCCAGAAATAGAGCGGTCCATAATCTCCTAGTCTAACCTAATTACAAAAGCATGAGACTGTTAAATGTTCAATCTCATGCTTTCTTTTTCTAGATTATTTAATTGTCAACTAATCCATGAAACACTTGTATATAATTTATCGAAAAGATTGGATTCCCATCACTCGGCATAACACACTTGAAATTTCTCTTTTTAATGCAACCAAGCTTATCAACATATGACTACATCTATTCATTCACAGGTACATTCTGCAGTATCCATTGGACCGTCCCGTCATACGCATCAGCTTTAGCAGTTCCGGCTGGCACTTCTAAATAAAGCCCATCTCCTTCTGGAGTCCATGCATTAGAAATGTTGATTTCTTCTGTGCCAGTTGTTTTCTTTTTATAAACCAGTGCTGAAGCATCTCCAGTAAGAGTTGAAACATTTCCACCATAACGGTAATATAAGCCATCTAATGTAGAATCTTCATTCTTCTTCCCTGTTAGCGGCTTAACTAGCTTAGCCGTCATCATCCAAGACGGATTTCTCGACAACGCACGACTATCTTTTACAGATAAAGACTTATCAACTTGGATGAGCTGATACGTTTTAGTTCTCGACGAAATCTTAAGCTTTTCTCCAAAGCCAACCTCCTCAGGCGCAGAAACGAATTTCAACACGCCAGAAATTTTGGTTTTCACTTCATTTGATGTCTGATTGACTTCATCACCTGTACTGTATTTCCCTGTAGCCGTCGCTTGACTTACAACAAAGTCTTCTTCTGCCGCACCTTCTTTCACCTTCGCATTAAAGGTGAATTTTACTTTTGTAGAGCGTAGCACTTCAGGGTTAGTATCAAGAGTTGCCACAATCTCATTAACATCGTATGTTGCTGTACCGATTTCTTTACCATTTTCATCTATTACTTTAAGGTCTGTTGGCGATTCTAAATGTGGATCATATTTTTGTGAAATCGTAAATTGACCATATGTCCCTCTATCATCCGGAATATAGCCGGAATCTACTAAAATCTCATACTTCAATGTTTCACCTGGCGCAACTTCTGTTGGCACTTTACCATCTACACCAAACACTCGTTCTTCAATAGTTAATTCAGGTCGGATTTTTATTGTTTCCATATTAGATTGGAGCTTCTCGTCGTCCGCCAAAAATACCGTTACCGCATATACACTAATTTCGTGATCTAATCCCTTCTTCACTTCATCTATCGGAATCGTATACCCCCACGATTCATTTGTATCTAAACTTGGATTTTCTTCATGTGCGAATTTCTGAGGCTCACCGTCATCTACCTTATAATAAAGTTCGACATAATCAGCTTCTTCCTCTTGATTGTTCCACATCCCTGTAATACGGTATCCTTCATCTGTATATTCGCCGTCATTATCCAATTTAACCTCTACCGGAACATCCGGTCTGT
Source organism: Lysinibacillus sp. NPDC094403 (assembly GCF_050278745.1). Taxonomy (NCBI): domain Bacteria; kingdom Bacillati; phylum Bacillota; class Bacilli; order Caryophanales; family Bacillaceae; genus Lysinibacillus; species Lysinibacillus sp. NPDC094403. The sequence continues at coordinate 7,080 of NZ_JBNNTL010000001.1, read as the reverse complement.
TACTTACCGTAATCTCCATATTAAATTCCCTTACTGTATCCGGCTCTTGTACTTGCGGTTCCCATCTTAATGCCCAGGCTGGATGCGACGTGTAAGGATACTGCACATCCTTGCCGGGATCAGGAATACTTGGCGCATTTAGTACATAAAAAAAGAGATTTTCAAGATCATTACCACTACCATCGAATGGTCTAATCTGCGGGTTATTAGTTGCTCGCATTGCAGCTGGATGATTCGCATAACCATTATAGAAGAAATAAAGATAATAATCTTGACCGTCCCTCATATCCGGCTCATGAAAATATATCCCTTTATTATTTCCTAAAGAATATATTTTACTGTTCCTATCTAGTCCGTCAATATCCATATGCACGGAATAACCGATATTTGTATAAGGGTATTGCGTAGTTAAGTTCAAATATTTCATACTGACATTAACACGCCCTTTTCTCTCATTCGTCAGACTCATTTTAATTTTTATATATCCCTCTACGAATCTCGGATTATTATGCGTATCTAGGGAAGCTGCATAAGCAACCAGCTCATGTGTCTTTTCATTTATATATAATTTCAAAATTGGCATGAAATTAGATTGCTTTTGTGCCCTACCGTTTTCTTGTTCGCCATAACCAATCACAAGTCCATTACCATTTTGATGAGCACGACCAGCACGATGAGGCCTTCCACCGGGATAATAATAGTTTACAAGACCGTTTATTGCATCGGGATTATAATCCTCAGATAGAGCTGTTACTACTGAGAAATTTTGTACCATTATATGTGCGTCAGAATCATACGCTAAATCGGAAAGTTTTGTATTCATAGAAGGCAATGGACGTCCCCAGTCATCATAATATCGACGATACTCGTTCATAGATTTCAAGGAATTCCGTGACCGCCAATCGGCAATATCCCCAAAATACATGTAATAAGATCTGCCTTGGTAGCTCTCTCTTGTTGGAAGTTCAAGGCCTACATTTGTACTCATTTGTGTAAATCCATCTAATTCATTCGGAGAATCATCCAACTTCGAAAAATCAATATTACCGATTTCACCAACTTGTTTTATAGGAATTCCATATAATCCCGCCCGAGGACTAGCAATTCTTCTTAAACATTTAGGTGCTGATTCTTCTTGTCCTTCACCTTCACCTTCAGTTACTAGTTCTTCTTCAATGTTAGACTCTAGCTGCTCCTCTTCTTCAGCCACTAGTTCTTCTCCTTCAATGTAAAACTCTTCCTCACAGTCAACTTCCAAATTTTCTTCAATTTCAGGCTCTTCCTCTTCCTCACAGTCAATTGCTATATCTTCTTCATCATCAGCCTCTAGCTGTTCCTCTCCTTCAATTACCAAATTTTCTTCAGTTTCATACTCTAGCTGTCTCTCACACGCATTCGCAAGATTTTCTTCATCTCCAGATTCTCGCTGCTCCTCTTCTTCAGTTGTTGGAGCCTCGCCATTTTCAGTCTCTGGTTCTTTCTCTCCTTCGGCTGTTGGAGCTTCGCCATTTTCAGTCTCTGGTTCTTTCTCTCCTTCGGTTGTTGGCGCTTCACCATTTTCAGTCTCTGGTTGTTCCTTATCTTCAGTTGTTGGCGCTTCCTCACTTTCAGACTCCGGCTGTTTCTCTCCTTCAGTTATTGGAGCTTCGCCATTTTCAGACTCCGGTTCCTTACATTCAGTTGCTAGATTTTCCTCGCCATCAGACTCTAGTTGTTCCTCACATTCAATTTCAGACTCTGTAGGATTACCCATAATTGTTTCTGCTATAGATACACTCAGTTCCGAAAAGACTAGAACAAAAACTAATATCGATATTACTATTTTCCGCATATTTCTTTTCACCGACCTTTTACATGTTAAGCAGCTTCATAACGAACAATGAAGTTAACCGCATACTGATCACTTTGCACATCTTCTCATTTTTTCAAATTAACTTTTTCTTTTTAATTTTTAACAAGTGATTCATCTGAATTATTATTGATTCACTTGTTAAAAAACCAATCGCTTGTCGTATCAGCGTTAACTGATACACGCCTCCATCCTGCATCTTTAGAAACATAAATTGGTGCATAATTTTTCTAAAACGAAAAGTCCGCAAAGTAACCGGTACAGCTACTTCCAAAACAAAGGCGTATTTTTGTTCAATTAATTTATTTCTTGTTGTTTCTTCTGTTTCTTTTTGCTATAAAATATAAACAATAGTAACCCTGCTACTAGAAGAATTAGCAATCCTACCAAATACGCTAGATAATTCGGTCCTTCAATGGATACATCTGTTGCGTTAAATTGCTTTACTTCTTCCCCTTTAATGGTAAAATCCTTCTCAAATTCCCATGATTCTTTGCTCGATTTAGCCTTTACATGTAACGTATAGGTTCCAGATTTGAATTTTTCTCCATTTAGTGAAATCGGGTATTCAAAATTTGAATTTGGCGCCATTTGCATGTCTTGTTTTTCAGATTTATAGAGCACCTCTGTTTTCCCTTTTTTCGTAACTTTCGCGTCCACTTCAAAACGGTTTAAATACGTTGCCGTTGGATTTTGAAGCTTAGCATTAATCACATTACGGGCATTCACTTGTCCAGCTTTAACATCGTGTAATTGCAAATCTTGCTTCACTGTTTCATCAGTTTCTTGTAGGATAATTCCCACTACATAAGCATATTTATTTTCAATACTTACACCTTTAGTTGTTTCCTCGGTATTTTTTGACGCTTTCTTCTCTTCTAATGTAATACCGCCCGCTAAAATCCCATCGAATTCTTCTTCAGGCATCGTTACATTTAACTGTAAATCCTTACTTCCCTTAGCCGGAATCGTAATTTCCTTCTCAGTTTGAATTAAATCCCCTAATTCATATGGCAATGAAGAATCACGTTCTGCACTTGTAGGACCGTACTCTACAACTCCATTAATATTCGTTGTAGCAGAATGAATGATCGGCTCAATGACGACATCCTCTTCCGTATCATTTTTCAATTGAATCGTTAATGTCTGCTTTTGATTAGGCTCCATTTTCAGATCGAAATAAGATTTTTGTTTATCAATTTGGTTGTCTGGAATAACGGTATACACACCAAAATTAAATTCAGATGCAGACGCAAATGGCGTTAACCATAATAGGCTTACAATCAATATTCCGAATAAGGTCCATAACGTATTTTTCCTCATATTTTCTACCATCCTTACTACTTAAAAGTCTTCAAAGATCTAAAATAATTGGTAAAAACCCGCAATGCTTTCCTCTAACATTGGAGCAACAGAATGCTACGAAGTCTCGTACTCCTGTCGCTCCACGTTAACTCGTACTTGTTGCAAATCGAGTTAACAGGATTTACACGGGTTTTTACCTGTATCTCACAATATTGCACTGAAATGATAGGATACTATTTTTGATAGTCTCTTATTCTTGTCCAGGTACGTCTGTCAGTGTCCATGTTAAGGACGTAGCATATTTTTCTGCATATTTCGTAGTTGAACCTGGGATAGAAAGTTCAATACTATCCGCTGCTGTAGCGTCATCACCAAATACTAATACATAAGTACCGGACCCTTCATTTGCTTTGGCAGACATAATGTTTTCAGCTACACCCATCCCCTCTGGTTTTAAACTAAATGAAGTTTTTACAATAGATGGTTTTGTAGATGCAGAGGCTGTATTCACCCATGCATTTTTAAAAGTAATTTCAGCACCCGTTAGTTCTTTATCTGTAGTGCTCTTGAATTGACCATTTTGTTTCACTTGCAATGACCAACCTTTTTCAGTACCACGACTATCTGTTACTTGAACATAGTTCGGACCGTCGCCACGACCGTTAAATTTTTGCGGTTGTACTTTGTAAACTTGATTGGTAGAAGTAATTTTTTGCTTACCAAAGTCTAAGCTAGATGCATAGTCAATACTTAATGGACCAGGTGTACCCGGCTTTGGGCCGTTTGGATCAGTTGGATCTACTGGATTTACTGGATTTGGATTATCCGGATTAGTTGGATCCATTGGTGGAGTAATGATGTCAGTAGCTGATTCAAATTCGATAATTGCATTCGTTTGATACTCGCCACCATCTGCCGCATAAGAAGTGACACTTCCTCCTAATACCAAACCTGTTAACATTGTTGTTGCTACGCCTAGAGCTTTTAAATTAGTATTGATTTTCATGTTTCATCATCCTTTATTATTATTTGTTACCTGGAACATCCGATAAGTTCCATGTTAATTTTGTACTGTATGTAACAGCATCTTTTGGCGTTTCTCCTGGAATAGAAAGGGAAATCGCTTTGTTTTTTTGTACTTTCTCACCTGCAGCATTCGTCATCTCATCTACCTGCCCCCAAAGGTTTACCCAAAGTCCAGCTCCTTCTGTTGGATTTGCTGACATGACAAGTGACTCAGCGCCATTTGGATCTAACGTAATTTCTTTAGCTGCTGTTGGCGGTGTCACTACTGTTTTACCTGTAACAGTCGGATTCACAAATTTGATTTGTGCGCCTGTTAATTTCTTATTTTGCGCTGCAGCATTAGCAAACTGACCTTCTTGTTTAACGGTTAATTTCCATCCGGCATTTGTTCCGCGGTTATCTGAGATTTGAGCATAGTTAGGTACATATCTACTTCCGTCACTAGAAGTTAACACCTGTGCATTCGCATAATAAATCTTTTCTTTGTTCGAGATTTCATTAATACCAAAATCGAGACTCGATACAAAATCAAGGCCAAGTGGGCTTCCAGTTCCCGGTTTCGGACCTTCTGGATCTGTCGGATCTACTGGATTTACCGGCTTCTCTGGATCTGGATCAGTCGGATCTACCGGGCCTTGTGAATCTTCATTCGGAATAAATGCCACCATTCCATTCGATACGTAATTAACTACTTTTTCTTTTTCTTCTGTTTCACCTTCTTCTGCTGAAGCAAATAATGGAGAAATCGCCGTACAACTTAGTAAAGTGGCGATTGCCACAAATTGCATAGCCTTATTCTTCATTGTTTAAATTCTCCTTTCATGTATTTTTTATATTTACGTATTAGAAAAAATGCTAATACGGTAAATAACACTTACTACTTAATAGTTAAATTATTAATTAACTATTTTTAATTAATTTGTAATAAAATTACAGTTTTTAAGCAAAAAAGTACATCCTTTCCAGTCAACCATCCTCCCATTTCATATTGTATATTTATTTATATTTACGTATCAGATAAAATGCTGGTACGGTAAATAACAACCCAGAAAATGTTATTCTTAAATAAGATACATCCCTCATTTGTGGATTTTTTCTTGGCCCATAAACGATGGAAGCTTTCCGAATCAAGGGCTTACGATTTAGCATTAGATGAAAAAGAAATAGTTAGAAACATCACTATTATTATCACAAATACTAGTTTGTTTACTTTTTACACTTAACCTATACCTCAATTTGAACTTCTTTAAACATATTTTTTCTCTTTTATTTCTTTTTTTACTTTTCATCTCTTACAATTACAGATTGTAGCGTATTTTACAAAAGAATTAAAATCAACTTTTGTTGCTTTCTTAGCATAATTTGATAATGGTGAATTTCTAAATAAATTTTCTTAAAATTCTAACTTCGTTTGAATATTTTCTGTTAGGTATCACCAAGACAATTGTTACTATTGAGATATTATTCAATAATTTCACATTTAAAATAGTGATGGTACACCTTCTGTATTGCTTGCAACTGTCGAATTATCGAAAACCATTTTCTAACTACTTTTTTAAATTATTACATCAGTAAATCAAAACAAAAGGGATTCCTTTTATCTAACATCGACATCCTTTTGTCTTAAGGATTATGCTCATTTAGATTAAAACCTACGGGGGAGAGATGCAAATCAACTTTTGTTCACTTTTGAACAAAAGTTGATAAACCTGCTTATTTGATTCTTTATGATAATTATTTTCAACTTTTTTTTGAGCTTGGATCGTGATGTTCCTTCTTAAAAACAGGACTTTCTTATCCTTCTATCTATAAGTTCATACTCATACCGAGTGTACAAAGAAAAAAGAGATGTATCGAATATACGATACATCTCTTACGCGTATGCTACTGCATGCTCCTCTATAACCTTATACCATCCAGCAAATTTATACCTTACTTTGTCGATGCCGCTGGGGCTTGCAGCAATTCAACTTCTAAAATTTCCTTATACTGTACTTCACTTCATTACTTCCCAATCAATTATGCCTCGGCATAATTGCGTCCTGAATCAGCTTTGTGCTTCGGCCTGCAAATGTTTTTTGTGCGAAAGCGTAGCGGCAGCCACAGATATGTTTTGTGCGAAAACGTAGCGACAGCCGCTGATGTGTTTTGTGTGAAAGCGTAGTGCTAACGTAGCGTCCAGCAATGTGTTTTGTCTATACGAAAGCGAAGCGACAGCAAAAGGGTTTTATCTGCTCGAAAGCGAAGCGGCAGCGGAAGATGTTGGTCACTCAGTTTAGGTGGATGTTTAGACACTCGCTGAAAGATGACTTAAAACCCGCATTAATCTTACCGCCTATAGAAGTGGGTGACTTCTGTATCTGTCGCTACGATTTCGGTACAAAAGACATTTACTGAGAGAAATTAAATCTAAAGTAACAAAATAACTTATCGGTTCGTTTTCCATAGTTCATTTATTTCCATAGAAAAAAAGCCGAGGAATAAATCCTCGACTTTTCTAGGAGCCTAGCGACGTCCTACTCTCACAGGGGGAAGCCCCCAACTACCATCGGCGCTAAAGAGCTTAACTTCCGTGTTCGGTATGGGAACGGGTGTGACCTCTTTGCCATCATCACTAGACTATTGTCGGCTTTCAATATACGTCGTATTTCTTCGTCAGCTTCTGTCGTTCAGTCAGTCACGTACTTGAGTACGCTTCTTTCCTCTCTCCATCGCTTCCTCGAACTACTCGTATCTTGAAACCCTTAGTTGAAAGGTTTTGTTCTTTCAAAACTGGATAAACGGTGCATTGAATGTTTCAAACTTTTTTGGTTAAGTCCTCGATCGATTAGTATTCGTCAGCTCCATGTGTCACCACACTTCCACCTCGAACCTATCTACCTCATCGTCTTTGAGGGATC